>NFUN01000099.1 GCA_002197525.1 Acidobacteria subdivision 13 bacterium RH2 MAG17b | reverse complement strand
TTGGGCTATCTCACTCCCCAGCAGTTCTTGGCTCAATCCTCATCTCCTCGAAAGGAACCTGAGTGTCACTAATCTACTGGACGAGTACACTGAATTGACAGGCCTGAACACTGGCTGTTACGATTGAGTTCGTTCACCTGCAATCTGCTTGGGCGGAGCGGGCGAACTGTGAGACGTCTTTTTTCGACTCCAGCCTGACCCTGGGTGCGGTGGACCGCTTTCCTCCGTGTTGCGCCAAGTGACCGCTTCAAAACTATCGTCCCCGTCGTCTAGCCCGGCCTAGGACACCGCCCTTTCACGGCGGTAACACGGGTTCAAATCCCGTCGGGGACGCCAACATTCTAAAGAGGTTACTGACATCGGCCCCTTCGCCTGAGGGTTCGAAAGGGTTCGATAAGAGAAAACAGCCGATTCAGACCACCTTTTTTGCAGCCTGCCCCGGCAGAATCATCCTGACTACCCTGCTTTGCGCCTCGCGCTTCGCCTTGGTCATCGCCTGCGTGTAAACGTCGGCGGTCACCTTGTAATTCGCGTGGCGGAGCAGTTCCTGGATGGTCTTGATGTCTTCGCTATTCGCCTTCATGAGTGTTCCGAAGGTGTGTCGAAGCGTGTGCCAACCCACATCCCCCAGAATGCCGGCCGGTTGGCGGAGTGCGGCAGCATAGCTGCCGCTTTTCTTGTATTGCTTCTGCCTTCTCGGCGCATATTCCCCGGCCGATTACGGTGCGCGGGCGAAAGCAGGAGCTTTGCTGCCGCACTCCACGGCGCTACGCTTCCTCAAGCATCGCGCCCTCGCCCGCCATAGCGGAAGATTGTAGTGCAGCGTTCGCATTGTAACGCTGCGGCTTGTTTCTTGATGGTACAAACAAAAACCGCAGGGTCGCAAAACGGACCCTGCGCTACAAGCCTGTTCGTAGCCCCGTTGCGCGGACCTGATTGGGTAGCTCGTGGCTCGTTCAGGAAAGCTCATCAAAAAGCCGCAAACGCGGGCTGGCGCAGACCCTTTGGGTGTGCGATTCTTGCGTGGCGCACTCATTATGGGAACTTCAATAGTTCGGAACCTTGCTTCCATCCTACAATAGGAGAATGACGAAGAACGGAACAGCAGGCGTGGATTTCCTGAAGTCTGTTCCCCTGTTTGCCGACCTTTCTGAGGTGGAGTTGGCCTTCTTGGCTGAGCGTGCATGCCGCCGCGAATATGAACCGGGCGCGCTGATTTTTTGCGAAGACGATCGCTGCGATGGTCTCTACGTGATCGAGAGGGGGGAAGTCAAGGTATTTAAGATTTCTCCGAGCGGTCGTGAGCGGGTGCTGATGATCTTTGGAGCCGGCAGTTCGCTGGCCGAGTTGCCGATTTTTGACGATGCGCCTTATCCTGCCTCGGCGGCAGCGGTGACTGGGGCGGCGCTTCTTCATATCAACAAGAAGGATATTTATGAGCTCTGCCGCCAGCATCCGGACGTCGCGCTGAAGATTCTCAGGGTTATGGGCTCCAGGCTGCGCAAGCTGGTGGAGATCATCGAGGAACTATCGTTCAAGAGCGTACGTCACCGCTTGGCGGCGCGGCTCTGCCGGATGGCTGACAGCAAGGGGCGCGCGACCAGAGGTGGCACGGAATTTACGCTCCCGTGCACTCAGGAGGAATTGGCGGCCCAGGTGGGCACGGTGCGAGAGCTTGTTTCGAGGAATCTCCGGCGCCTTCAGATCCTGGGGGTTCTCCGGCTGAAAGGCAAGTCGGTTATTGTGACCGATTTGGCCGCTCTCAGGGCCGAGGCGAAACGCTGGGAGTAGGACGCCACCGAAGGAAGCTCCGGCTTGCGCCCGCCCGAATCAGGCGGAACCGGGAGCAGGCATTCGCAAGCTGCGGGCGCCGCGAGTTTTTGAAAGGTTCATGATCCGCCACAATCCAACCCCCCACCAAGCCAGCCCCGCCAGCTCCATGAAACCGGTAAGGCCGATCAATGCATAGGAGGCGCCGGGATAAAAGTCCGTGAGGACTTGCAGCGACACGCGCCCCGCGCATCCCAGATTCAACAGGATGAACGGCCCCCAGAGGGAGGTGATCTGGTTCGAGTCGATGCCCGCCAAAATGGGAACCACGCGTGAGGCAACCCCGATAATCATCAAGCTTATGAAACCCATCGTGAGCGCATGGAGATGCGCGCCCCACCAGGCATGAGAAAACGCCTGATGCGTCACGGCCCCGTAAAGCGGAGTCAACGGCATCATGGCCAGGGCGATCAGGAGCCAGACGTAGGCGGCGCGGACGAACTTCCAACTGCGGTCGGATTCTGCGGGCCTGGTGAAGATGCGAAGCTGGAGAACCAGCATCACTCCCCATACGGTCGCCAGAAGGTTTGCAATTTCCAGGGTCAGCGCGAAAAGCGGGTTGCCGCTCGTAAGGAGAGCCACGTAGCTCACCACGTCCAGCAGCAGGCTGCCATTCATTAGCCAGAAAATCACCTTCTGGCGGTCGTGCTTGGGCTGGCCGAGGCCATAGACCGCCGGCACGAAGCGCTGGCTCACGCCGGCGATGATGATCGTGGCAAAGCCGAACAACTGCACGTCGCGCAGCGGAAGATCCAACAGCGCGATGCGGTAAACCAGTTGGCTCTCATTGGCCGCCGTGGCCTGCGCGAAGAAAAAGACGGCGCTGAAAACGGCGGCCGCCAGGAACCAGAAAAGAGCGGCAAAAATGAATTTCTCATACGGGTTATGTGGTTCCATGGACCGGCCGGCTGTCTTTAGAATGATCACCACGAAAAGAAAGATCGCCGCGAATTCGGAGCTGGCGGAAAGGGCGCCCAGGCCCATTGCGGCCGGCCCGCGCTGGAGCATCTCGGCCGCCACCCGCGCGGCAATTCCGCTCAGCATCAAGTAAAAGGTAAGGTTGGCAAGGCTGGGCCGCCACAAAGTGGTGTATTTGAAGCGCGGAAACGACTGGTAGGCGAATCCCATCACAAGCAATCCGACCCAGCCGAAGATCATGGCGTGGGCATGCGCGTGGATGGCAGGGATCAGGCGGGGCTGCAACAGGTCTTTTCCCAGCGAAATCTGCAGCAGGCTGACGGCGCCCCAGAACGCTCCGAGCGTCAGAGCGATGGCAATTCCGGCCTTGAAAAAGCGCCGGTAGATGGTGTCGGCCAGCGTTTCTTTGTAGAGGCCATTCTCCGCTGAGGGATTTTCGGCCTCAGCGTTGAGGTCCTTCAAAAGAGCCTCCAGATCCACCTGATGCACGCGCGCAAAGAAACTGAGAGACTCGACCGGCCCTTCGCGGCCACCGCAGCCCTTCAGGCCGTAACGGTCGAAGATGCGCCGGGCGCTTGGACAGATATCCAAGATATCAGCCACGCTGGTTGATGCAGTGATCCTGGGCATGGTCTTGAACTCCTATTTCGGCTGCTGAGCGCTGCGTTCAACGGCCTCGTTGAGTTCGGCCAGCAGGCGGCTGAGATCGAGTCCGTGGCGTTGGGCAACAAACTCCAACGAGTGCGCCCCGCCGCAACACAGGTCGAGCTGGTATTGAGAGAATATCCGCATCGTCTCCGGCTATGTACGGGCAACGTCTCCCACTCGAGCGCTACGGTCAATAACGTCCATGTGTTGTTCCTTTCCCGGAATAATCCAACTTGAAGTTTAGCGGAATCGGGTCCGTGTGATCTGTGACTTTAGTCACTGTGGTGCGAAAGAGTGGAAGTATACTGTGCCGGTAAGAATCCCATCTCAAGGGCCGTCGTGAATCAAGGAATATCTTTTCAACACGGAGCGAAAACAGCCGGCTTGCCGGAAGCGTGGCGGGCTGCCTATGAGCGCGACCGCCTATCTGCAGGGGATTACGCCGATCCGGGTCCGGAGCGGCGGGCCGCCAGGGCTCTAGCCGCGTTCATAGCGGCGGGGCTGGCTTTTCTGGCACTGCCTGGAACACTGCTTGGAGTTTGGAACCTGCTCGAGATCGCATCGCACCGGGCCGCCAACGCGGCCAGCGTGGCCTGGATCCAGGCGCACGGGCAGGCTCAGTTACTCGGCTGGGTGGGCAGCTTCATTCTGGGCATCTCGCTCTATGCCCTGCCCAAATTCCGGCACCGGCCGCTCAGGAATTTCGGTCTGGTTTGGACGGTCTGGGTTTTGTGGACGATGGGCGTAGCTTGGCGGTGGTGGGTTGGAGTGAGCGTTCGTGGCTGGCGC
>NFUN01000098.1 GCA_002197525.1 Acidobacteria subdivision 13 bacterium RH2 MAG17b | reverse complement strand
TGCTGGCTGACTCCTGAGTAAATCTGTACTATACATAACGACATAAGTCGCCGACGCTCGAAAGCTGTGGCGCCGGTCTGCGACCGGCGGATTTCGGCGCTCATAGAGCGCCGCACCAGCAAATGGCCGTCGCCGACTTATGTCACTCTGTATATTCTCGAAAAGAAGGAATCATTCGCACCGCCAGGTTTTCCGGCTTCGGGAGCGCAACTTTGTCTGTCCCTCAAAATAACGGTTTTCGCGTTGCCGTGGTAGGCGGAGGCATTACGGGTTTGACGGCGGCTTACGCGTTGGCCCAGGCGCGGCGGTCGGGCGCACCGGTGGACGAAGTCCTGTTTGAAGCCGGGGGGCGCTTGGGCGGAGTGATCCATTCGGAGCGAGTAGAAGATTTTGTGGTTGAAGCCGGTCCGGACAGCTTTCTCACTGAAAAGCCGGAAGCGCGCTTGCTGTGCGAAGAACTTGGACTGGGCGGGGAGTTGACCGGCTCGAATGACGCCGTCCGCCAGACCTATATCCTGCATCGCGGACGGCTGGCGCCTTTGCCGGACGGCTTGATGTTTTTCGTGCCGTGCCGCCCGTGGTCCGCGATGCGCTCGCCGCTGCTGTCGGCGGCTAGCAAGGTAGCCATAGTTCGCGAAATCTTCCGGCGGCCGTCTAACAAGAAAGACGGGGCCGGCGCGGACGAATCCGTTGCCGTATTCGTCCGGCGTCACTTTGGCGATGATCTGCTCGAAAACATCGTGCAACCTCTGCTCGCGGGGGTCTACGGCGCGGACCCCGAAGAGCTAAGCGCACGGGCAGTGCTTCCCCGGTTTTTGGCGCTCGAACGGGAGCACGGCAGCGTGATCCGGGGCGCGCTGAAAGCGAATAAGCAGCGGAAGGGCGGCAAGCCAATTTTCACGACCTTGCGAGGAGGACTTGGAGGGATCATCCACGCCCTCGCTCTAAATCTCAGCAGCGGCTCACCGCAGCCGCGAGTCCATCTGGGGCAGAAGGTGGCGGAGATCGCCGTGCGCGGCGAGAGGCCCTCCGGGGGACTATCGAACCGGACATACACTGTGCGCTGCGAAACGGGCGCCCTGGTTGAGGCAGATGCTGTGATCCTCGCTTTACCCGCGTTCGATTGCGCAAGGCTGCTGAAGCCGCTTCATGCAGGTCTCGCCAAGCCGCTCGAGGAGATTCCATACGCTCCAGCCGTGACCGTTGCGCTGGGTTTTAGGGTCGCACCGGCGCTGCCGCCAGGATTTGGTTTTTTGGTTCCGCGGCGGGAGGGAGGCAAACTTCTGGCGTGTACATTCGTTCATTCAAAGTTTTCATTTCGCGCTCCGGCGCAGGGCGCGTTGTTGCGGTGCTTTCTGGGCGGATCGCGAAATTCTGAAATCGTCCGATGGAGCGATGAGGATATAATGGCGGCCGTCACGAGCGAGCTTCGGGCTGTACTGGGTCTTTCGCAGCGGCCCGCATTCTATCGCATCTTCCGGTGGCCTCACGCGCTACCTCAATATTCAGTGGGCCACGAGGACCGGGTGCGGGTAATTCAAGAGGAAGTGGAGAAGCTTCCTGGTCTGTTTCTGGCGGGCAATGCTTACTCGGGCCTTGGGATACCAGATTGCGTTCGATCGGGCCGCGCAGCCGCTGAGGAAGCGTTGCGCTACAGGATGTCTGGTTGCTGAGAGTTGCTGTGCCTGATTATTTGCCCCTGGCCTTAAGCAAGTCCTTCAGTTCATCCATGAACTCCCGCACGTCCTTGAAGTCCAGATAGACGGAGGCGAAGCGGACGTAGGCGACCTTGTCGAGCTTCTTAAGGCGGTTCATCACCAATTCTCCCACCGCGGAGGTGGGCCGTTCGCGCGCCGGAGACTCGCCGACGTAAGCTTCCACTTCATTGACGATCTCTTCCAGCTTGCTCACCGGCACGGGGCGGCGTTCGCAAGCCTTCAACAGACCCGCCAGAACCTTCTGACGGTCGAGTCTTTCGCGGCGGCCGTCTTTTTTTACCACCATGTAAGGGATTTCATCAATCCGCTCGTAGGTGGTGAAGCGCCGGTTGCACCGGGTGCACTCGCGGCGGCGGCGGATGGTGTCGCCGATTTTGGCCTCGCGCGAGTCCACTACGTGGTCTTCAAGATGGCTGCAGAATGGGCACTTCATAATTTAGGTCTTTGGAGTAACCAACTGGCGCTGCTCCTCTGCAGCGGCTAGGAGTTTGCTGACGCCTAGACCTTCGTAGATTAGCAGGCCGAGCCCTATCAGAAGGCACGGCGCCATCACCGTGACCCAGGTCATAATGGCGGCGCTTGCCGCGGCTGCCGGTGGCGCGTGAAATATCTCTTCGAGCGCGAGCAGGGCCGCCACCTGGTAACCGCCTCCTACTCCCGGCAGTTGAATGGCCAGGCCGACGGCTGCTAAAGCGAGAACGAGCGCCGCCGCCCACCATGACAGCGCTCCAAGGCTGCCGCCGAGGCAGTGCAGGCTAAGCCATATTACCGTGACGTTCAGCGCCCACAGAACGGCCGTCCACAAGAGGCTCGCGGAAAAGTCCCGGAAATTTTGGATCACCTCGAGGCCGGTCGAAAAAGACCGTAGAAAGCCAATAAGGCGGACTCGCAATTTCTCCGGAGTGAAAGCCAGGAATCGTTCAAAACCGGCCAGGATGCTCTCTGAATAAACGCGATAAACCACGAGCACGGCTACCAAAAGAGCGGACAGGAGCAAGATACCCAGCGCTGCTTGATGCATTTCCTTCAGGAGCCGGGCCGGGCGCGAATCCATGGCGGGCACAGGCTCAAAGTAAAGCGCCAGCGCGAAAAGCACGACCAGAGTCACCGAGTCATAAATTCGCTCGAGAACCCAGACTGCAAGCTGTGAGGTAAAGGGCAGTCTTTCGGCTTTCGCGATGTAAGCGGGCCGCACGATTTCTCCGGTGCGGCCAATGAGGTAGATCGAGCTGAATCCGAAAATCTGGCCCTTGAAAAGCGTCCAGAGAGAACACTTTTTGAGAGGGTCCACGAAGAACTTCCAGCGATAGGCTCGCGCCAGATAGGTGAGACAACTTACAGTAATCGCCAGGATCAACAGTCCTGAGTTCAGGTGGGTCAGCAGGAACCACAAATGACCCCATCGAAAGCCCCTCCACTGCGAACTGCGGCGCAGCCGGAACAGGATGAGTCCGAGGATGACCGCCCCTACGCACCATCCCAGCCAGCGACGTTGGTTCTTGTTCATGATCGCGAGGGTTGCCGCGATTGCCAACATATCGAATACTGCAAACCAAAGTCAAGCAAGCGGCTCTCCGGGTAGTGGTGCAGTTTGGTGTAGCGCCGACCTTCAGGTCGGCATTTTGAAGGCTGTGCCGGGCTGAAGCCCGCCGCTACAATAACTAAACTGACCTACTACCGTTCTCCGGTATTACGGCGCATGGCGAAGCGATGGCAGGTTCCGCTCGTTGCGAATACCCGCTTCTTTCTGCGCCCCAAGCGAGTGTACAATGTACGGTTCACAAAATACCTGTTACGCACGGCAGGACGCTCGTAACGCCAATCGCCTATGAGCCGAACCCACCCGTGGCTGGGACGGCAAGATTTTGCGTGATCAAATCGAGAAGCAAGGAGACCAGGATGAAACTATTGCGCATCCTTTTCGTGATTGTATTGGTGTCGATACCGGTTGTCGCGGTGGCGCAACGGGTTTTACTAAATGAAGAGTATCAGCCGTTGTTTCTGGACCGAATCGTCCCTCTGCCGGGCGCACTGGGCCGCTTTGACCACATGGCCTTGGACCCAAAGACCGGCCGGGTGTTCGTCGCTGACTTTGGGAACGACACGGTGGATGTAATCGACGTACGCCGGGCCACGCTGATTCACACCATCCGGGGAGGGCTGGATGAGCCTCAAGGCGTGGCCTACATTACCGACTTGAACCGTATTGTGGTATCGAACAGCGGCGACGGTTCCTGCAAGATTTTCGATGGCGCTACGTACAAATTAATCGGCACGGTCAAGTTTCCCGCCGATGCGGACCAACTCCGCTACGATCCTGCCACTCATCGCGTTTACGTGGCCTATGGCGAGGGAGCCATCGGGATGTTTGACGCAAGGACGGATCAGCGTCTGGGGGGCGACTTCCAGGTTGGTGTGCATCCGGAGTCGTTCCAACTGGAGCAAGGGGGGCCGAGAATTTTCGTGAATCTAGCGTCGATCAGCCAGATTGCGGTCATTAACCGGAACACGCACGCGATTGTGAAATGGAAGCTGACGACAGCCGGGACTAATTTCCCGATGGCGCTGGACGAAGCGGACCACCGGTTGTTTGTGGCAGCGCGCAGGCCGGCAAGGCTGCTGGTATTGGACATGGACACGGGCAAGCTGGTGGCCAGTCTGCCCGGAGCCGCCGACACGGATGATATGTGGTATGACGCTACGCGCAGGCGCATTTACGTGCCGAGCGGGGAAGGGTTCATTTTTGTCTACCAGCAGATTGATCCTAACCGGTACGAGCGCATCGCGAAGATACCCACCGCCATCGGCGCGCGCACGAGCACCTATTATGGTTTGATGGCAAAGCACAACAGTCTGTACCTGGCGGTCCCGGGCCGCGCCAATCGTGGCGCGGAATTGTGGTTTTACGAAACCAGGGATTAGAGAACAGGGTTCGAACGAGACGGGCGAAGCGCCGAATTCTTGGTCCTACAACGGCGGCAGTCTGAGGCGAGGCCGAATTCGCAGCCAGATTCGCCCGGAGCAAGGCCTCGATGTTCGCGGCGTAGGACTGGATCAGCGGCGCTTGGTCAAGGCCGTTAATGATCTGGCGGGCGTTCAGATAATCGCATACGTCATCATGGATGTAATCCTTAAGACTTTTCCCGGTAAAAGAACCGTTGCGCATGCCGAAGGACATTACCTTGCAGGAAGTCTGCGGTTCGAGTGCCTGTTCGGGGTGAAGCACGAGAGCGTTACTGAGGCCGAGCGCCTGGCCCATGCGGTCAGTGTTATAGCGCCAGGTCAGTTGAACGTAGCCGCGCCCGTAATAGCTGTTGGTGTAAGTTGTCCCGTCGGGTGCGGCGACCGTGGCGGGCAGACCGTAGGGGTGCCCAGCGCCCATGCCGTACTCTTCGACTGGCCGCCAGAGGTTGGCGCACTCATGCCTGACGGTAGCGAGCATGTAGGCGGCCCACCGTAGATCGGAGACGTCCGGGTCTTCGGCGATGAAGCCGAGCAGCATGTTAAGGCCGGACTCCGCTGTTCCGGAAAGATTTGGATCCTGCAACTTGTATTGCGCGACGAATTGTTCTGCATCGAGGGAAATCATTTCTTGGTGCGCCGGTGTCCCCACCGGCGTCTTTCGGCGATCAGGACAGAGCCGCTATGGAGAAAATTCGCACACTATTTTGCAAGAATCAATAATGGCTCACCTGGGCGAGCGTAGCAAAGAATTCGGGAAACGAGACGGCGGCGCAATCGCTGCCGTGAACGGCCACGCCGCCTTCTGCCACGAGCCCGGCTAAGGCGAAGGCCATGGCGATGCGGTGGTCTCCATAACTTTCAACCGTTGATCCGCGCAACCTCTGGCTACCGGGCACATGCAGGCCGTCCGGGAACTCCTCCACTTCCGCTCCCAGGCGGCGCAAATTCTCCGCCACCGCCGCCAGGCGGTCACTTTCCTTCACGCGAAGCTCGGCGGCGCCGCGAAAGGATATTCCCCGGCGTGTGTGCGCGCCAAGCACAGCCAAAACGGGAAGCTCATCAATCAGATTGGGGATAGATTCAAGTGGCAGTTCGCCTCCTTCGAGCTCGCTGTAGGTGATCTCGATGTCCCCAACCGGTTCGCCGTTTATGTTGCGGAGGTTCTGAGTTTGAATGCGGGCGCCCATTCCGCGCAGCACGTCCAGCACGGCGGTACGAGTGGGGTTCAAGCCCGCGTTCTCGATCGTCAGGCGCGAGCCCGGTATCAGCAAGGCCGCCACCAGGAAAAAAGCCGCGGAAGAAATGTCTCCAGGCACTTGCACTCGCAGGCCGTGCAAAAGGGCAGGGCCGCGAATGGAAATGTGTCCGTCTACGCGGACGAGCGCGGCGCCCATCTGTTCAAGGGCAATTTCAGTGTGATTCCGGGTCGGAACGGGTTCATAAACTTCGGTTTCGCCCTCCGCCAGGAGGCCGGCAAACAGAACTGCGCTTTTTACCTGAGCGCTGGCGACCGGCGGCTGGTAACGGATGGGTGTGAGCCGCGCGCCCTCAATTTCCAAAGGCGGAAGGCCGCCTGGGGAAGAGCGAATGTGCGAACCCATCCGCGTGAGTGGTTCAATGACGCGCTTCATGGGCCGGCGGGAAAGGGATTCATCGCCGGTAAGCACTGAGTTGAAAGATTGGCCGGCGAGAATTCCGGAAAGCATGCGCATGGTCGAACCGGAATTTCCCACGTTTAAGGGCGCATTTGGCTTGCGAAGCCCGGCGATGCCTTGCCCTTCGATTTGCACATGGCTGCCTTCTCGCTCGATCCGGACTCCCAGCGCCAGCAGGCAATCGAGCGTACTCTGGCAGTCGGCGCTCGATGCAAAACCCTGAATTTCCGTGCTTCCTTCGGCCACAGCACCGAGCATGGCATAGCGATGAGAGATGGATTTGTCCCCCGGAAGCCGTAACCGGCCTTCGATTTTCCGGACGGGCTCTATTTTTTGAATGGCGGCGGAACTTGTGGCTTGCATGGCACGCGCTGCTAGATCCTCTGCCGGGTGGAGTATGAAGGTGTCAGTATACACCGCCCAGGCCCGAGGCAGACCATTCATAGATACACCCTGTCGCAGCAATATGAGAAGTTCTTATTGCAGCAAAGTAGAAAGTTCCTGTTCGAAACCAGCAAACTAGCCGGATGAGCGTTGTAGCGCAGCGTTCGCCGTCGAACACTGCGGCTTGTTGACTTTGGCGTTGCGAACAGCAAAAAACCGCCGGGTGGCGCATACATGGCGTGGTATGCCATGTGGGCGCTCAAGAGAACACCCCGCCTGAAAACCGGCCTTGAATCACGCCCAGATTTTGCTGTAAGGACGCTCGCCCCACTACCGCCTGTCCGCTGACTCTCATAGCCGCACACATCGCAACGGCAGCGATGTATGCGCCACCCGGCGTAAATATTCGGGGCCAGTGGCGGCAGATGGCTCTGCTGTGGCACGGCCGTCCCGGCCGTGAATTCTTGCCTTATGCTCTCATGGGCGGGACGCCCATGCCACCACTGAGTGGGCCTGGATATATAGGGGCGAGGCAGCGCCGTATGGCACCCTAACATCTGTTACCGTGTGTGCCAGGATTCCTGTGACAGTCCGGGTTCCGCTGCTTTAGGTAGGTAGGGTGGGGAAGGAGCCGGAGGGCGGCTGGAATATCCCGCCCTCGCGGGTTGATCGCAATCCTTACTTGCCGGTGTCTTTTGAAACCGGGACGGCCACCGGATCGCCGGACCTACGCCCCCGGCGGAAGAGCGCCATCAGGCCTGCGATGCCAAGAAGGCCAGTTCCAAAGAGGGTGAGTTCTGCAGGCTCGGGAACGGCGCTGGTGGCAAACGTCCCCTCCAGTGTGCCGTAAGTGGGACCCCCCGAAGCCAGCGGACCAAACTGCAGGGCGGTGAGCGATACGGAGCCAGAACGTCCGAGATTAAAATCCAGACTGTTGCTCGAAAGCGTTAGCGTGTCGTAATAGTTGCCGATGTCCACGGTGAAAGGCAGATTGAAAGTCTGCATGACGCCGTCAAGAGTAACGCTGAAGGCCGCGGTGCCGGTTGTGGGTCCGGCGGAATTCGAGCCGGTGTAGCCCACATTAAAGAAGACTCTGGAAATTGGCAAAGTAACCGAAGCGCCGGGGTTAAGACTGAAGCTGCCGCTATCTCCGGTGAGTGTGAGGCCATCATAACCGGTCGCGCCGTAGACGTTGCCAATGTTGGACCGGCTGAAATTGCCGGCGCTGAACGTGTAGTTATCCGCGCGGGCGGCCCTGCTACCCCACAAACAAAACGTAAGCACCACGGCCGGTAGGACTGCTTTACTGATCATTGCTTTCACGATCGTTTCTCCTTCTTGCTCCATGCTCGTCGCATCGCGCCTTGCGCGCGATTCGCTGACGGATTTTCCATCCACGTGGACTATCGGCAGTCGGGCAGGCAATCATGAAGAAAGAATTCGTGCGATGGCTCCCGTTCCGTGGGCCTTTTGCGCTGACCAGACTTTGCTCAACTCACCAGACGAATTGACTGCCAGTGGCGGCAGACGCCCGTGCCACCTCTGAGTGGACATGAGCACGTCGGGGCGAGGCGCCATGCAGCGCTGCCTCGCTCCTGCGGAAAATGCGTCGCCCGCGTGCGCCACGCCGTTTCTTGACGCCGAAGTGATAGCGTAGTATACTACGCTATCAACTGGAGAGCGCACAACATGATCCGCTCGCGTCACGCCTCCCGCTTCGCAAGACTCGCCACAAACCCGCAGCGGAAGACCTCCAATTTTTTGGCTGTTCTGGGGGTGAAAAAAGAGCCGTCCGGAAGAGTACAAAATAATGGATTGTTTATTTGGGGATATACGCTTGTAACTTATTGAAACTAAACAATAATTAGAAAATCAAAGCCATTGCCTAGCTCGCAATCCATTGAAAAAATACAGATATACAAATTTTACAAGTAAACCTACTTATCTCATTTATCAAGAATAAGATACAAGCCGAAGTGAAATTGTTTTTTGCGTCTTTAAGGCGCAAAAACGGCGGCCAGAGTATATAACTACGCCGCGCCGGTGGTTCGAGCATTCCATGCTTGCGATCCGGGACTTCGATCAACCCGCGTATGTCACCGCGCGCTCTTTGCGCCGCCCACACGATTGGTCTGGGTTGTTCCGACTCATGCGGGCATCTCTTGGGTATTTCTTCTTTTCGCACCCCTCACACAGCAACCGCTCCTTGTCCACCGCGAGCCGCCAGACCGCCTGCTCATTCAACCAGCCTTTATACGCTAACGGCATGAAGTAAAATCATCCTTTCCTTCAGATTGGTTTTGTGGGACCATGGAGTGCTTTAGGCTGGCGGCAATCTGCACATCCGGTCGCGCCCCGGACTGGCCTAGACAATTGAAGCAAGGCGCGGAGAGTTGACGTTTTGGCATTCACCAAATACGAGACCGGAAGGGAAATATTTGACTTGGTAAGGGCGGACCTTGCCAAGGTAGAGGAGGAGTTTTGTCAGCATAGCGTCTCGAACGTTCGCCCGATTACCGAGCTTGGCCAGTATCTTCATCTCAGCGGAGGCAAACGCCTGCGGCCCGCTCTGCTGCTGCTCTCCGCGAAGCTCTGCGGATACGAGGGGCCTTCCGCCATCCGTTTGGGGGCGGTGATGGAGCTCATCCACACGGCGACACTGATCCATGACGACGTGATTGACGAGGCGGAGACGCGCCGCGGGCGGCCTTCCACCAACTCGCGCTGGGGCAATCACACGAGCGTGCTCGCCGGCGACTGGCTTTATATGCAGGCGTTCAACATCGCGCTGACCGAACGCAATTTCAAAACCCTGGATATTCTCATCGGCCTCACGCAGGTAATGGTGGAAGGCGAGTTGCTCCAACTCACGCAGCTCAAAAGGATTGACCTCACCGAGGATGACTATCTGGAACTGGTCTATCGCAAGACCGCCTGTTTGTTTTCCGCCTGCCTGCGGCTGGGCGCGTTGCTGGGCGGCCAGGGCGAAGAGGCGGAAATCAAGCTTGCCTCTTACGGGTCCAATTTGGGCCTGGCCTTCCAGGTGATCGATGACCTGCTGGATTTCACTTCTTCTGAGGAGACGCTCGGCAAACCGACCGGCAACGACCTACGGGAAGGCAAAATCACTTTGCCGCTCATCTATCTTCTTCCTAAATGCCGGCCGGAAGAAGCGGAGAAGATTTCGCGGGTTCTCGATGAAGGCGGATTTCATTCCGTGCAGTTCGAAGAAATCCTGGAGCTTATCGAGCGTTATGACATTCTCCAGGCGGCCCGGGACAAGGCCCAGCATTTTGCTGAATTGGCGGGGCGCTCGATCGAGGGCTTTGCTGAATCGCCTTACAAGGATGCTCTGCGTTCGCTCGCCGAATTCATCGTCGAGCGCCAATATTAGCAGGTCTGGCCTCGCACACCCCCATAGATGACTTCACTCCGGGAAGTCGAAGTTAAGCTTAAAGTTTCCGACCCGCGAGCGCTCAAGCGCCGGCTCAAGCAGTTGGGATTCCGGCGGCTCACGCCGCGCCTGTTGGAGCGAAACTCGCTGTTCGATTTTCCGGATTTGCGTTTGGGGCGGGACCGTTGCGCCGTGCGCCTGCGGCTGGTGGGCGGCTCAAGCTTGCTGACCTATAAGGGACCGAGGGTGCAATCGGCGCGCTACAAAGTGCGCGAGGAGATTGAGACAGAAGTCGCGGACGCCCGCCGGATGCGGAAGATTCTGCGCAGGCTCGGACTGCGGGAGGTTTTCCGCTACGACAAGCACCGGACGACTTACGCTTCGCAGGCCGCTTCCGGACAAAGCCTGGCCGGAATTATTACCTACGATGAAACCCCGGCGGGGAACTACATTGAGATCGAGGGGCGGCCGCGCTGGATTGACGCAACGGCGCGAGCCCTTGGATACCGTCACAAGGACTACATTACGGCCAGCTACGTTTCGATGTATAGCGGCAAGCGCTGCCGGACTCGAAAACAGAGGCGGAAGCCCGCACGCAGAAAAGCTCGATAAGCCGCTGTCAAGCGGGATTATAATCGGGTTTAAGGGCTGGACGCTGGGAACGTAGTAGCACAGTTTGCTGCGCCGCTCTGTGAGCGGCGAAATGGTTGAAATGGCAACGCCCCGGTTATAGACTGGCTCTATACAGAGTGACATAAGTCAGCGACGGCCATTTGCTGGTGCGGCGCTCTATGAGCGCCGGAATCCGCCGGTCGCAGACCGGCGCACCAGCTTTCGAGCGTCGACGACTTATGTCGTTATGTATAAATCAGCTAAACTGAGCCACTACCGGCGGGAAACAGCGATTGCTTGTTATTCGGGCCTCATAGTAGAATCAAGAGGCCGAAAGCTCCACGCTGCCGGCCAGAGGAGGAGTCCTGATGGACGGTTTATTGCAGCCAACCCATCTGTTTTTTATTTTGCTCATCGTGCTGATTATCTTTGGACCAGGCAAATTGCCAGACCTTGGCCGTGGTTTGGGCAAGGGCATTCGCGAGTTCAAAGATGCAATTCGCGGCGGGATCGGCGCTGAGAACCCTAAGCCCCCCGAGCAGAAGAATCCGTAGCGGTTTTTCTTTCACTCGAGGTGAGGCGCAAAAGGGCTATGCGGGAAAGGCTCCGAAGAGATTGCTTTTCGGCGACGCCGCTTGGAGATTGTGTTCCAGGCTGCATCTATAATAGCCGGGTGAGCGGCCCTGCGTGAAAGGCCCTGAATCAGCATTAGACGTACTTCATTTCATCCTTCCCGATATCCCCATTCCTCGGTAGCTCAATGGTAGAGCATTCGGCTGTTAACCGAAGGGTTCCAGGTTCGAGTCCTGGCCGAGGAGCCATTCCCTTCTGTTGCGCGCAGAGACTCATCTCCGGCGTTCAAGCTTTTATGCCGGCTGTAGTGCAGGGCAACATCCTGGCAATACTGATAAACTAACTGGGTCTGGTATGCGCGCTGATTGCGGAGGCCGGTTGTAACCTTCCTCCCATCTGGCGCGTCATTTAGTCAGTTGGATCGATGGTGGAAAAATCTCTGTCACAGACCAGCAGGGAGGTTTGACAGGCTTGGCAGGTAATCAATGGCGACACACGAAGTTTTGCCCAGGCTCTCTGAGCCGGGAACAGGTCATCCACAGAGACCTGGACACCGTTGGACCCCATGGGTGGTGCTGCTGGCGTTTGCGGTCGTAGCCGTATTGGGATGGCGGGCGGCGGTCAAGCGCCAGCAAGAGCAGCAACAGGCCAGGGCCGCGCAGGCCCGAGCAGCCGCCCTGCGGCCAGTTCCCGTTGCAGTGGCGCAGGTGCAGAAACGAGACTTCCCAGTCTATCTGGCGGGGCTAGGTTCGGTCACGGCGTACAACACGGATACGATACAGACTCGTGTTGACGGCCAGATTATGAAGGTTTTCTTTCGCGAGGGCCAGCATGTGACGGCTGGCCAGCCGCTGGTGCAGATCGACCCGCGTCCCTACCAAGTCCAATTGCAGCAGGCGCAAGGGCAGCTCGACCACGATCAGGCGCAACTTCAGGATGCCCTTCTTGACCTGGCGCGCGACAAGGCGCTGGTCTCCGATGGAGTCATTCCTAGGCAGCAATTTGATACACAGGCGGCGCTGGTTGAGCAGCTTCAAGGCTCAGTTCAGGCGGACAAGGCGCAAATTGCGAACGCTCAATTGAATCTTGTCTACTGCAAGATTACAGCTCCTATTTCCGGAAAGGTGGGTTTGCGGCTGGTAGACCCGGGGAACATCGTCCACGCAGCAAGCACATCGGGACTTCTCGTAATTACCCAGATGCAGCCCATTGCCGTTATCTTCACGCTTCCCGAGGAACAGTTGACTCCGATTCTTCAGGGACTCCGCCGTGGCCAGTTCTTTCCAGTCGAAGCTTATGATCGCGCCGATCAGCATAAGATCGCCAGCGGCAGGCTGCTGGCTACGGATAACCTCATTGACCAGTCCACCGGAACCTTGCGCTTAAAGGCTGTGTTTCCCAACCAGGATGAAGTGCTGTTTCCTAATGAGTTTGTGAACGTTCACATCCAGACCGAGATCTTGCATAATGCGCTGCTCATCCCAGCCTCCGCTCTTCAACATGGCACGCAAGGCGACTTTGTTTTTGTAGTCCGTCCTGACCACACGGCGGAGGAACGTGCAGTACAGATCGACCGCACGCAGGGCAACTTCGCCATTATCCGCTCCGGACTCACGCCCGGTGATACCGTCGTTAGTGATGGCCTGGACAAGCTGCACAACGGCAGCCACATCACGCCACAATCGCCGCACAAGGCCGGAGATCAGAGTGCATGAACCCTTCCCGGATTTTCATCCTTCGCCCAGTGGCAACATCTTTGTTTATGGCAGCCATCTTTCTCGCCGGTTTGGTGGCATATACCCAGTTGCCGGTTTCGGCCCTTCCGGAGGTGCAATATCCGACCATTCGCGTCCTCACCTTTTATCCTGGCGCGAGCCCGGACGTTATGACAGCCCTGGTCACGGCCCCGCTCGAACGGCAGTTCGGCGAGGTCCCGGGACTGAAGGATATGACTTCAACCAGTTCGTTCAGCGCGTCTGAGATCACGCTTGAATTTGACTTGAATCAGGATATCGACGTGGCCGAACAAGAGGTCCAGGCGGCCATCAACGCAGCCAGCACCTATCTCCCTCCTGACTTGCCCAACCCCCCCATCTACAGCAAGGTCAACCCGGCCGATGCGCCAATACTTACCCTGGGTCTTACGTCAACCACTCTTCCGCTCCCGGACGTTGAAGATCTGGCGGATACGACGCTGGCGCAAAAAATCTCTCAGGTCTTGGGCGTGGGTCTGGTAAGCATCGGCGGCGGGCAACGTCCCGCGGTGCGAATTCAGGCCAACCCAACGGCTCTCGCCAGTTACGGCCTGAGTTTAGAGGATCTCCGGTCCGCGCTTGCGGCTGCCAACGTGAACCAAGCCAAGGGAACACTACAAGGACCCAGCTTATCTTATACGATTAACGCCAACGACCAATTGATCCAAGCCCCGGATTACCGGCCCATTGTGGTGGCCTACAGGAACGGGTCTCCGGTGCGGCTCACAGACGTCGCCCACGTGAGTAGTGGTACTGAGAACGATGAAGAAGCAGCATGGATGAACGAGACCCCTGCCGTTATTGTGAACGTTCAGCGCCAGCCCGGAGCCAACATCATCAGCGTGGTGGACCGGGTTAAAACCCTGCTTCCGAGCTTGGAAGCCGCCCTGCCGTCGTCGGTTCAGGTTCACCTCCTTACCGACCGCACGACCACCATTCGCGCATCCGTGAAAGATGTGGAATGGGAGCTTTCGCTTACGGTAGGGCTGGTAATTTTGGTCATTTTCCTGTTTTTACGCACGCTTTCCGGCACCGTCATTCCAAGCATCGCGGTGCCGTTGTCGCTGGTCGGGACGTTCGGCGTGATGTACCTGCTGGGATTCAGCCTCGATAACCTCTCACTGATGGCTTTGACGATTTCGACCGGATTTGTGGTTGACGACGCCATCGTGATGATCGAGAACATCTCGCGCTATATCGAGCAGGGTAATTCACCGTTGCAGGCGGCGCTCAAGGGATCGCGACAAATTGGCTTCACGATTCTTTCTTTGACGGTTTCGCTGACCGCCGTCTTAATTCCGCTCCTGTTTATGGGTGATGTGGTTGGCCGCTTATTCCGTGAATTCGCCATTACTCTGGCGGTTACCATACTCATATCCGCGGTCGTCTCGCTTACGCTTACTCCGATGATGTGCGCCAGGCTCCTTCACCACCGTCCGGAAGCAGAGCAGGGCCGCTTTTACCGCTCGTCGGAGCATTTCTTCCGGGCAGTGATCGCCCGGTACGGAACCGCGTTGCAATGGGTGCTAGAGCATCAGAAAGCAGTGCTCCTCATTACTTTTGGCACGCTCGTCGCGACCGTTTATCTCTATGTTGTCGTGCCCAAGGGATTCTTTCCGGTTCAGGATACGGGTGTGATCCAGGGGACTTCCGAGGCTTCCGAGACGATTTCGTTTCCGGCGATGGCGCAAGAGCAGCAAGCGCTCGTGCACATCATCCTTCAGGACCCGGCTGTCGAAAGCGTTTCTTCTTTTATTGGCGTGGACGGGACCAACATGACGCTGAATAGCGGACGCATTCAGATTACTCTGAAGCCAATCGGCCAGCGCAAATCCAGCGCGTCAGAAATCATCCGCCGCTTGGAGCCCAAGCTTGCTCAGGTTCAGGACATCACGCTTTTCATGCAACCTGTGCAGGATCTCACGATTGATGACCGCCTCAGCCGCACGCAATTTCAATACAGCCTGGCGGACGCCCACGCCGATGAGTTGAATACGTGGGCCGCGCGGCTGGCCACGAAATTGCAAACTCTGCCTATGCTGCGTGACGTGGCGACGGACGAGCAGAATCACGGCCTCCAAACATCGCTCTTGATCGATCGCGATACCGCCAGCCGCCTTGGCATTACCCCATCGGCAATCGACAATACGCTTTATGACGCCTTCGGTCAGCGTCAGGTGTCCACCATCTTCACACAGCTCAGCCAGTATCACGTTATTTTGGAGGTAGCCCCGAGCTTCCAGCAGAACCCGGATTCGTTGAAGACCATCTATGTTAATTCCAGCAGCGGCGCGCAGGTTCCGCTAAGCTCCTTTGCGCGGTTCGTCCCCACCACGACCACGCTTGCGATCAACCACGATGGCCAGTTTCCGGCTGTCACGCTCTCCTTCAACTTGGCCCCAGGGGCATCGCTCAGCCAGGCGGTGGACGCCATTCAGCAAGCCGGACGCCAAATCGGCATGCCGGCTTCCGTTCAGGCTGGTTTTCAGGGGACTGTCCAGGCCTTTCAAGCGTCTCTGGCCAACGAACCGCTGCTGATCCTGGCCGCGCTCATTACGGTGTACATCGTCCTCGGCGTGCTCTATGAGAGTTACATCCATCCTCTCACTATCCTGTCCACCTTGCCTTCGGCTGGCGTGGGAGCGATTCTGGCTCTGCTTATCTTCCACACTGACTTGAGCGTGATTGCCCTGATTGGGATCATTCTGTTGATCGGCATCGTGCAGAAAAATGCCATCATGATGATTGACTTTGCTCTGGCGGCGGAGCGGCAGGAAGGCAAAGCTCCAATTGACGCCATCTACGAGGCTTGCCTACTCCGTTTCCGGCCCATCCTGATGACCACCATGGCCTCGATGCTAGCCGGGCTGCCACTCGCCATTGCCTCGGGCACGGGAGCTGAACTCCGCCGTCCGCTCGGAATCACAATTGTCGGGGGGCTGATTCTGAGCCAAGCACTGACACTTTTTACCACCCCTGTGGTCTATCTTTTCTTCGACCGGTTAGGGCGGTATTTGCGGCGCAATTCGCCGGACCGGCTAACCGGTCCTACGGAACCCGCTGAAGGCCCGGCATGAATATCTCTGGCCCATTCATCCGGCGTCCGATTGGCACGTCGCTCTTAGCCTGCGCCCTGCTGCTCGGGGGCATCGCAGGTTACCGCCTGCTGCCGGTTGCTCCGATCCCGCAAATTGATTTTCCTACCATCTCTGTCAACGCAGCTCTTCCAGGAGCCAGTCCGGAAACAATGGCCTCAACCGTGGCCACGCCGCTCGAGCGGCAATTCGGACGCATCGCCGGCGTTACCGAAATGACCTCCACGAGCACATTGGGTTTCACTCAGATCGTTCTTCAATTTGATCTCACCCGCAATATCGACGCCGCCGCGCGTGATGTGCAAGCTGCGATCAATGCAGCCCGGAGCCAGTTGCCTGCCGATTTGCCCGGCAACCCTACCTACCACAAGATCAACCCGGCCGATGCGCCCATCATAATCTTGGCGCTTACTTCCGACAGGGTTTCACTCGGCGGCATGTATGACGCTGCGGATTCGATTCTGTCTCAGCGGGTTTCTCAGGTAGAAGGTGTTGGTCAGGTTACCATTGGAGGAAGCTCGCGCCCGGCGGTCCGGGTAGAAGCCAATCCCAGAGTGCTTGACCAATACGGTATCGGGCTGGAGCAGTTGCGCACGGTCCTTGCCTCAATAAACGTGTTCCGGCCCAAGGGCGCCGTGGCAGGACCCGCAAATTCGTGGGCGCTTAGCGCCAACGATCAGATATTCAAGGCGTATCAATACAAACCGCTCATCGTGGGTTACCACAACGGCGCGCCGGTCAGACTCAGTGACGTCGCGCAGGTTATCGATTCTGTTGAAGATGTACACACCGGAGGTTCCGCCAACGGCCAGCCCGCCATTCTGCTGGTCATCCGCCGGCAACCCGGCGCCAACATCATTCAAACTGTAGACAACATCCGGGCCATCATTCCCGAACTGCGCGCCTCGATTTCTCCGGCCATTCATCTGGCCGTGACGCTCGACCGGAGCCAGACGATTCGCGCCTCGGTCCGGGACGTTGAAATCACGCTCATGATTTCGGTCATTTTGGTTGTGCTGGTCGTTTTTGCCTTCCTGCGGGATGTTCTGGCTACCTTCATTCCCAGCGTTGTCGTTCCGCTCTCGCTTGTCGGTACATTTGGCGTCATGTACCTGCTTGGATATAGCATTGATAACCTTTCCCTCATGGCTCTTACCATCTCCACCGGCTTCGTCGTTGATGACGCCATCGTGGTGATCGAGAACATCACTCGCTATCTGGAAAGCGGACTCAACGCATACCAGGCGGCGCTGGTGGGAGCGCGTGAGATCGGGTTCACTGTGCTCTCTATGAGTAGCTCGCTTGTTGCGGTATTCACTCCCATTTTGCTTATGGGAGGCTTAGTGGGACGCATCTTTCGCGAATTTGCCGTAACGCTGAGCATTGCGGTCACCCTCTCATTGCTGATTTCGCTAACCCTTACACCCGCCCTCTGCGCCAAATTCCTTAGGCCGCAAGCAGAGCGCAAACATGGGCTCCTCTATCACGTCTTCGAGCGCGGCTTCGACCTGATGCTGGCCGCTTATCGAGTCAGCCTGAGCTGGGTGCTGGAAAACCAGGCTCTAGTTTTGACGGTGACCGCGCTGACAGTGGCTCTCAACGTCTACTTATTTGTGGTGGTACCCAAGGGCTTCTTTCCTCAACAGGATATCGGACGGATTGTAGGCAGGGTTCAGGCTTCACAAGACATATCCTTTGAAGCTCTCAGTAAGAAGCAGAACCAATTCGTCAAAATCGTGATGAAAGACCCCGATGTCGATGCTGTCGAAAGTTTTATCGGCGGCGGCGAGAACAGCGTAAATACAGGCCGGATGTTTATAGCCCTCAAGGACGTTGGCCAGCGTAAGGACACCGCCGGCCAGATCATCGCTCGCCTGCGCCGCAAGACCGCTGGCGTGCCTGGGGCCAGGCTCTATCTTCAGGCAGTGCAGGATATTAACGTCGGGGGCCGGCCCGCCAATGCGCAGTACCAGTACACACTGGAGGATCAGGACTTGAAGGGACTGGATTACTGGGCGCCGCGCGTGGAGGAAAAGCTACACACACTGCCGGAATTGCGCGACGTCTCCAGCGATCAGCAAAATCAAGGATTGGAAACCGCCCTCGTCATAGACCGCGATACCGCCAGCCGCCTGGGCATTAATCCTTCAATGATTGATAACACACTGTATGACGCCTTCGGCCAGCGCCAAGTGTCCACGATCTATACTCGGATCAACCAGTATCACGTCGTGCTGGAAGCGGCGCCGCCCTATCAGCAGAACCCGGATGCATTGAAGGACATTTATGTCCGATCGAGGAGCGGAAACGAGGTCCCGCTCAGCGCGTTCGCCAGTTTTGTGCCCTCTACGACCACGCTCACGGTCAACCATCAGGGTCAATTTCCGGCTGTCACCGTATCATTCAATCTCCCACCGGGAGTTTCCCTCGGCGAGGCTGTGGATACCGTTCAGTCTGTCACGCGTGAGATCGGCCTGCCCGCCTCCGTGCACGCTAGTTTTCAGGGCACGGCGCAGGCCTTTCAGGTTTCACTGGCCAACGAACCATTGCTTGTCGTGGCGGCGTTAGTCGCTGTGTACATTGTCCTCGGGATGCTCTACGAAAGTTACATCCATCCGCTCACCATCCTCTCCACCTTGCCGTCGGCGGGCGTGGGAGCGATTCTGGCTTTGCTGCTATTTCGCACCGAATTGAGCGTCATCGCCTTGGTCGGCATTGTCTTGTTGATCGGCATTGTGAAAAAGAATGCCATCATGATGATTGATTTCGCACTGATGGCGGAGCGCCAGGAAGGTAAGGCGCCTGTCGATGCCATCTATGAAGCCTGCCTGCTTCGCTTTCGTCCCATTATGATGACCACCATGGCCGCCTTGCTCGGCGCCCTGCCTCTCGCCTTGGCATCAGGCATGGGCTCTGAATTTCGCAAACCATTGGGGATCACGATCGTGGGCGGTCTGATCCTGAGCCAAGCGCTCACGCTTTATACGACTCCGGTCGTGTACCTCTTCTTCGACCGCATAGCCCTGTATTTCCGGGGGAAGTCGCCCGCTCGCAAGGCGGCTTCCTCCGAGCCAGCCGAAGGCTCTGCATGACCCGGAAATATCCTGAAACCGTATCTCCCAGCACATACTAATACAAACGCATTGGTTGATGTGACGCCACTCTGGTGCGCCGGCGTCCCCACCGGCGAAAAACCGGCGATGACGACATCGCTGCACCAGCAGGCATCACGCCACTTAATGCGTTTGTATTAGATATGTCACACGGGTGTTGCGGAATACCGTCGTAACAGTTCGGGTAGTTGCTCGGTGAACGCCGAGCGCGCCAGTAGCAAGTCGCAGCCCGCGTCTCGCGCCGCTTTTGCGAGATCCGCCTGAACGTGGGAAAGGAAGGCGATCGCCGGAATCTGCCGGGTTCTTGGATCGGTTTTCATCGCCCGCAGGCTCTCGACGGCCTGTCCGGAGCGGTGGTTCAAATCAAAAATCACCGCCGACACGGAATCCGGCGCGGACAGCCTTTCGCCGAGCTTTTGAATCTGCACCATCTCCGTCTCAATCCCCGTCAGTTTGGCCGTTTGCTGAATCTTGGAAAGAAAAATCAGGTCTTCGACAACCACTACAATCTTGGGATTCATCCCTCCCGCACCTCTTCCTTATAAACGCACTTCCAGTGTGCACCCTCTGCGGGAATTTTGAAAGCTCTGAGCGGCTTCGATTGCTTATGTGCGGAAGATGGCGCCGGTCGCCGGGGGCGAAAAGTTGGCGCAGAAGCTGATAGCCCCTGCGCCCATTTTCCTTAGGAGATTCCCCCGGACCGGATTTTATGCTAATCCTGTTCCGAAGCCCGGTAGATTCCCCAACCTAAAAGCAATGCTGTTCACTTAGCGAGGACTGGAGAACAATTTGGCAAGCCACGCTGTAGCGCCGGTGTCCTCACCGGCGTCTTTCGGCGCTGGGGACAGCGCCG
>NFUN01000097.1 GCA_002197525.1 Acidobacteria subdivision 13 bacterium RH2 MAG17b | reverse complement strand
GGGGCGAGGGGGTGTATTTGATCCGAAATGGAACAGTTATTATCTGACAGCCCCTAAGCAGGAATTCAAGCGGCATGTATATTGTATTGTGATATATTTCCAAAACCATTTTACGGCTCTTTCAGCAACCTGCTATTCTTTTGCTCCCGGTCTTTTGTCGAGGCACCAGCAGTAATACAAGGTCTGTGATTGAGCAATCGTTGTTCCAAATCTGCCGGGACTGCGCGCCAACGAGTTGGAGCAGTTCATGCGCGCCAACTGGGCAAAACAGAAGAAAAAATCAGAAACTCTCTGTCCAATCTGGGTAAAGTTGCGCCCTACAGAAGCGCCCAGAGTCGAGAAAAGTGCAGCGGGCTGGGGGAATTTAACCACTAAGTTATTAAAAGGCAAGCCCGATTTTTCCGGGCGCAATCCGCGACGAAGCAGCCAACGAGTCTCGAAAAGTGGCGAGCAAAATAGGAAGAGGATGAGTTCTGCGTCGTGAGAGCGTGTGATTGAGCGGGAGCGCCTGCCGGGAATCAAGCCGATGGCTGGTCTACTCTTAAACTTGGCAACTGCATCGCCGGTGAAATCCTTGCATCGAGCGCCGTGCGTTGCGAGCCATCGTGGCCGCCCACGCAGGCGGGGAAGCTTCGAACCGGCGACCCTTCGCAGGGCGCCATTCCAGACAATGCCGTGATGAACTTGCTTAGCATTAGGAGGCATTAATCTTCAATTGAGCCAGTCGGCTGCTATAACGTGAATACCTCCATGTTCCGCATGCTTTCCGTGCTGACCATAAATTTCGCCAGCGGAGTTTTGGATTTCACCCAAAACCGGGTGTCAAAATACAGCCCGTAAAGCCGCTTGAGTACTGGGTACGAACGAGCGCGCTTCAGTTCTTCGGGAGGAGTTTCGATTGTGTAACCGAGTTCACGAAGGAGCGGGCCGGTCATTGCTTCAACAACGGCAAGCTGTTCCCTGGAATAACCGGCCCGCCAACGGCCGACTGGATTAAAGCTCGCCTGGCTTTCGCCGGCTTTAAAGGAGGTGTTCGGGTCGCCGACGGTCCCAACCGCCGTCTGCAGAATGCGGTCATAATCGAGATCCTGGCTGATAAATTTCCCAATCACGTTTAATGTCTCGCGCGGATGAGTAACCAAATCTTCGTAACGAATCTCCAGATAATCCGGACCCATCGCCCGGCCAAGTTTTCTGCCTTCGTGGACGATCCAGTCCCAGTAACAGGCTGCAACCAACAAGCCCCGGTCCTGGTCCCAGGGGAGAGGGCGGACATAACCTTTCTTCGCGAGCGACAAAGCCACGTCCCGGCCATCACGGATCGTATGAACGAACAGAGCGTCAGGAACGGTGCGCTTGATCTCCGGCAGATAAAGCATTTCTTCCACGCTCAACGTGGCCCAGCGGCCAACGTTCTGCTGGCGGCACATCTCGCCCATGACAATGCGGAGAAAGTCGCCTCCGTTCCGGCACTCCGAGAGCACTTTCGCTTCGATGGAGGCGGCATCCAGGCCGGTGCGCTCAAAGTAAGGGCTCGCCAGCCACTCTTTCATCATTTTTTGGCGGTTTTTGAGCGCGCTGAAATCGCCGAAGCGGGGTACGAGCATATTAAAGACTTGCGCAGATGCGCGGTAGACTGCAAAGCCGCCGGATGAGAGCAGAGTATGATAGAGGAAGTTATTTCCTGAGCGGGGACTTCCGATTACAAAGACCGGAGCCTTGGCGCGCGCTCCGGTCGCAACTCCGGGAGTTATCTCGTGCCTCTCGTAAGACGCTATTCCGGCCATGCTCGCTCTTTGGCTCGATCTCCCTGGCATTGCATGAGAGAAGATGCGCCCGTCAAGTTCCGCTTCGCCAGCAGCATCGAGAAACTTCTTTGCGCTGAAATTCCGGTTCACGAGTCTTTAGTGATCCGGACGTGCATTCACCACTGCGGCTTCGAGATACGGCCGCAGAAATAAAGAGATGTCATTACGCAATCCGGGACCGGCGGCGATCAATCCTGGCATCAGCGCCGACTCGTTATTGAAGCGAGGCTGGCCATCTGTCAGCGTGCTCACGAACCCGCCCGCGGCTTCCACCAAGGCGACTCCGGCTGCTACGTCCCACTCGTGCTTAGGCGTGAGCGTCCAGGTGGCATCCGCCAATCCCGCTGCCACTCGCGCCAGCTTGTAGGCGACCGATCCCATCGGCTGAACCGAAAAAGGAGCTTCCCCGAAGTGCTTCCACTCTCCGCGCTTCACTTCGCTCCGGCTCGCCAGGATGAGAGCGCCAGTAAGCCTCTGCCTCCGGCTGGCTTGTGCGATTTGGCCGTTGTAAGTGATCCCGCGCCCAAGGGAACCGAGAAAAGTTTCTCCGGTAGCAGGGTTTGTAATGCCGGCAGCGGTCGCACGGCCGTTTACGACGAAGGCAATCGAAACGCACCATTCCGGAATGCCACTGACGAATTCACGCGTTCCATCAAGCGGATCCACAATCCAAACGCGGCTTTTGCCGAGGCGCGACCGGTCATCCACGCTTTCTTCGGAAAGCCAGCCTTCGCCATCCCGCAGCAAGGTTTCGTGTAGTACCCGGTTGACGGCGCGATCGGCCTCAGTAACCGGATCATCGCCCGACTTGAAATCGGCTTTCACCGCCCCAGGCACAAACGGCTTGAGAGCGCGAGCGGCCGCTTCCAACGCTTCACCAATGCGCTTGAGCGCGTCTTCAGAATGAAAATCAGCTTCCATCTCGCCTTTCAAAGCGCTGGCGCTCCTTTATCAGACTATCGTCAATTTAGATAATAAAATTACAGTTACCAACGTTCGCAAGCTTTATTCTTAAGCCTTGGAGCCGTTGCCGCTGCTGGCGCCGATGTAACCCTCGCGCTCAAGGTGCAAAACGATTTCCTGCGCTGCTTCCTCCGGAGTGATGTCCGTCGTGTCGATCACGACGGCCGCGTCCTGCGGCGGCTCGTAGGGGTCGTTGACTCCGGTAAAATTTTGGACGAGCCCGGCTCGCGCTTTGGCGTAAAGACCCTTGCGATCGCGCCCTTCGCAAACTTCCAGCGGCGTTGAGATGTGAACCAGCACGAAGCCGCCGTGCGGTTGGATCATGCTCCTTACTTCCTTGCGAATCGAGTCGTAAGGCGCAATGGGGGCGCAGAGGGCGATGCCGCCGTTCTTGGTGATTTCGGAGCCGACGAAGCCAATGCGGCGAATGTTGATGTCGCGATGCTCCTTCGAAAAACCCAGTTCGGAAGAGAGATTCTTGCGCACAATGTCGCCGTCCAGAAGCGTGACGGGCCGCCCTCCCAGTTCAAGAAATTTCACCCGGAGCACGTTGGCAATCGTGGATTTCCCGGAACCGGACAGGCCCGTGAAGAACACCGTGAACCCCTGGCGGTGCCGGGGCAGGTAGCTCCGCTGCAGTTCGCGCGCCACTTCCGGGAACGTGAACCAAGGCGGTAATTCGCGGCCCTCAGCCAGCCGCTTCCTCAGGTCCGTGCCGGAAATGTTGAGCACCCGCGCCCCTTTCGGAACTTGGTCCTCAGGAACGTAAGCGTCTTGATCTTCCAGGTAAACAAGCATCTGGAACGGGACCATCGTCACGCCCAGCTCTTGTTGGTGGGAGCGCAGAAGTTCCTGCGCGTCATAAGGCCCGTAAAATGGTTTGCCTGACTGATCCGCTCCAGGACCCGCGTGGTCGCGCCCGACGATGAAGTGCGTGCAACCATAATTTTTGCGGATGATAGCATGCCACAACGCCTCGCGCGGTCCGCCCATCCGCATGGCCAGTGGCAGGAGCGCCAGGTGAACAGTGTCCTTGGGATACTTGGGAAGCATGGCCTGGTAGCACCGGACTCGAACGTAGTATTCCACGTCGCCCGGTTTCGTCATGCCCACAGAAGGATGAATGAGTAGATTAGCCTCCACCTGTTGGGCGGCCCTCATCGTCAATTCCTGGTGGGCGCGGTGCATCGGATTGCGGGTTTGGAAAGCAACCACCCGCCTCCATCCCAAGCGGGAAAACTCGGCTCTCAGCTCGACCGGAGTCAGCCGAAGAGGCCGGAAATCGTAATGCGACGGCAGGCGAATGCCTTCAAGCCGCCCGCCTACGTACCACGGATGAGTTTGCTTCAAAAGAGAGGCGACGCCGGGATGATAGGGGTCAGCGGTCTTGAATACCGCCGCCGCCTCGGCCTGGCGGTCTGGCTGCCAAACTTCCTGCACATGAAGGGCCGCCAACATCACTCCTTCCGGGTCGCGCAAGGCAAGCATCCCGCCCGGCCTCAACGCGCGCGCAAAATCCTCCGTGACGTCCAGCGTGATGGGCACCGGCCACAACGTTCCGTCCTTCAGGCGCATCTTGTGACAGGTCCCCTCGTAATCCTCGCGGGTCATAAAACCACGCAGCGGGGAAAAGCCGCCGTTCAACAGCAACTCCAGGTCGCAAAGCTGGCGCGGCGTGAGGTCCCATGAAGGCCAGTCTCTGGATTCTTTTGTAATTTCTCCGGCCCGCTGCGGAGTCGTCACTAGATTCACGAGCTCTCCGCCGTGCGGCGGAATGAGATGTTGCGTCATGCGCTAACCGTACCCCTTTCCGGAATGATCGTAAGCGGATCCGAAGCAATTTCGAAACGCCGCCCAAATCGTTGCTTAGTGCCGTGCAGCTCACCCAAAATCGGTCCCTTTGGCTCTAGGCCGGGCGAAGCCGTCAGTGCGCTCGCCAGGCCTTGCCCATCCAACCCTGGATAGCTCCGTCCTCTGCCGCCCATCACCGGCTGCGAGCGAGTGCGGCAAACTTTGGAGTGATTTACTATTTATATATTACTACAATATGTAATTATTCAACAATAGCGTAAAGGCAGGACTCCCCCCGGTTCATCTCACAATCCTCCAGCGTACCGGGGCTTACCGCCGGGCTGGCGCGTTGCGCGCGTACCCGCCGGGAAGAACCACTCGAAGCCACCGCGAACGTCGCCTAAGACTTAAAGAGCATTGTAACATCAAACCCAGCGTGCAAACGTGGACGACTGTTGCCTGGAATGAAAAATCAGCAACCGAGTGGAGGCAACCGATTCGTGGGCTATTCGGCGCGGAACGGCTTGAAGAAGACAGTGGAACGGATTGAGACAAGCCTCTCCGGCACTGACCGGTCCGGACTCGATCCGGCAATCGCAAAGCGCGGGTTATGACAGCGGTGTCTATTCGAGCTTACCAGGCGCTTACGGTGGCCTGACTTTTGGGCTGATAGACACAGCACGGCTCCTCGCTTAGAGGATCGCCCGTAAGAGCATAAGCGCGGGCGCGCGAGCCGCCGCAGATATTGCGAAACTCGCATCTTCCGCATTTGCCCTTCAGTTGCTCGCTGTCGCGCAAGGCGCGAAACAGGGGAGCGTTCCGGTAAATTCCGGCCAGGGGCTTTTGGCGAATGTTTCCGCCTGGCAGAGGCAAGAATCCGCTGGGATAAACCTCGCCGGTGTGAGAAATGAAGACGAAACCCTTGGCGTCGTTGATGCCTTTCATGGCGCGGGGAATTCCATCAGGAGCGCTCTGAGCCAAGACTGATTGCTTCAGCCACAGCGGTCCGCGGCCGCGCGGCGCTTCCGGCAAGCCCTCTACTCGCTCCGCCCGCCGCCTCTCGACGAAGTATCTGCGGTAGTGCATGGCCTCCGTTGTTTTCACATCGAACGGGACGCGCCGGGAAACTTCATAGAGTTTTCCGAATAGTTGTTCGAACTCTTCGCCGGAAAGTAAATCTTGAATCTTCCCCCTTCCGGTAGGTACAAGGAAAAACACGCTCCACAGCACAATGCCGAGGCCTTCTACCCGCCGTGCGAGCGCGTCAAAATCATCCAGGTTATGGCGGCTCAAGGTGGAATTGATTTGCACCGGAAGATTCAGCTCGTGCGCCCACTGAACGGCCTGAAGCACGCGGTCAAAGGACCCGTTCACGCCACGAAAGGCGTCGTGGCTAGCAGCGCGCGATCCATCCAGGCTAATGGCCAGCCGCGCCAACCCGCTGTCTTTCAGCATTGCCAGCGCCTCGCGGGTCAACAGCGGCGTTGCGCTCGGCGAGAGCGAAACGCGCAGGCCGAGCGACGTCCCGTATTGAACGAGGTGGTAGATATCAGGCCGCTTGAGCGGATCGCCGCCGGTAAGCACAAAGACCGGAACCTCCAATTCCCGCACTTGGCGAAGCAAGTTTTCGCTTTCCGTCGTGCTCAACTCCTGCCGTGAGCGGAGCGGCTGCGCGCAGGCGCGGCAGTGGAGGCATGTCATGTCGCATGCCTGGGTCACCTCCCAGATCACTATGAAGGGGCGGCAATCTCCCTCCGGTTCCACATATCTTCTGCTCAAACTCGCTGCTGTCTCTTCTCTCATGGCACGTTCAGTATCGCCTTCGGATCGCCTTACCGTCTGTGATCTAAATCACACCGTGGCATCTTCTTTCCGGCGCCGTCCTGTACTCGTCCTTGACTTGCCGCCCGTTGGCCGTCTAACATCGCGCTGAATGCGGCAAGCCGAACAAACTGTGGTGGTGGCAGTTACCGGAGCCAGCGGAGCGATCTTCGCCCGGCGCACGTTGCAAATGCTTGAGACGGACTCGCGCGTGGGCAAAGTGCATCTGGTGATTTCCGGCAGCGGCCTCAAGGTGTTGCGCGAAGAATTGCAGTTGGAAGTCTCGGCGAGCTCCGCGATTGCATCCGGCCTTCTCGGCCAGCCCGCCCGCAAGACGGCGTATCTGCTGGATTCGGACATCGGCGCCTCGATCGCAAGCGGGTCTTGCCCAGTGGACGGGATGGTAGTGATCCCGTGCAGCACAGGGTGCCTCGCGCAAATTGCGCACGGCATCGCCTCGACGCTCATCGAGCGCGCGGCAGACGTTTGCCTGAAAGAGCGCCGCAAGCTCATCCTCGCCGTCCGCGATACGCCTTTCAGCCGCGTTCATCTGAAGAACATGCTCGCCGCGCACGAAGCCGGAGCGGATATCTTCCCCATCATCCCCGCCTTCTACCATAAACCCCAAAGCATCGACGACCTCGTGACCCAGTTCTGCTGCCGCCTTCTTGCGCACCTAGGACTTGATCAGGAACAACAGTTCCGCTGGACCGGAGAGACGCGATAACGACCTCATCCACTCAGGTGCAGCAGCATCCCCAGCAGCGGCTGAATGCTCTCTTATTCTGCCGGCGGATCGCCTGCTATGTCAACCGGACATTTGCTAACAACAAGGGCTTTTGGCAGTGGTTCAGTCTGGGTGGGGAGTGTTACGAATTATCAACAACTTAGCGGATTTTGCGATGGCTTTGTTAATGGCTTTGTTTTATCGTAAGTAACAGATTCAAAAGGAAAGTAATGGCTTTGATCACTTATTTTGGGCATTTTTTGCGGATGCCGCTCACAGGCGGATTTGAAGCTCGCCGTGGAGACCATCTTGAATTCCACTCGGGCAAAACATGCGGCGAGCATTTTGGCAAGCATCGTCATGATTTTTCCGTCCGGCGCGGCGTTCTGTCGTGTGGGCGCTCCATCCTTCAGGCAGGTTAGCAGCCCCGTATGAGACAGTGGAGACAAATGGGACAAATGAGACTGTTTTTTGGCTGATAGCCGCCGCGCTGTCCATAGATTGCTCTGAGAATTTGACCGGAGCGGAATGGCGCGGCTTGAGCCTTTGAGGCGGATACTGATCTGGTTTCCGTCCAAGGATTCAAAGACACTCCAAACCTGTAGCGCCGGTCTACGACCGGCGGATTTCGCCGCTCATAGAGCGGCGCACCAGCAAATGGCCGTCGCCAACTTATGTCGCTCTGTATGGTTTCTCAAGAACGCGATGAGATCTTGAGTTTCTGAGGTCTTAAGCTCTGTATACATTGGACGCCCTCCCGCAGTCATAATTCAAACTGAGTCACTACCGGCTTTTGGGTAGTGGTACAGTTTGGGTTTGCTGTAGCGCCGACCTGAAGAGTCTGTGCCGGGCTGAAGCCCGGCGCTACAAAACCAAAATGAGTCACACCCAGCTTTTCGTGCAGCTTGAATTTGCAGCCGCCGTTTGTTAAGGTGAAATTCAATCCGCCGAAAGGAGTTGATGCGATTATGGCCGTCAGTCAGGAACTTCTGGACATATTGGTTTGCCCGTTGTGCAAAGCCCCCGTCGCACTGACGCCGCAGGGCGACGGCTTGAAGTGCAGCCAATGCCGGCGCGTCTATCCCATCAAGGACGATATACCGGTCATGCTCGTCGATGAAGCCAAGATTGAAGCGGAATAGCGCCGCGCCCGGCCCGCTGGCCATATTCGCGCCCTCATGAATCCGGCATCGCTCCTACCCGGCCTGCCCGGTGAATCGCGCATCTTGATCCTTCGCCTCCGCTCGATGGGAGATATTGTTTTACTGACGCCTGCGCTGCGCCTGCTCAAGGAATGGCGCGGCGATTTGCGCGTTTCGGTGGCCGTCGAACCGCGGTTTCGCGAACTGCTCGAAGGCAATCCGCGCGTTGAGGAGACGCTGAGCGCGGCGCAGGGAAGCGGCTGGGGGAAGCTGCGCGATCAGGCGCTCCTGCTGCGCGCTCTGCGCGCGCGCAATTTTGCGCTGTGCCTCAATCTGCACGGAGGACCAACAAGCGCGTTTCTGGCACAGTTCAGCGGAGCGCGGTGGAAAGTAGGCTTCGAGCACTTTCGCCGCCGCGGGATCTACGCCGTGACGGTTCCGGACGCGCGCCGCATCCTGAATCAAAGTGTCGTGCACACGGCGGAGCATCAAGCCGCCGCCCTTTTCTGGCTCGGCGTCCCTCGCCGCCCCGTGCCGCCTTCTGAACTTTTTGTGACCGAGGCCGGGCGCAGCGCATGGCGGAAGGAGCGAGAACGCCTCGGGATCGCCCCAGGCCGCGATTACACGCTGCTTCATCCGCCGGCGCTTTATTCCACCAAGCAGTGGCCGCCGGAGCGATTCGCCAAGCTCGGCCGTTACCTGGAGGATGAGTTGGGCGTGATGGCCGTTTTCTCCTGTGGGCCCGGCGAAAGCGGCAGCCTGGATGAGGTGGAGAAAGCAGCCGGGCGAGCCATTCGCCGGATCGATGCTCCGAGCCTCGCTACGCTCATGGCCGCCATCGCGGAGGCGCGGCTATTCGTGGGGAATGACAGCGGCCCAGCCCATGTGGCGGCCGCCCTTAAAGTACCGCTGGTGGTGATTTTCGGGTCTTCAAATTCCAAAATCTGGCGGCCGTGGGCAGGTTCCGGCGCACTTCATATGGGCGAAGAAGCGTCGTGTTTCGCCTTCCAAACGGTTCAGAACGACTATGATTGCAATCCCTGCCCAGGCGACCGCTGCTATCGATTTTCGCGCCCCGAATGCATCCTCTCGGTGACCTTCGAACAGGTGCGCTCCGCCGTGGATCGCGTCCTGCACGAAGTCTCGCACCAGCGGGCCGCCGCCGGGCCTGCTGCGGACAGATTGGTTCAATGACACAGCCGGTGAACAAGACGAAAAGGCGCTGGGCGCGAATCATCAGGGCGTTTTCCGGCAAGACTGTGGGCGTGCTCGGCGACTACATGCTGGATGAATTCTGGCGCGGGCAAGCCACGCGCATCTCTCCCGAAGCGCCCGTTCCCGTACTCTTGCTCAACGGCGCGGATTCTTCCGAGTGTTACCCTGGCGGCGCGGGCAACGTGGCGGCCAACGTCGCGGCGCTCGGCGGGCATCCGGTTGCCTGGGGTGCGATCGGAAAGGATGAAAGCGGCAGGCGTCTTTCGGAGCTTCTTACCCAGCGAGGCATTCGCCACGATACGCTGGTTCAGGAAGCCGGACGGATGACGCCGCGCAAAGTCCGCGTGGTGGCGCATCAGCACCAACTGCTGCGTCTGGATTTCGAAAAGCCAGCGGACCTTTCCGCAGGTTCGCGCGAGCGTCTGCTGCGCTCCTTCAGCCGCTGGGCCAAACGTCTCGACGCCCTCATCGTCTCGGACTATCAGAAGGGTTCCATCACCGCAGAGCTTTGCAACCGCCTTTTGCCGCTGGCGCGCGCCCAGCGAGTGCCCGTCTTCGTTGACCCGAAACCCGCCAACCTGCAGGTCTGCCGTTCGGCTACTGTAGTCACTCCCAACCTGCATGAGGCCGAAGTCATGGCGGGATTGCCGATGCGAGATGCGAAGCAGCTTGAGCGCGGAGGCCGGCGCCTGCTCGAAAAGTTTCAGTGCGGCCACTTGCTTATTACGCGCGGCAGCGAGGGGATGACTCTGTTCGCTGCGGACGGCTCTGTCCACGCCATCCCGGGCGTCCCGCGCCCCGTCTACGACGTCACAGGCGCCGGAGACACCGTGATTGCCGTGCTGGCGTTGGCTTACTGCTCCGGGGCCGCCATGAAAGAGGCTGCGGAATTGGCCAACCTTGCCGCCGGTTGCGTGGTGTTGAAATTCGGAACGTCACAGATCTCCGCCAGCGAGTTCCTGGCCGCTGCTTTTGGCCGTTTGTGAAGAGCAGTCCCGCAGCGCAGCGCGATCGGTTTCGTACAGGCAGGCGGCCAAATTCAGGGCGTGAAATTGCGCAGGCAGGACCGTACTTCTCTCAGCAGATGGACGAATGCAACCGGCTGCCGCCGGCTCGAAGACGGAAAGCAGAATATGCGGGCTGAAAGCTGTTCCGCCCGGAGGCAAACAGCATTCAGCCCGTGGAAGGTAAAGGTGCGGGGATCAACTCTTTCTCGCAACGGAGCACTCCGGCCCATCGAGTCCGGCGAAGCGCTCCGCCTGCACGGAAAGGCTGCCTTATTCGCTCACTTCGATGCTGCGTGCAAGTTGGCCGGCTTTCATGCGGTCCATGTACTTGACCGATGCCTGCTTGTTAGTCTGATCCGCCAACTCGCTCAGAGTAGCCTTCTTGCCGCTCACCGCGATGTGCGTTGCGCGCGTCACGATGAAGTCGAAGGGCACTCCGTTCGAATCGGTGAGCACGACGATCTTCTTTGTCGCATCCACCATCGAAATGGTTCCCGATAAGCTGTGCAGTTTTGCCGCAGCCTTCGCTGCCTTGCTGCTCATCGCGTGATGGGCCGCAGCCTTTTTGGCGGGAGCCGCAGTTTGTCCGGAGGAGGATGAACTCTCCGCCTGCGCATTTTTCGCGAAAGCTGAAGCGCTTCCCCAGAAAACCATCAGAGAAAGAACGAATACAGAAGCAACCACTTTTTTCATGGAGTATCACCTCTTTTTCCGCAAGGAATACGCGGAAGGATTTTATCTCAGCGCATCGCCGAAGCGCTTGACCTGCGCGCAATCGGAAACCGCGCTGGGCCATTTCTAATCTTCACCGGTGTGAAACAGAAACGCTTACATGCCGCTGCTTGCTGCCTTGGCCTTCTTCTTATACGTGACCGCAGCGACGGAATCCGCCGTGATCGTGGTTCCGCTCAATGCCCCATGAACCCTGACCCGCTTGCCGGCAAAATCAGCAAACTTTTCTTGCGGCGCGACCTCATAGACCTTCCCCCTGGAGACCAAAACATACTTCGCGCCGCCCGCTACGCACTTCTTCACACACTGAACCGCAGCGGCGCTGGCCCGGGAATGCTTTGCGCCACACATGTTGTCGCTGACAACACCGTAAAAGACATGCTGCGCGCTCCATGCGAGACAGCCAAACACCAGCATCGAGACAATCAACATCATGAATCTCTTGGTCATTAGAATCGCCTCCTTTTAGGATGGGTTAGATACCGCGGTAAGCTCCTCCGAATGAAAGACCGGCTGAACCACCTAACGCCCGGCTAGCGCTGGGTGCCGGTTGGTGCTAAAAGAGAATGGGTTATGCCACAGGCAAGGCCATCTCCCCCTAGGATGTATTTAACGGTGCTAATTGTACAACTGTCAAGACCAAAGCTCAAGCGCAAGACATCGCGCGAACCACTTGAGCGAAATTGAACGGAGTCTGCGAGATGCCGCTCACCCGCCGCCCCAAACTTGGCCAGCACTTTTTGCGCGAGGCGCGCTTCAGCCGCCGGATCGACGAAGCTGTTCTCCTTGATCCGGACGAGTTGCTGGTGGAAATCGGCCCCGGACGAGGGGAGATGACCCGGCGGCTGGCGGCGCGCGCCCATCACTTGGTGGCAATTGAGCTCGATCCGGCGCTTGCCGCCACGCTCGAAGCTGAATTCCAGGGCAACCCGCGCGTCGAGATATTGCGCGCCGATATACTGAAAACGGACATCTCTGCGCTCTGCAGCCGCCATGGAGTCGAGCGCTGCTATGTCTTCGGCAACCTGCCTTACTACATCACTTCCCCTATCCTGCTCCATCTCTTCGCCGCGCGGTCGTCCATCCGGCGCATGGCGCTCCTCATGCAGCGGGAAGTAGCGGAACGCGTTGCCGCCTCGCCTGGCTCTAAGAATTACGGTTCCCTCAGCGTTCTCGCGCAGTGCGATTCTGAGCCGCGCATCGCGTTCACGGTTCCCCCAGGGGCTTTTTCGCCCCCGCCTAAGGTTTATTCCTCGCTGGTTGATTTCCGCATGGCTCCCCGGTTTCCGGAGTGGGATGCAAGCACGCACCGGGAGTTTCTCGCATTTGTACAAAAGTGCTTCGCCCAAAAGCGCAAGAACCTGCTTAATAATCTCGGCGTCGCCTATTCGCGGGCCCGCGCTCTAAATGCGCTCCAAGCCGCCGGCCTCGAACCGCCGCCGCGCGCCGAACAACTCAGCCTTGAACAATTGGCCGGCCTTTTCCAACTGCTGCGCTGAAGCAGGTCGTGGACGCAGGAGCAGGAAAGATGTGTTACGATGTAAGTCTTTTAGGAGACTTCATCATTCCTTCCAATTCCGGAACATTAAGAGCCATTCCCCTGGGAGGCCTGGGCGAATTTGGCATGAACATGATGGCCTTCGAGTACGGCGACCACATGATCGTCGTGGATTGCGGGGTCATCTTCCCAGACGCCGAGCTGCCCGGCGTGGACGTCGTCATCCCGGACATCACTTACCTGCGTGAAAACCAGAGCCGCCTTCGCGCCATTCTCCTGACCCACGGGCACGAGGATCACATTGGCGCTCTCCCTTACGTGCTGGACGAAGTGGATGCGCCCGTCTACGGAACGCCCTTTACGCTGGCTCTGGCGCGCGCACGCCTGGAAGAGCACGGCATGACGGACGCGGTGGAGCTGCGTGAAATGCAGCCCAGCGCCCCCTTTGAGGTGGGGCCGTTCCGCGTGGAATTCATTCACTTGACCCACAGCATTATTGACGCTGGCGCGCTCGCCATCACCACACCGATCGGCACGGTGATTCATACCGGCGACTTTAAGCTTGACCCCACGCCCACAGACCAGCGGGTTAGCGACCTGCACACGCTGGCGGATTATGGGCGAAAAGGGGTGCTCGCACTCTTTTCGGATTCGACCAACGTGGAGCGCCCCGGCATGACGCCTTCGGAACGGGCGGTGCGCGAGGGACTCTCTGAAGTGATGAGCGAAACCAAGGGGCGAGTGCTGATTTCGTGCTTTTCCACTTCCATGCACCGCATGCAGATCGTCGCCAATCTTGCGCACGAGCACGGGCGGCGGCTGTGCTTCATCGGCCGCAGCATGTTCAGAAATTCGGAAATCGCGCAACAGATGGGCCGTCTTCACCTCGAAGAAGGGCTGATTGTTTCGCCGCAAGACGTGCGAAAGCTCGCCCCACGCGAAGTAGCCCTGGTCGTGGCTGGCAGCCAGGGCGAGCCTCTGTCCGCTATGGCGCGCATCGCTGTAGACCGCCACCGATGGGTGAGCGTAGGGCCGGGAGACGAAGTGGTGCTTTCGGCCCGCATCATTCCGGGTAACGAAAAGGCCATCTTTCGCATGATGGACCACCTCTACCGCCGCGGAACGCGCGTCCACTATGACGACGGCAGCCACCCGCCCGTCCACGTTTCCGGCCACGCTAGCGCAGAAGAGTTGCGGCTGATGCTGAACCTGGTGCGGCCGCGTTATTTTATTCCCATTCACGGCGAATACCGCCAGCTTTCCCGCCATATGGAACTCGCGAAGGAATTGGCCGCCGTTTCCGGAGAGGCGTTTCTGCTTGAAAGCGGCGACGTGCTGGAATTCAACTCTGATGGCGCGCGCCGCGCAGGCCGCGTCCCCGTGGGCCGAGTCTGCATTGATGTCGGCACGCTCGATGAAGTCGGCGACGTGATCTTGAACGAGCGGCGCCGCATCTCCGCTGACGGCATCGTCATTCCTATTCTCGCTATTCATAAGCATACCGGCGAGCTCGTTCAGCCGCCGGAAATCGTCTCCCGCGGCTTTGTGCCGCTCGAGGAAGCGGAAGACTTGGTAGACCGCGCCCGCGCGGTGATCCGCGAGGCGCTCGAAAAGTCCAACCTGGAAGAGATGAGCGATTGGGGCGTGGTAAAAGATAAGATTCGCGCCGCCCTGCGCCGGTTCTTCGACCAGGAACTTGGCAAACGCCCCATGGTGCTGCCCGTGATCCTGGAAGTGTGACGGGGTTGGATTTTTGATTTTGGATCGGCGCTCCGGATCACTGAGCGGCCTTTTAATGACACTGGCTATTAAAGAGAGCAGCTAAAAGGTGACATCGCTCTTTGTAGCGGCGCTCTCTGCGCGCCGAAAGCACGGCGGCCAGAGGCCGCCGCTACAGCAGAAGGTGTCACCATCTAGTTGCTCCTATTAATTTAATAGCTGGCTGCTACGGCTTTCCATCCGTCAACACATGGTTGAATTTGAAATGACGATCGCAGATCAAGTACAAAACCCCAAATCTAAAATCCAAAATTCTTGACGCCATGCCCTTATACCAAGCCATTGTTCTTGCCGTTATTCAGGGACTCACGGAATTTCTTCCCGTCTCGAGCACGGGGCATCTGGTGCTTTTCCCATGGCTGCTTGGCTGGAAGGATCCCGGACTCACCTTCGACGTAGCCCTGCACGCGGGCACTCTGCTTGCCGTGGTCGCGTATTTCTGGCGCATGTGGTTCGACATGCTGATGGCTGCCGTGGGCGTGGGAGACTCAAAGGACCCCGAGTTTCACCAGAAGCGCCGGCTTTTCTGGCTCCTGGTGGCCGCAACCATCCCAGGCGCTCTCGCCGGATACGCTTTTGAAAAGGCCGCCGAAAACGAGTTCCGGACTCCGGTGATGATTGGAATAGCCTTGATCGTGGTGGCGCTTGCCATGTGGGCCGGGGAAGCCGCGACCCGCGACAGCAAGCCGCTCATGCAAGTAAACTTGCCGGATGCTCTGCTGGTAGGCATCGCTCAGGCCTTTGCGGTGATTCCCGGCGTCTCGCGCTCCGGCAGCACCATGACGGCCGGACTATTCCGGAATATGAAGCGGGAAACAGCCGCCCGGTTCTCTTTCCTCATGTCCGCGCCCATCGTCGCTGGCGCAGTGCTGCTGAAGAGCCTGCAGGTTCACCACCAAGGCGGATTACCGCCAGACATGCGGATACCCTTCCTGGCCGGCATCATCGCCTCGGCCGTCGTGGGTTTCTTTGTCATCGGCTGGCTCATCCGGTACCTCGAGCGGCGCACATTCAAGCTTTTCGTAATTTACCGCCTCGTGCTGGGTGTGATAGTATTAGCCTTAGGATTGGGATTGCATCGCTAGCGCTTAGGTTCCAAGTTTCCGGATTTCTCTGGAGCGTGAGTGCGCCAACAAACTGAGATTTCGTGCCAGTGGCGATCCCTCATGGGCGCCTGACACGCGAAGCCCGTTTTACGGTCGTAAGCATGCAATCAGCCTCCTCCGCGCAAGCCAGCCGCTCCCGCGATTCCCATGCAAAGCCCGCTCTCCTCGATGGCCGCCGCCGGTCCGAGCTATTGGGTTTTCTGCTTACCGTCTGTGGCTTGTTGCTCACGCTAAGCCTCGCCTCCTATCATTACTTGGATCCATCCTTTGACACAGCCGCCTCGGCGGCAGGTGTGCACAACTGGGTGGGCGTGGTGGGGTCTTACAGCGCCGACGCCTTGCTGCAAGTCTTCGGCTGGACGGCGTTTCTGATTCCATTGGCATTCTTCATAACGGGCGGCTGCCTGTTCCTGGTTCGCCCGCTGCACTCGCCGGGCGCAAAGGCGCTGGGCGCGGCGCTGCTTATCGCTTCGCTTGGGGCGCTGCTGCAGATGGCTCCGCACACTCCGCACGTGTTCGGAGTGATTCATGGCAGCGGCCTGGTGGGATACCTGTTGGCCGCGGGCCTGGTGAAGACTTTTAATGCGGCCGGCGCTTCTATCGTGGCCGCCGCGGCATTCCTCTCTTCGCTCTTCCTGGTGACCAAATTTTCTTTCTCCGGAGCTGGCCGCTTTTTGAGCGTAGCTTCAGCCCGCGCGTTCGGACCCGCTGCCCAGCGATGGGCCGCCTGGCGCGAGGCCCGCGAACGCAAACGCGCCCAGCAGCGCATAGCGCGCGAGCGGGAGCGCGGCAAGGAGCCGGTTGTAAACCGCCGGCCCGGCGGCAAGGCTGCGGCGCCGCTGCACGTGGCGCCCGCGCCTACCGAGGCGGTGGCCGGGGACGATTCATTCGAGGAGGAGGATTCCGGGCCTGGCGAATCGCTCGTCGTCCTCAGTGGCGGGCGGGACGAGCGCCGGAGCGAAGAACCGCGAGCGCCAGGGCCGAAAGTGGCCGGCAAGAAAGGCCTCAAATACAAACTGCCTAGCCCTTCGCTGCTGCATCCTCCGGATGACCAGCAAGGCGTCGATGAAGAGGAATTGAAGCAGCGCGCCCAGCAGTTGATGAGCAAGTTCGCCGAATTTGGGGTTACGGGCGTGGTCACGCAGATTCATCCCGGCCCGGTGGTGACCACTTTTGAATACAAGCCCGAGGCCGGCATCAAGTACAGCCGGATTACCAATCTGGTGGACGACCTGTGCCTGGCCATGCGGGCTGAATCCATCCTGATCGAGCGCATCGCGGGCAAATCCACCGTGGGCATTGAAGTTCCGAACCTGCGCCGGGAAATTATCTATCTGCGCGAGATTCTTGAGTCGCGCGACTTCGCCGGCGCCCCGTCCCGGTTGACGCTTTGCCTGGGGAAAGACTTCACCGGAAAAGTGAAGGTCGGCGACTTGACGCAAATGCCTCATCTTTTGATTGCGGGTTCGACGGGTTCCGGCAAGAGCGTGGCCATCAATTCCTTGATCGTCTCGCTGCTTTTCAAGTGCACACCGGACGAAGTCCGCCTGATTCTGATCGATCCCAAACGGCTCGAATTGAATTTGTACGACGGCATTCCGCATCTGTTCACTCCCATCGTCACCGAACCCAAGGTGGCCGCAAAGGTGCTTCGGCGCGCAACGTTCGAGATGGAAGAAAGGCTGAAGAAACTGGCCCAGCACGGGGTGCGGAACATCGAGCAATACAACAAGCTTTTCGAGCCTGACTCCAACCTGAGCCTCTTTGATAGCAACGGCCAGCAGGAGGCGGCGCTGCCGTATCTGGTGATCGTGATCGACGAGCTGGCAGACCTGATGATGGTTGAGCCGCAGAACGTGGAAGAGTCCATCACGCGCCTGGCGCAAATGGCGCGCGCCGTAGGCATCCATTTGATCCTCGCCACGCAGCGGCCGTCCGTGGATGTCATCACCGGGCTCATCAAGGCCAATCTTCCCTCGCGCATTTCCTTCCGCGTGGCCTCCAAGGTGGATTCGCGCACCATTCTCGATTCGAACGGCGCTGAAGCCTTGCTAGGCCGCGGCGACATGCTCTTCATGCCGCCCGCCAGCTCGCGGCTGGTCCGCCTGCATGGGCCGCTGGTGACCGAAAAAGAGATCAACAAAGTGGTGGAGTGGTGGAAGTCGCAATCCATCCCGCAGTACAACGAAGAATTTCTCAAGCCTTTCCGGGACCGCGACCGGGAAGGCGACACGGAAGAAGACGAAGAAGCCGCAGGCGAGCTGGACGCCGTCTATGCGGACGCGGTGCGGATCGTCGTCGAATCCGGCAAGGCTTCCACCTCCCTGTTGCAACGCCGCCTGCGGCTCGGCTACGGCCGCGCCGCGCGTCTGCTCGACCTGATGGAAAAAGACGGCATCATCAGCGCGCCCGACGGCGCCAAACCCCGCGAAGTTCTCAAACGCCCCGAATGGCTGCAAGAAGTCGATGAACCCCTCCGCTAGAATCCTAGAGTTGCGAAACTTGATGCCAATGAGTCGTGCTTCCGCCGCACCCTCGCCCCAACCGGCGGAGGGACGGGTGGCGAGCGTAGCGCAGACCTCCGTCTCTGAGGTCTGCGGCTTGTGTGGGCGGGGTGGCGCAGACGCGGCGTACTCTGCCGTGTCTGCGAGAATCCGTACGCTTCCCGCGCGCACCCCGAAGGGGTGAAATCTGAATAGCCGTGGGTGAAACCCACGGTGCGAGTCAGGCCCGATCTATTCATCGGCCCTGCAAGGGGCCGCACAACCCCCGTTCCCAATCCATATTCAACCCCATTCGGGGTTGCCAAATTCATCCCTGCTTCTCCCTTTCCGTGCGTCCCACGCACGGCTATTCATGTCACACCGCTTCGCGGTAACAAACTGTTTGCCTTGCCGGCGGGGACGGAATAT
>NFUN01000096.1 GCA_002197525.1 Acidobacteria subdivision 13 bacterium RH2 MAG17b | reverse complement strand
GCCCTCTCCCCGCAAGCGGGGAGAGGGTGACGCGAAGCGGCGGGTGAGGGGCGCCGGTTGGAAGATGGAACAGTTATTTCTGAACGGGCCCTTAGGTAGCGGCAGGCGCACTGCACGTTGAACTGAAAGTTTACAGTTCATTTCGCGCGCGCCACGCAGGTTATTAAAAAGTTTGCGGTAAGAGAGCCGAGAACCCTATCTAACACTTTACTGGAGGTAGAGCCTAGTTAGGGCGTGCGATGACCTTACTGCAAGCAGCGGGAGAGCCGAGAACCCTATCTAACACTTTACTGGAGGTAGAGCCTAGTTAGGGCGTGCGATGACCTCGCTGCAGCGGTTCTACCCGGAAGGCCCTTGGGCCTTCCGGGTGATCCGCACTCAGTGTTTGTTGGCTTTCAAAACCCACCACTCATTTTTTCAATTCCACAATCGTAGCTCCTTCGCCCCCTTCGCGCTGCGGCGCGGGATAAAATGTTTCGACATGCGGGTGAGATGCAAACATCTCGCGCAGGTTGCGCTTGAGCACCCCCTTGCCATGCCCGTGAACGATGCGCAGCTTGAAGCGGCCGGCGAGAAAAGCTTTATCCAAGAACTTATCAACCTGCTCTCTGGCCTCTTCGGCGGTTTGGCCGATCACGTTGAGTTCGGCGGGTGGCTCAGCCGTTGAAGCCGCGCTGCTTTCAAACCGACCCGAAGAGGCTATCTGGCCGCGACCGAGAACCCGGACGGCATCCTTGCGAACGCGAAGGCGCAGCCGGCCCACCTCAACCTCAAGCTGGTCTCCATCACGGATGGCGGTGACGATGCCAGGGGTCGAGAAATTCTGGATTTGCACCTGGTCTCCCACCGCAGCCGCCGGCTGGTTCTCGGCCTCGCTTGGCGCCGCGGGCGGCCCGGCGGTTTCCAGCACCTGGGCGTTCCATTCTTCGCGGGCGTCTCGCCGCAGACTTTCTGCTTTATGTCCCGCCTTCGCCAGGCTCCGGGCTGGTTTTCCTTCCTGAGCCAACTGGCGGCGAATTGCTTCGATGGCCTGCTTAAATTGCTGATCGTATTCCCGGAGCGTGTGCTCCAGTCTCTCGTCCAGATCGCGCAGCTTCGCTTGCCGCTCAGCGGCGACCTGCTTGGCAAGCCGGGCCTTCAGCTCTTCAAGCTCCTGCATCTGGCGGCGAACCTCGCCGAGGCGGGCTTCGAGTTCGGCTTGCCTGGCGTGCAACGAAGTAATGAGCGCCGAAGCCTGCACGTCCGCCGGGTCCATCAGTTCGCGGGCCTTGCGAATGATCCCGCCGTCCAATCCCAGGCGCTGCGCGATGTCGAGCCCGCTGGATTTGCCCGGCAACCCGGTCAGAATGCGATAGGTCGGCGCCAGCGTCGCCTCGTCAAAATCCATCGCGGCGTTCACCGCTTCGGGAGTTTCGGCGGCATAAGACTTGAGCCGCGAATGATGCGTGGAGACAAGCACCATGCATCCCTGCGCTCGGAAGCGCTCGAGGATTGCGACGGCCAGCGCCGACCCTTCCTGCGGGTCCGTACTGCCGCCGATTTCATCGAGCAGCACCAGATCGCGGCCTTCCGTGGCCTCCACCATCGACTGGATGTTGCGGATGTGGGCCGAAAATGTGCTCAAACTCTGCGAGATGGATTGCTGGTCGCCGATATCCGCCAGCACGCGCGTGAAGACGGGCAGCCGGGCCACGGTCGCGAGCACCGGCAACCCCGCCTGAGCCATGAGCGCCGCCATGCCGGCGGTTTTCAATGCGACGGTCTTGCCTCCCGTGTTCGGGCCGCTGATCACCATGAGCCTGTGAGGCGGCGTGAGCTCAAGCGTGAGCGGAACCGGCTCGCGGCCAGCGGCCCGCAGAGTTCGCTCAAGCAGCGGATGCCGCGCGTCTTGGAGTTCCAGTTCCCAACTCTCGCACAATTCCGGCAGGCAGGCGTTCCACCGCCGCGCGAATTCGGCCTTGGCGAACGCCAGGTCAAGCTCGCTCAGCGTAGCCGCGGCTTCCATCAGGTCCTGCCTGCGGCTTCGCAGAACACCGGTGAATTCGGCTAATATCCGGCGGATCTCCGCCGCCTCGCGTTCCTCAAGCTCCACGAGTTCGTTGTTCATCGATACCGTCTCGAGCGGTTCGACGTAAACGGAAGCTCCGGAAGAACTCGCTCCGTGCACGATCCCCTGAACGCTCTTCCGCTTTTCCGCCCGCACGGGCATCACGAAGCGTCCGTTGCGCAGGGTGATCAATTCCTCTTGCAGGATTTGATCCTGTCCGAGGCGGCGCAGGAGCTTTTCAAGCGACGAGTGCAACTCGCGTTCGAGCCGTTCGAGGGAACGCCGGATCGCGCCCAGCGCCGGGCTGGCGGAAGAATCCACGCTTCCGTCCGGAAGAATCTTCCCGCTGAGCGCCGCGACCAGATCCCGCAGGTCCGGCAGGCTCTGCGCCAGCGCATCCAAACTCGCAAGGCCCGTATCCACAAAAAGCGTGCGCCAAGCGGCATCGGCTCTTGCGGCTTCAACCACGCACAAAATCCCGGTGGCTGAGCAGGAGACGCCCTCGATCCGAATCTGCTCCAGGATCGCGCGCGGATCGGCCAGTCCGGCCAGGCTCGGCCGTGGACTGAGGCCAAGGGATTGGCCGGCCTCGCGGACTAGCTGAAGGCCATTTCGAATCCTGGCGGCATCGGTTTGGGGTTCTATGGCGGCGAGTGCGGGTTCGCTTAAACCACCGGTGAGGAGCGGACGGAAAAGCTCCACCACAGCGGCAAAATCCAGAACATCGCGGGAAAAGGGATCGAATGATTCCGGCAGGGCGCTCATACGTGGCTCCAGAGAATCGTAACGGCGGGCGGCAAAGCTGTCAAACCGGGCGCCATGTGTGACCTGTCTATTTATTGAGGTTTACAAATTATAGTGACAACCTCCGCTGGTGCGGCGCTGTCCCTTCACTTCGCTCAGGGCAGGCTCTCAGCGCCGAATGACGCCGGTGGGGACACCGGCGCACCAGGGAAAGCCGTCACTATAATTTGTAGTTCTCAATAGAAAACACGAACTGATACTTTCCTCTCCTACACCGCGGGGGATCTGCGACAAACACTAACGCGAGCTTTCACACTCATGTTTCAACGAGAAGCGCCATATATCATCGCCCAAAACGGATGTTCAGGTAAGAACAGAGCTGAACAAAAAAATGGCTTCTCCCAGCCACTTTGATAAAAACATATTGATGACGGATATAACTAGAGTGATAATACTTGTTCCAAGTAGTATTGGTTTTTAGATGTCTGGGAGAAGACATCAGCGCCGCGCGACACTCACCCGCCTGAAGAAGCTTCGTACGTTCCCCGGAAACAGAGGCGGCGAGGATAAAAGACAGCGAAAAGCAGAAATACCATGACCCAGCCACTGCGCGTCTTGGTGATCGAAGATTCCCCCGAGGACACCACCCTTTTGATACGGGAACTCGAGAGCGCCGGTTATGACGCCGCCTGGCACCGCGTTTCAACCCAAGAGACCATGAGCGCTGCCCTCGATCATGGAAGATGGGACGTTATTCTTGCCGACCATGGCATGCCTGCCTTTGATGCGTACTCTGCCTTGGAGACGATGAAGCGCAAGGGATCGGACATTCCTTTTATCGTCGTTGCCGGCACACTCTCCGAAGAGACGTCACTTGATCTGCTGAGGGCCGGAGCGAGCGACGTCATTCACAAGGCAAATCTCTTCCGGCTTCCAGGAGTGATTGAACGCGAGCGGCGGGCGCAGCGCAACCGGCAGGAGCGAAGACATTCGGAGCAGAACTACCAGCTCATGTTCAAGACGCACCCCTTGCCGATGTGGGTGTATGACGCTGAAACCCTGCGCTTTCTGGAGGTCAATGAGGCGGCGGTGCGGCACTACGGCTACTCACGCGAGGAGTTTCTCAGCATGACCCTAGCTGAGATCCGCCCATCCGAGGAGATCCCGAAGCTTTTAGAGCGCCCGGAGCCTGATAGTCCCGGTTACTATGACGCGGGGGCGTGGCGGCACCGCAAGAAGGACGGCAGCCTCATCGACGTGGAGATTATTGCGCACCCGGTTCAGTTCGCAGGTCGCCGGGCGAAAATGATTCTTGCAATCGATATTACGGAGCAGAAGCGCGCGGAGAATGCCGTCCGGGTTTCAGAAGAACGGTATCGTCTGCTCTTCGAGCACAACATGAGCGGGGTCGTCTATGCTTCGACTGAGGGAGAAATACTTGCATGCAATGATTTCATCGCTCGCCTGCTTGGCTACGGCTCGCCTGAAGAGCTTAAAAAGATCAACGCCCGCGACCTATACTTCCGCCCCGCAGAGCGAGATGCTCTGGTAGCCCTTCTTAAGGAGGAGGGGACTGTAACGAATCGCGAGGTTTGCTTCCTGAGGAAAGACGGCAGTTTGCTGTGGGCGCTGGTGAATTTGAATCTCGTGCAGGGTCCCGGCGGCGCACAGACCGTGCTCGGAACAAACACGGACATCAGCGAGCGCAGGCGAGCCGAGGAGGAAATGCGAAGGGCCAAGGAGGCCGCAGAGAACGCCAGCCGCATCAAGAGCGAGTTCCTGGCGAACATGAGCCACGAACTTCGCACGCCCATGAACGGCATCATCGGCATGACGGAACTGGCGCTGGATACGGAACTGACGGCCGAGCAGCGGGAATATCTTGAGACGGTCAGGGCGTCCGCTGATACGCTGCTGACCATCATCAATGACATCCTCGACTTTTCCAAGATTGACGCGGGAAAACTGGCGCTCGATCCGGTTGACTTTAACCTTCGCGACATCCTGGAAGAAACGGCAAAATTGCTGTCCCCTTCAGCGCATCAGAAGGGCATCGAAATGATCGTAGACGTGCGGTCGAACGTCCCGGCGTTTGTGCATGGCGATCCAACCCGGTTGCGGCAGATTGTCATGAACTTGATGGGCAACGCCATCAAGTTTACCGAGCACGGTGAAATTGCGCTTCGCGTTGATAACGAGCAGGAAGATGAGCGCAGCGCGATCCTGCACTTTGTAGTGCAGGACACGGGTATCGGAATTCCGCGGGAGAAGCAACGGGTCATTTTCGATGCCTTTTCGCAGGTTGATGGCTCAATGACGCGAAAATTCGGCGGTACCGGGCTGGGGCTGACGATTTCAGCGCGGCTGGTGCAAATGATGGAAGGCAGGATCTGGGTGGAGAGCGAGGTGGGGCGCGGCAGCAAGTTCCACTTCACAGCGCGGCTCGGGAGAAGCGAGCTTGCTTCCGGCCTGGAAAGCGGGAGCGATCTCCCGCACTCTAAAAAAACGTGAAGCCAACATCGGCAATTTGTTGCCGGTGTTTTGGTCTATTGAGAATTGCAAATTATAGTGGCGGTTTTTTTGTAGCGCCGGTGTCCCCACCGGCGGATTTCGGCGCTGAGAGCCTGCCCTGAGCGAAGTGAAGGGACAGCGCCGCACCAGCGGGATTGGCGCCAGCGGTCTCGCGGCGGAGACATAGGCAACTGATTTCGGGCGGGCACGCCACTCGCACCGGCACCACGACCTTTCCAATTCCCCTGCTGACGTATATCTGAGTTTCCCCAAGCTGATTCCATCCCGCCACGAAGCGTTCCCCCGGCTTCGAACGATAGAGGGAGCGCAGAAGAGGCAGCCGTATTTGGCCGCCGTGGGTGTGTCCGGAGAGCATCAGGTCGATGCCCAGCCGGGCGGCGGGGCCGATCCCTTCCGGATTGTGGCAGAGAAGAATCTTGGGATCGTGGGGGGGAATGGATCGCATGGCAGCAGGAAGGTCATCCGAAGAGAACCACAGATCGTCAACTCCCACTAGCCACAAGGTTTCGCCGCCGGCGCGCAGCGCGTGATGGGAGTTGCGGAGGACGCGAATGCGTTGAGCACGGAGCGCGCGCGTTACCTCATCGGCATCGACGCGAAAATCGTGGTTGCCGAGCACGGCAAAGACTCCGAGCCGGGCTCGCAGCTTTCCCAGCGCCCGCGCGGCAGGCCAAATGTAGCTGGACGACAGCGTGACGTAATCCCCGGTGAGAGCGATCACATCGGGGCGCATCCGGTTGGCCAGATCGACGGCGCGCTGCACCTCTTCGATGGGCGTAAACAGACTCAGATGAATGTCCGTGAGGTGGACGATTCGAAGGCCTTCATGCGCGTCAGAGAGCCTGCGCAAGCGAATAACGGTTTCAGTAATTTCCGGGTCATCCGATAATCTGCCCGCAGGCTGGCTGGTTTCCGGCTTGTCAAGCGCCAGAACGGTCAACCGGCTTCGCTTCCAAAAGCGCCGTGATGGCGAACGCCTTAGAGTTTTTCTCACTTCTTCGTTCTTTCAGACTCTTAACCCGGGTTATTCATGAACACGCCGGAGAAACCAGAAGGGCAGGGTTTTAACCCTGCCGCAGACGCGCT
>NFUN01000095.1 GCA_002197525.1 Acidobacteria subdivision 13 bacterium RH2 MAG17b | reverse complement strand
GTGCCGGAAAGGCGAAGCCTTTCCGCACAGCAAGCGGCGGAGCCGCAGAACACTTCGCCAAAGGCAGACCGTAATTTGGACAAGCTTGGTCACAGACCGCCGCACCAGCCGCTGCTTTCACGCAGACTCCGCTAACGCGGCGCGAATGGACTTTGCAGACGCGACACGGAAAGTAGATCCATGCGGAAGTCTGGTATTGAAGATTTGCTTCCCGCCTGGGCCAGCCGCATTCGCCCTTACCCCACGGGCAAGCCGATTGAAGAAGTCGAGCGCGAGCTTGGCCGCAAGGCGATCAAGCTCGCATCCAATGAGAATCCGTTCGGGCCATCGCCTAAAGCCATAGAAGCCGTTCACCGCTCTATGGGCTTGGTTCATCTGTACCCGGATTCTGCCGGCTACGACCTCACGCGAAAGCTGGCTGGCTTTCACGGCGTCGAGCCGAATCAGATCATTCTCGGCGCTGGCTCGACGGAACTGATCGAGCTCGTGGCCAAGACGTTTCTTTCCGTGGAAGACGAAGGCATTACGTCGGAATCGTCTTTTCACATCTACCGGCTCGCGATCGAAGAAACCGGCGCCAGGCTCACGCTCGTTCCCCTGCGCCAGATGACGTTCGATCTGGCGGCCATCCGGCAGGCCGTCTCACCCCGCTGCAAGCTGATTTATCTGGCTAATCCCAACAACCCTACGGGCACAATGTTCAGCGCCGGTGATCTCGATCGCTTTCTGGAATCTCTTCCTGCCCACGTGGTCGTGGCGCCCGATGAGGCTTACTGTCATTACGTGCAGCGCTCGGATTATTCGCATTCCCTGGATTACGTGCGGGCACGGGATAACGTGCTCGTGCTGCGCACCTTTTCCAAGGTGTATGGCCTGGCTGGTCTGAGAGTGGGTTACGGGCTGTGGTCCGCAGACTTGATCGCTTGCCTCGAACGAGTGCGGAGACCCTTTAACACGTCTCGCCCGGCGCAGACTGCTGCCATCGCGGCGCTCGATGATCAGGAACACGTGGCGCACTCAATCGAATCAAACGCCGCTGAAATGCGCTTTATGACCGAAGAACTTACGCTGCTCGGCATGAGGTTTACTCACTCGTCAACTAATTTCCTGCTTATTGACACAGCCAGGGATTGCGAGCAAGCTTTCCTTAGACTGCTGCAGGAAGGCGTCATTGTGCGGCCCATGAAGATTTACGGCTTCCCCACGTCCTTGCGCGTAACGCTCGGAACCCACGAGGATAACGAGCGGTTTCTCGAAGCCATGCGCCGCATTCTGGCTGCCCCCTCCCGGACCGAAGGCTAGGTCGCAATTTCTCCGGTCGGATCGCAGCAACGTGGAGGTGTCTATGGCTTTGCCGGAAGTTGCTGAACGCTTGGCAGGTGTGAATGGGGGAGTGGCTTGCGGCCCGCCGAAATCGGCTGTGCCGGATCGCATCACCGCCATTCTTCAAACGTACAAGACGGTGGCCGTGGTGGGGCTATCTCCCAAACCTTCGCGGCCGAGTTACGGCGTGGCTGCCTACCTGCGTTCCCACGGCTATCGCGTGATTCCAGTGAATCCCAACGCCGATACCCTCTTCAACGAGCGGTGCTATGCTTCGCTTGAAGACATTCCTGAACCCGTCGATATTGTAGTGATCTTCCGCCGGCCGGAAGACGTTCCCCCGGTTGTTGCAAGCGCAATCGTGAAAGGCGCCAAGGTGATTTGGATGCAAGAGGGAATTGTGAATGAGGAGGCGGCGCGGGCGGCGCGAGAAGCTGGTCTGGAAGTGGTTCAGGACCGCTGCATACTGAAGGAGCACGCCAAGCGATTCGTCGCCGAAGGCATTTGAATCCCGTAGTTCCCACCTCTGATTTTGCGATGTTTGGCCGCGCTCCCGGCTCGAAGGGGTAGTAGAGTCCTTAGTGCTGCCTCTCATAAGTACGGTGACGTATTCGAAGATGCCGCCCTCGCCCCCTTGGGGGCGAGGGCGGCGCACAAGCGCCGGGTGAGGGGGCGCCGAAATACGTGAGCAAACTTATGAAATACTGCACTTATTATTGGGACTTGCGAAGAATGCGGCCCGTTGCCTATACTATGAAAACCCGCCGCGGGCTGTAGGTTTTACCGTCAAACCCGGCGTTGCATTTGCCCCTCTTTGGGCCTGTAGCTCAGTTGGCTAGAGCGCACCCCTGATAAGGGTGAGGTCGACCGTTCAATTCGGTCCAGGCCCACCAAACAATTCCGCAAGTTACAGATAGCCTCATTTTCGGCTTCTCCAAGTTGGTGTACCCCACTTTCAAAAACGAGTGCTTTCCCACAGGCAGGGATGCTCGCTTTGGCTCAGGATTCTGTCAGAGTCAGAAATTCATCTGCTGTCAGTGCCGCGTGCCGGATGAGGGCACGGAGTATACCAATAGAAAGTTCTTTGTGTTGTGGGATGGAGAGATTAGCGCGGAAGCCAAGCTTCGTCATTATCACGTGGCTCCCTACTGCCCGGCAAATTGCCAGCCGGCTTTCGAGAACGTCTTTACCCTGTTTCATCGGCACGATTCAATTGACAATGAAATTCACCCCCGCGTCCCTGCCGGAACAAACTGGCGATGCCAGGTCAAGGGGTGCCATTGGTCGTAATCAAGGCGTTTCTGAGACGCCCTACTAAGCGGGAATGTTCTGTGCATCAGCCAGCCGGATGGTCCGGCCTCCTAAAGCCGTGTAAGGCCAAATCGATCGTGGATGGCCTTACAACACAGATCACTCGTCTGTAGCGAGTGCGAAGTGCGTCTGCACAATCGCAGCGAAAGGGCGCTATCGCGCCTTGTTCATGGACGCCTGAGGAATCTCAAGTAGAAAGCTGCGAACACCAAGACAATGCCAATATTCACTGTCAGCCGTTCCCAGAATCGGTTTCTGAAGAACACGAAATCTACACCGACTATGACGGCTGCCATCGCCACCACGTAAAGCACGACAGCTACCTGGCTGCCCATTTTAGCGTGAATCGCCATTTTGAGTTCTCCATCACGTGATCTGCCATCCCAGCCGATTCCACCGGGACCCGATTCCTGTCCGGAGCTTCCCGCATGGGGCTCCCGATGGCCCGTCTCAGAGCAAATTGCACCCAAAATCCCCCTTTTTCAAGCGATTGCGCTGACACTACTCTATCCCCTCTCATCGTTTATGGTTCTCTTTGCCGCCGCCACGATGTTCGCTACCCGCCCGGCAACGGTAGCGCCTCGATTCGACGAACCATGCTCGCGAACAGCCGCCGCGTGAGGTGGCTCTCGGCCAACAACAGCCAGTAGTACCGGGCGTGCTTGACCAATCGCCCGCCGGCTCGATATTTCCGTCAAGACGCTGGCCCGTTATCGAAAACGGCTGGAAAAATGGGAAAAAGGCCGCTGATTTGCCCGCATTGCGAATGATGTTCGCATCCTTTCGGGCGGCAACCGGAATCCCATCTCCCGGCACTACATCAACAGGGCAATCGGACGCAATCGGGTTCTCAGTCCCCTCACAGACGCCTCTAAGCTGTTAGGGACACGATTTAGGGGCGGCCTTCACCAGCTTGCCCACGATGCGTTCCGCTGCCTTCTCCGGGCCATGCTTGGCGAGGTTTCCCCACCAGATGTTCCGATCACCGGCGGCCCCGGCCCAAACGACTTTTCCAGAGCGGTCGGTTATGGTGATATTGCCAATGAAAGTGTTGGTCACGCCGCCGTTGTACCAATGACTCTTCATCGGATTGGATTCGCCTGTCATGGTGAGATCGGCCTTTTTCTTGTCCGTCACCAGTTGCAGCGGAAAGTGGCGCTTCACCAGTGCGGACCGGATGTAACCGTCGAGTCCGTCGGGCATGGGCGCGACGTACAACGTCTGGCCACAATGGAGCATGGGTGCCTGGGCAAAGGCGCTTGCAGAAGCGGAAAATAGCACCGCGAGCACGACAATTTTCATGTTTGCCTCACAGAAGTGAAAATTGAAAACAACCTGGACATCCACCGCCGGATCATGCCGCGCCACTCCCCGCGCCAGCGGACAGAGGCTTGCCGCATCGGGCGCAGTAAGGCCCTTCATGTCGGGGAGCGCCGCAGTTCGGACAGAACCCGGTAGGGGACGGCACGGGCGCCGGTTGCTCCTGGCCATCCGCAGTCACTTCCCAACTGGGAGTCCACCCTTCAAGCAGCTTTCCATCGGGGCCGAAGCACTTGCGAGAGGCTGGCTGTGAAATATCCCGCCCGCACTTTGGGCAGGCAGACGCCTGCCCGTCAACCCATGAGCGGCACGACGGGCATTGTTTCCGGTTGCCCTTGGCTAACGCAACGATGAGCCAACCGAGCGGCCCAAGGAAAAGTCCCCAAAGGAATCCGGCGAGCACTCTTCCCTTTGAGCGCCCGATGAGCGCCCCGATCACGGCGAAGATAAGCCACAGGAAAAGGAATCCCATAACTTCACCCCCTCACTGGTTATCTCAATCCTATTTTTTCGCCGACCGCCCTTTCAACTTGCCGTTACGTGCTCGACTGGCCCTGCACACCCTGGCCGGTTTCTTCACTCCTATTTGCAGCCTTTGCGCTCCCACTTGTCCTTAGCCTTCCCTTCTGCGACAGTCTGCCATTGCATGTTGGAGGGCGCGTCCGCTCCGCCGCACGCCCGATCTGCCTACCGTGACGTGAGCGCCGCGCACGCCAAGGCTCAGCGGCGGCCCGGACTTCGTTAGGTTCATCGTGATCCGCGGCGCAATCCTCACGTGCCGGAAAAGTCGAATGTAACCCATCGGGTTATGCTCGTTTGCGGAGGCCAGTGTGCGCAATGGCGTAAGCGACAGTTTGCGTCCTATCCGTGCCGCTCTTGTGGGCGCACACTTTGTCCCAGAGGGCATGAAAGCCGCGCATGTCGTCGGTCTTGAGGTCATTGGCCGAGGAAAGCAGAGCGTAACCCACGTTCATACCGCCGAATCCATTTTGGGCGCGGTACGTGTAACAGGCCGTACCGTCGCTCATGGTTAAGACTTGGACCAATTTGAACGAGTCGGGATTTCGCGCGGCATCGTGCAGCATCTTCGCGCCCGCCGCGGCGTGGGCGAATTGGGCGTCGTCGGCAGGTGATGGCAGCGGGGCTTGCCCAATGTTCCGGTTCATGTAAGCGCCTACGATCAAAATGGCAACAAGAACCCCCAGGATCACAAGCGATCCGCGATTGATGGGCCGCTTCTTCCCGCAGTGAGGGCACGCCTTCGCATCGCTGCTTATTTGCTTGCCGCATTCCTTGCATGGGCGGAGTGACATATCTGCACCCCTTTCGCAGCCCCGGCCTCTAACCTTTGGCCGTAAGGCTAAAATGAAGCCGGCACGCACCCCCACGGAACGTCCCTACCGGCAACCCTTGCGTTCCCACTTGTCCTTAGCCTTTCCCTCTGCGATAGTCTGCCATTGCATGTCGGAGGGCGCGTTCGCGCCGCCGCACGCCAGAGGAACAATGTGATCCACTACGTAGCCGGGCCGTCCGCGCGGCGTCTCTTTCTTTGCCAGATCGTGAATCGCCATTTGCCCTCCGCGCGCATCCTGTCAGGTTACGACCCCGCAAAGTACATGATGGCACCGACGATCATTCCCACGACCGTGAGTCCGATTAAGACTGCCCCGATCGAATCGTCCCCGCCGACGAAGGCTGCTGGGCACGCGCCGAGAAGGGATACAACAAAGATCACCGCGCCAAGTTTCATCTGATTTGTGGATTTTATCTTTACAGGGACTTCGGGAGAGGCAGGATTTGCTTGCACAGGGTTTGCAGCCTCGCCCGCCGATGCGCCACAATTTCGGCAGAAGCTGTCAGTCGCGCTTATCGGCTTCCCGCATTTGCCACAGAACATAGGAGCATCCTGGCACCTTTTGTTTCGCTCTGGTTCGCCTGGGTTAGCCCTCAGGCTCACATTCGCGCGACAGCCTTTCAATCCATAAAGATGCCTAAAATCAGTTTCGCCGACAATGCGAATCCGCTGGCCGTTTGCGATTAGCTTTTCGGCTTTAAGACGTTTTGCGCTTTTCTCATGACCGGCGAGCATGGTTCGGATGTCCTGATCGCCGACAACAAGCAGGGTCGTCCTTTTCGTGACGCCTGGATCAACTTCGCATCCCGCACCGCACGCCGCGTCCTCGGCTTCAGGTCGCAGCATTGACAACACTCCCGTAAACACGATTACTTCACCGTGGAGAGGCCCATCCGGGTTGCCGGAGCGTAGGTGCGAGTGAGCGACCGGGCCGGAGGTGGGGTTAGGGAGCGCGTGAGCGATTGGATCATCTGTGCGCTTGAGCCAGTCGCTCGCGCTCCAACCAGTTTCGGCCATAGCCCGGAGCAAGATTTCGCCAGCGCAGGTCGCATCCGCAAGGGCATCATGCTGCTTGTCATATTTGATGGAAAGGTGCTTCGCCAGGTTCGAGAGTCCGTACCCCGAATGGGACACCATCGGCCACGTGCGCCGTACAACGCTTGCCGAGTCGAGCCACTCATACTCGGCGTCTTTCAGCCCGTATTTCTCGCAAGCGCGGTGCAAGGCCGCGTGGTCAAAGGGCGTGTGACTGACAACGATATACCCTTCCAAAAGCCGACTAACTTCCGAGTACACGTGCGGCCACGTGGGGGCGGACTTGACGTTTAGCTCTTGTATGCCGTGAATGCAGATATTTATGGCTCCTCTCCCAAAAGTGTGTAGGGGTTGAGAACTTGAAAATGCAATAAGTTGCAGATCGGTGCGTAGAAGGGAGCACCCCGAATCGGCTACCT
>NFUN01000094.1 GCA_002197525.1 Acidobacteria subdivision 13 bacterium RH2 MAG17b | reverse complement strand
GCCCCAGCGTACTTGAAGTAATACCCGCTCTTCGCTGTGCCTGCCGATATTGCGGTGGACAGCACAGGGTCAAGCAACATCGAATTGCTGCAGGTAGCAGTGGCTCCGGCTGGCCCACCGAGAGTGAGCAGTGTGTTAGCGAAGCCGACGCCGTACGTGGAATTGAACGTCACATTGGCGGTGAGAATCGTGCGCAATGAGCCAACTGCTGAGGCTTCGTTCGCGGCCATTCTGGAACGGAGCAGGTTCGGAATTGCGATTGCGGCGATGATCAAGATGATCGCCACGACGATCAAAAGTTCAATTAACGAAAAACCCTTCTGTTTCCTGTTCATGTGCTCTCCTTAGAGTAATTTCTAGCCTACCAGAATCTCCCTGTGCTGCCTGGCGGCGTGCCGCAGTGAAACAGTGCAAGGCGGGTTCCAGTACCGAAACGAAACAGGGTGAATGTGGGTTTATAAGCGTATATTGTTCATATGAAGTCGTTTGTTGTGGAACATGGATCGCCGGATGGGCGCACGGAGGAGGTTGGTTGGAGTGGTTCAAAGCGGAAAATGACGGAAAATGTCACATGGAAAGGCCGATTCGCGGCTAGGAACGAGGGGCCGGGTAAATCGGTGCACGGCAAAGGGCAAGGCAAAGTAAAAGGCGCGGGCGGGGTGAATCGCGCGCTAGGATGGGGCGCGTCAACATTGAAGGGCGTGCGGCGCAAAGCCGCTCCCGCACAAATTCAGTCGCTTGGCGAGCGCCGGGTGCCCCCTGCGGTCGCGTGTGCCCAGGGAGGGCGCGCACAGGCTGAGAGCCTGTGCCACACAAGTCAGGCGAAGGCGGGGTAAGGGTAAAGCCGCCCCTACGAAGGCAAAGGCGAGAACGGTACGCTACACGGCGGGGGGCATTTGCGGGGGGTGATCCTCGATGGGGAAGCCGCTGTTTTGCCAGCCGGCGAAGCCGCCGGCGAGCGGGCGGACGCGCGTGATGCCTTGCCTGCGTAAGAGGAGCGCCACACGGGCGCTGGTGGCTTCGTTGGGTCAAGTGCAGTAGAGCACGACGTCGCGGTCGCGCGGGATTTCCTGCTGGCGCTTCTCGATCTCCGTGGGATCGAGGCGAAGCGCGCCGGGAATTGTGAGGGGATCGGCTTCGAATTCCACGGAATGCCGCAGATCGACGATCTGGACGTTCTCTCCCGCGTCGATCATGCGCTTCAGCTCTTCAGGCGTGATGCGCGCGATGCGCAAGTCGCGCAGGAATCGCCGGCGCTGGATGTACTTGTACAGGAGATAGAGGGCGAGGGCGGTGACGAGCAGAAACACGAGCATCTCGCCGAGCCGCAGCGCGTATTTAGCCACTTGCTCGAGCTGGGTGGAAAAGACAAAACCTAGCCCGGTGAACGTGGCCGACCAGAGCAGGCCGCCCATCCAGTCGTACAACAGGAAGCGCGACAGCTTCATGCGGAACATTCCGGCAATCGGCGGCGCGACGCTGGAGAGTCCCGGAACGAATTTCGCAACCAGAAGCGATTTGGCGCCGAGGCGGGCGTAAAGATCCTCTGTGCGGCGCGCGCAGGAATCCGGCTCGAGGGAAATCCGGCAGATTAAGTTCAGGACGCTGCCGCCGCGCCGCTTGCCGATTTCGTACCAACAAAAATCGCTGATGGATGATGCGACGAAGGGTACGAGCAGGCACAGCGACAGATTCAGCTTCCCCGCGCCCGCGAGCGCGCCTGCCGCTAGTAGAAGCGGGATCGACGGGATGGGAAGTCCAGCCTGTTCGAGCAAGACCCAGACGAACAGGACTATATAGCCGTGGCTCAAGAGAAAGCTAAGGAGAGTGCGCATGACGGTTGATTAAGAGTGCGGGAAAGGGATGTGGGGGCGCAAGGGGGAAATCGGTTGGGAGGAAAATTCGGAGTACGAACACCGGAATGAACCAAGCATCCAAAATGGGACGTGCATTTCGGGAATGGGGCGGTGAAGTAGATGAGATTTTGGAGAGAGGAGAGCGTAAGGCGCGTCCGTGCAACAGAAGAGGGTTGCGAAAGCGAAAATGATGAGTGGCAGCCATCTTGCAGTTGAGGGCAGCGGGTCGCGTTCCAAAACGTGGCTTATCACACTGTGGCAGAGGAGGAAGGGGCTCGGTCACAGAGTGATGAGAAACGTTCCCACCTGCCTCTGAGAGGGAAGCTAGGATGGATGACCCCAGACTCGGTCTCGCCTAGGCCGAGTCACGGGAACGCGACTTTTCGGGGCTGCCGATCCCAAGCGGTGGCCCCTTTTTTTTGGGATCTTAGGTCCGTGCCACGCGTCAAGGCCCGAAGGCAAAGCGGCG
>NFUN01000093.1 GCA_002197525.1 Acidobacteria subdivision 13 bacterium RH2 MAG17b | reverse complement strand
GAGCGGGGAGCGCCGTTCACTACGGCCGGCTTCGCCCGCATGGTCGAGCGGGCAGGGACCGAAGCCAAGCTGGGGTTCAAAGCGCACCCGCATATGCTCAGGCATGCCTGCGGCTTCGCACTGGCCAACAAAGGGCGCGACACGAGGGCGCTTCAGGCGTATCTCGGACACAAAGACATTCAACATTCCGTGCGGTACACTGAATTGGCACCCGACCGGTTCAAGGACTTCTGGCGGAATTAGTCGGCGCTAAGCCCTGATATTCGACTCGGCTGATCCAGGGGATGTCTCCTTTCATCGAAAGGTGACATCGGTCCGCTGCCAACGCAGTCGTAACGTGCCATCTTAAACCATATTGCGCTGCAAGATCGCGTGTGGCAGACCGGCGAAAGGTTTTACCCGGTATCGCGCAACGTCTGTCGCGAATCCTTGCTGAGTAGCTGAAGGGCGATGCCTCCAGGAGAGACAGCCAGGGACGTGGAAATTCGGAAATGGGGAGCTACCAGCGATGCAAAAACTCGCTCAGGTCCTAGCGCAATTTAATCGCAAGGAGCGAAATCTGCTGGTCCGCGCTATTCAGGGTGACGAGGAGAAGCCGTTGGAATTGGCGGGCGCATTCGTTTGCGACCTCATCCGCGTACTGTCACCACGAGGGACGAGGCGGGAGAACCCATGGTGGGCTACAGATTACCATATCAGTTGGCTTGCTGGTGCGCTCGCGTATTACACCGAAGGGGACGCATGCTTAAAGTCGGCACGATGCAATCGCTCATCCACTCGATCGGTAAAGGACAAAGAAATAGAGAGCCGGCTGATCGAGGGAAATCAAGAGGACATTGATCTCGTCATCGCCAGCGGCCTTGATCTAATCCTGATTGAGGCGAAGGCGTATGGGTCATGGGACAATGAACAGCTTCAAAGCAAGTTCGACCGACTGGACTTACTTTTTCGGGAGTATCAAGACATCGCTGGCAAGGCGAAGATTGCCGAACAAGATAGGGTAAAATTCCACTTTCTCTTGATGTCGCCGCGGGAGTCGAAGAACATCACCGCAGAACGGCCAAAATGGATGGGAGAAAAACTCCTATGGATCAAGCTACAGCTGCCTCCGCGTCGCGTCCTGGAAGCGACCCGATGCGACAAAAACGGAAAAACCTCCCAGAATGATGATTATTGGCACATAATCGAGCATCGAACCAAACAGGGTAAATAAAGAATGCAAAGACCAGCCCATCATCTGGAAACGTCGATTTATTCCCGCACTTCCACCCACCGACCATCATCCCCCAGCTTTACATTGTTGAACAATTCGAGAAATTGCTCCGCGTGGAATGTATGGATCGGTATCAGCACCTTCGGAGCAACAGCGGTCGCAAGCCGCCTCAAATCAGCGATGTTCGCATGTCCCGACGTGTGGATGACTTCAAACGGAATGCCGCGAGCGCGGCATTCGGACTTCAGCTTAACGCCCGGTTCTTCAACAAGATAGCCTTCCCATTGCGACCAGATGACCTTTGCCCCGCTTAGTGCCTTGGCGCGGTCGAGATCGCCAAACATCCAGCGACGAAAGAGCATTACCGAGCGTCGCGCGTGTTCGACGAGTTGCTCCGGCCACAGCCGAAAACCGCGGTAACTGTCCACAATCGGAGCAATGCCCTTCTTCACCAGTTGGATGCGCTGCCATTGCGGAATATACACCGCGATATTGGGCCAGCCCTGCACCGGCTTCGGAATGTGCTCATTGCCGGTGGCCTTCAAAACCTCCGCCGCATAAGCGTCGACGATCATTGTGCGACCCGTTCGCTTGGCTGCCCGATAGACCGTGACGACCCGATCTATGTTTTGGACTGAACAGCAGACTAGCGCCATACCAGGCGTTGACTTGAAGGTTTCGACAAATTTCCATTCAAGCGATTCTTCTGTGGGAAACTCCTCCTCATCGCCAAGCCGGCCGAGGCTCGATCCCTCCATGAGCATGACATCGATGTTCTTCGGTGGGCTTCTCATCATTCGCTCGAACAGCTTGCCCTTTCGGCCATGTGCCCGTAGGTCGCCCGAGTAAAAAAGCCGACGACCGCCGGATTCGATTTCCAGCGCGTAAGCATCGAATCCGGAATGATCCACGAGGTGCGGCGTGACGGTGAAGGGTCCGATCTCCAACGGCTTTCCGCTTTCGAGATATTTCAAGGCTTTCGGCGCGAAGCTACCGGGCATAAAGGGTGCCGCCACCCGCATGATGCTCTCGACTGCTTTGCCCATGACGAGCGGGATACCGGGCTGCACTAACGGAATTAGCCCCCAATGATCGCGGTGTCCGTGGGACAGCACGATGGCGAGCAACGATGGATCGTGTTCGCGCAGACCGGAAATTTGCGGCACGAGCGCCAAGTCGGCTTCATCGGCGTCGAGGGGTAGGCCGAGATCAAGAAGGATGCGGCTGCCTTGCGCCTCGACCTCGACGCAGGTGCCGCCAATCTGTTTTGTGCCGCGGTGGATGCAAACACGCATGTTTGTCATCTGATGCTGGCTCGGCGACCGCGATCCTATACCGCGGGTAACGGTTGCATGACACGGCGCATCCTGCAATGCAACAAATGGACGGCCGCGGTGTCGCAATCGGGTCATTCGCGACTGCGGTCGTGCCAGTGGAATGTTCGCGTTTGCCAGCAGCAGACATCACGGGCGGCGATGCGATCCTGATGGCAGGGCCATGATTTTCACGCTCAATTTCCCACCTAACCACCCAACACAGGGTGGGAAAAGGCGGGATTGGTTGGGTTGGCGACGATCCAGAAATGTCCCTACTTCCGAACGAAAGGCAACAGGCCACTATGTGACGGAATGGCCGACAAAGCATTTTGAGTGCGGTGCGTCACTTGAACCGCTCATTGCGTCTGCGTCTGCCGGTAGCGGCGAGCGCCAGGGTCTTTAGAGAGTGTGGGCGCGCAGATGATGGCTTCGCCAACTTGAGGCGGTCTTGTGCGCATCGCTTTCGATTACCTGTAGATCGGCCTCGAAAATTGCCTGTGAGCGCTCAAACTCTTCCAGCAGCGTTTGGGACGCGGTCATATCCCTACCGAGTGCCTTTTGTCTGGCGACAAGCTCGCGCTGGCGCGCAATGATACGCCGGCCTTCTTCCACATGGCGCTCTGCCATGGCTCTGCGGCTCTCGGTCACGGTGGCGAGAGTAGCACAGATCAAATCCGCCTCGGTTCGCGTCAAACCGAGGTTGGCGGTTACCTAAACCTCGAAGGAACACCTGGCGAACAAAAGACCTGCTCCATGTGCCATCCATGTGACATGGACGCGCCAGCACCAGATGATACAGTCCGATAACTGGTTGATCTCTATGGCATTTTGCTAATAGCGCTCGGCAGAGTAGAAATCGGCAAATCGGCCCAAGAAAAAACCCGCTAACCCATTGGCGCTGCGGGCCTTTTGTTTGGTTGCGGGGGTAGGATTTGAACCTACGACCTTTGGGTTATGAGCCCAACGAGCTACCGGGCTGCTCCACCCCGCATTCCTATGATAGCTGGAGCCGGGTATGCGGTC
>NFUN01000092.1 GCA_002197525.1 Acidobacteria subdivision 13 bacterium RH2 MAG17b | reverse complement strand
GGTTGTTGTAGCGGCGGCCAGAGGCCGCCGCACCAGCAAACTGACCCATTATCAGACTTCGAGAGCGATTGCAGCCACCGTAAGGGCATGATAGACTTTTTTTCAGAGTTTCGAGATCCGGGTCTTTTTTTCACCACGAAAAACCCGAGCCGACTCAAACCTCATCTAACTGCAAATGGGGTTCTCTAAATTCAACAATTCCTTCGAAGCGGCCCAGGAGCTTCGCCCACCCCGAGGTGGGAACTTAAGGAGTCTAACAACGTGAATCGTAAATTAATCCGTCCATCCCTTTCCGAGATTCAGGACCAGATGGGCCAGCGCCCACAGCGGAGAAAACCTACGCCTCCAGATCAGACAAACGCCGAAAGCTTTTACTACATCAAGCAGATGCAGGCTCGAACGCCGATGGTAGTGGTGCTCGAAACCGGCGAAGTGATCCACGGCGTTATCGAATGGTACGACAGGAATTGCATAAAGGTGCATCGCGCCGGAGAGCCAAACCTGCTGATCATGAAGAGCGCTATCCGCTACATGCACAAGCAGTCGGAGTCCAAAGACGGAGGAGATAGCAATTACGCGGAGACCGGAGTTGAATAGTTCCCTGCGCGCCCGGCGGCATTGCGTGGGCGCGGCCCGAAACGCTTAACCAGCGGGCTACTTGACAGCATCTTCCTCCAAACATAGGATACTGAGTGGCTTGTTGGACTCGAAGCCGTCACGGTTAGGGAGGATTTGTTATGCGGCTATCGAACAACTCTCATCTGGACCATTCCCCAGGCACACGCCGCCTGCGCCGCAGGAAGGCTTGGCTTAGCCGGTGTGGCATTGGACTGTTGCTAGGTTTGGCTGTTTGCCTGTTGGTTTCTACGCCAGCGCCAAGCCAACAGCAACAGGGAAGCAAACTTCCCGGCATAGGCAAGGTCAAGCCTTCCGGTTTGAACCAGCAGGCTTTCACGGGTAGCGTACAATCTTTGGATCGCCAGCATCACGTACTTAACGTTACCGCCGCTCAGGGCAATGGCGCCGAGATATTTCCGATCCAGAAGAAGATCAGGATTTCCTCCGTAGGCGGCCGCAAGCTCAAACTGGCAGCGCTCAGCCCTGGAACTAACGTAGTCGTTTATTATCAGGAAAAAGGGGGCCGGCGAACCGTCAATCAAATCGTGGTGCTCTCTCCCGGTACGCCCCCAGCAAAGAAAAAACCGCCGGTTTCCTCATAGCTAAATGGGTTAAGCGCGGCTACGAGCGCTGCTCGCTGGTTCGGGAATCCAGGCCGCAAGCATGGCCGCGGCGGCGGCCGTCATTAATCCGCAAAGCAGCGTCACGGCCGCGTACCCCCAGTGCTCGTACAAGATCCCGCCGGCCAAAGCCGCAGCCCCTATTCCAAGTTGGGACGAGACGCCGCGCGCAGCCATATAGGAGCCTCGCTGTGCATCGGGGACTAGTTCTGTCATCATCGCGGTGAGCGGCCCCTGCCGCAGCGCCGCGCCCAGGCTGGTCGCCCCGAAGACCGCGAGCAGTAGCGCGCCCCACGAGAAAGTTGGAATCAGCACCACCGCTGCGGCGAGAAGGACGTTGCCAACTATGGCGACCGGGCGTTTACCCCAGCGGTCGGACAGCACGCCGCCAACCGGCGCTCCGATCACCGCCACAATCCCCGCGAACATGAACACCCAACCGATGCCGCCTGTGGTCAGGCCAAACTGCGCGTTTAACCACGCTCCGATGTAAGTCAAAAAGCCAACCAGCCCGCCCGACACCAAAAAGGCCAAACCGATTCCCGCTGCCAGATCGCGGCGCCGCAGAAAATTCTGAAACACCTGGATGCTGCGCCTGAAGCTCTGGGTTCCCCCGTCGCGCCGCAAACGGTCTGCCGGTAAAAGGATCGCGCCGCCTGCTGCCACGCAGGCTAGCGCCGCAAAGAGCAAAAAAGCGCTGCGCCAGCCGTAGTGGCCGGCGATCTGCGCGCCGAGCGGAACGCCGATAACCGGCGCCGCGAAGTAGGCTACGGAAATCAAACCCAAAGCGCGGCCCCGCACGGCGTAATCGAAAGCGTCACCGGCGTAGGCGAGTGCGCACGTGGAGATGGTTCCAGCCGCTGCACCCGTCAGGGCGCGCGCGGCAAGCAATTGGGAAAAACTTTGGGTGTGCGAGGCCATCCATGATGCGATGGCGAAGACGGCGGATGCGATCAGCAGGAACCGGCGCCTGCCGTAACGGTCCGACAGCGTACCGGCCGCAAGCCCAGCGGCGGCCGCAAGAACCGAATATAGCACCACCACCAGTCCCGCTTCGGCAACGCTCACGCGAAACGCTCGAACCAGCGCCGGGATCAGCGCAGCGATCATCTGGTTGTCTGCCAGACCCAGGAAAAGCAGCAGGAACAGGCTGGAGACGATACGATAGTCAAGCGTAGAGGGCGGGGTGGGGGGTTGGGTTTTCAGCGTTTCGACTGGCCGGACTGGGAATCAGGCCCCTCCGTAAGCAGGCGCTGGGTGAGGTCCGCCGGCTAGCCGCCTGCGGCGCTTGGCTTCTTCAATCATCGAAGTGATGGAGGTCCAGTTTGATCGCGGCGCGATCCGACATATCCACAACGCTAGCGGCGGCGACCCCGATGGCAACCACGAGCGCATCGCTGATTTCATCCTTTGTTAAGCCAATCTCCAAGCCTTTTTTGATGTGCCCTTCCAGGCAGCCGGTACACTTGGCTACCGCCGAGGCGGCGATGGCGACTAATTCTTTGGTTTTCAGATCCAGGGTTGTCGGAGTGTAATAGCTCTCCTTATAAAACGACAGATAAATGCTGCGAAAGCGCGGGTCGATCATGCTCATGGAGGCCGGTTCTGTTTTCTTTTTTCGAGATTGACGCTTCGCCATAAGAAATTACTCCCCTCTGATCAAACCTGCCGGGCAGCACCACCCTAAAGAGTCTCTGTGAAAACCGCGGCTGTAGCGGCGCTGTCCTCAGCGCCGAAAGACGCCGGTGGGGACACCGGCGCTACAGGCAAGGCCGTCACTATAATTTGTAAACCTCAGGTGCTCCGTGCAAGGCCCTTGAAGCGCCTCGGCAGGCGCAAGCTCAGCATATTAGCACAGCCTCAAGAGATCCCGGTCCAGAAAACCCTGAGGTTCGGGAGGAACACGCCCAAAACCACTAACTAACCTACCTTGCTCTGCTCGCCACCGGACCGGCCCGGAGACCGTTCCCGGCATTAATCGAGGGCATGGGCAGGCTCGCTGCGAGAGCCTTTCTCATTCACGACCAGTTCGGGGATTTCGAAAGACACCAGAGTCCCTTTTCCAGGGGAGCTTTCAACCTTCAGGGCGAACTGGTCTCCGAACAAGACCCGAAGACGGTCTGTAACGTTGCGCATGCCAATGCCCGAGGCATACACCTCATTTCTCTTTTCTTCGGGAATGCCCACTCCGTCGTCCTGCACTTCGAGAGTCAGCCGGTCATTGTGCCGGTGAGCCCGCAGCGTGATCGTGCCGCCCTCGATCTTGGGGGCAATGCCGTGACGGATCGCATTCTCGACAAGAGGCTGCAGGATCATGCCCGGCACCACCACTTCATCCGCTCCGGGCTCGATGTCTTTGACGATGCGAAGTTTTTCCCGCCCGAAACGCACCACTTCGATATCCAGGTAATCGTCAATAAACTCCAACTCTTCCTTGAGTTGCACGAAGTGCGCCTGAGCTTTGAGCCTTCGGCGGAGAATGCGCGAAAGCTTTAATAAAACGTTGCGCGCCGTGTCCGGGTCAATCCGAATGAGCGAGGAGATGGTGTTCAGCGTGTTGAAAAGAAAATGCGGATTAATCTGGCTGACCAGAGCGTCCATGCGCGCCTGGAGCAGGAAGCGCCGCTGATCCTCAAGCTTCAGTTCGATGCGCGTACTGTTCCAAATCTTCACCGGAATCCCTACTCCCACTACGGTTGCAAGAACGATGACGGCGTCGATCCAGTAATGGGGAGAGTACAAGTAAAAAAGCCTTTTGCCCACGAGCCGGCCTATGTCGATGCGCATGATCTCAACCACCACGCACATCAACGCGAAGAGCACCTGCCAGTCAAGGGCAGGCTGTTTGAACCGCCGTCTGATGGAGCGGTAGAGGCTGACGTCAATGAACGGGCTAAACTGCCAGATCGCTTCCTTGTCCGGGCAAATCCACCGCGCAGAGCCGGCCACCAGCGCGTAAAGCACCGCCATCGGAGCAGCGAGAACCTCGTGCCCGATCAGCACAGCCGGCAGGCTTACCATCATTCCCACCACCAAACCAACGATCGTACCGCCCAACAGACCGCCGAGCACCGTGATTTCCAAACTCAAGTCCGCCCCTTGATACTTGGCAAGGAGCCGCGTGAGCACGCCCAGCATGAAGGGCGCGCCAAGGAACAGCGCAAATTGTAGCTTTTCTTTGGGAGTTCGATATTCGACAAAGATGAGGCGCTTGAAAAGCCCGAACCGCACGATAATGCTGGCGAGGGAAGCAATTACGCCTAGCTTGATCAAGAGGGTAAGGAGGATAAAGGAAGCCGGACGGCTCAGTGCAGGATGCATGGCTAAACCGAACTTTCACCGTCCTGAGTTGGACCGGTGGCCTGCCGCGCGCTCACAAGAACGCAGGGCGACATGGGCAGCAACTGCTGTGTCCTGATCATTACCCGCCGCCCACAAAGTGTACCACTTCCAGCCGGTCCCCGGCTTGGAGAGCGGTTGCGCCCCACCGGCTGCGGGGAACAATCTCCAGGTTCAACTCGACGGCCAGGCGATCCGCCGGAAGTTTCATCCACTCGACAAGCCCGGCCAGCGTGAGCCCGGCGGGAATTTCGCGTGGTTCGCCGTTCAAGTAAACGCTCATCAAGACGGCCTCCACAGAAGTTCCTCCCCGCCTGCCGGTCGCTCCAGCATCACGCTAAGTGCTGCTGTTCATAAGTGCGGTGACGTATTTGAAGATGCCGCCCTCTCCCAGGGGGAGAGGGTGGACCGCGTCGCGGGACGGGTGAGGGCTTACTGGCACAAAGAATACGGCGCCGTAATTCCGAACAGCAGCACTAAGTTACAATATCCTCGCCGCCATCCACCCGGATAACATTTCCCGTCATCCAGTGCGTCTTCTCGCTCATGAGCGCCGCGATGGCAGAGGCCACGTCAGCCGGCGTCGTCAACCGCCCGCCGGGATTCCGCATGCGGGCAAACTCTGCGACCTTTTCGATGCCGGGAATCTTGCTGGATCCCGGAGTGATCGCCACCCCCGCCTGGATGGCGTTCGCGGTGACGCCGTGCGGCATCAACTCAAAAGCGAGCTGGCGAATGTGCGATTCGAGCACCGCCTTGGCGGCGGAGACGGCCCCATAATTCGGAATCACGCTGTGCCCTCCGGCGCTTGTCAGAGCGTAGACCCGGCTGCCAGCACGCAACATCTTGCGGCGGAAAAGCTCCTGCACCCAATACACCAGGTTGTTACCCATCACGTCGATAGTCATTTCCATTTGCGCCTGCGTGAGGGACTGCCCGGCATCTTCCGAAAGGTAGGGCAGCAATGAACCGAAAGCAATGGTGTGCAGAAACATTTTGATGAAATGATCGCCCCCTTGCGTCCTCCAGTGTTCTTGCATTTCGTCGAGAGCGCCCGAGCGCTTTGCGGCGTCTGCGGCGTTGAGGTTGAAAAATCTCACGTCCCGTCCCACCGCCGTGATCTTTCCGGTGATCTCATTAACACGGTCCAGAGCGGAGCGGCGGTCAAAATGAACGCCAAATACGTTCAGCCCCGTGCGAGCCATTTCCATGCTGGCCGCTTCGCCAAACCCGCTCGAAGAACCGACGATAAGCGCCCATGGCGTGGGCGCGACTGTATCTCCCATTGCCTATCCTTTCGTTATACATAACGACATAAGCCGGGAGCGGCCATTTGCTGGTGCGCCACCTACTTAATGCCGCTCTGTATAGCATACCCAAGCTTAGTACTGATGTTCGCAATTACGGTGACGTATAAAGCAAGCCGCCGATCCTGCCCCAAGCCCTCGCCCCCTTTGGGGGAGAGGGTGGCCCGCGGTGCGGGACGGGTGAGGGGTCGCTTCAACTACGTCACCGTAACTACGAATAGGAGCACTTAGGGTCAATCCCTGCTTGACCATTCCACCACAATGCGCCGTTCAAATTGCCCCACAGTTTCCATCCGGATGCGCAATAACCGCCCGGCAGGAGGCTGCGGGAAGCGCTCACCCCATTCGATCAGCACGGTCGAGGGCGTCGAAAAAACTTCATCAAGCCCAAGCGACCCGATTTCTCGCGGGTCCTCTATGCGGTAAAGGTCCACGTGAACGACGCGTGGCTTCAATGGGGTCCCGGGCCTGGCCGCAGCCCCCCCGCCATATTCATGAACCAAGGTGAACGACGGGCTGGTTACCTCGTCTTGCGATGCCGCGCCCAGACCCGCGACGACGCCCTTCGTAAGCGTGGTCTTGCCGCTTCCCAAATCGCCTTCGAGTAATGCGATGCACGGCGGCTGTAAAACGTCTGCCAGCCGCCGCCCGAAGGCAATGGTCTCTTCGGGGGAATGGGTCACGATATCATACAGAGTTTCTTTTGCCAAAATCGTCATCCTGCCTCCGGCTAGCCAGGCTCAACCAGGCTTCAGGCACAGCATCCACCAAGTCGCCAGCCACCATGGAAGCCTCACCCATTCGTTGGGCCGCAACGTCCCCAGCCAAACCGTGCAAATAAACGGCTGCCGCCACTACATCGCGAACTGGCCTCGCCGGGAACTGCGCGAGCAGCCCGGCAATGATTCCCGTCAGGCAATCTCCGGTTCCACCCGTCGCCATTCCGGGATTGCCTGTGGGATTGGCGGTCACGGCGCCATCGGGCGAGGCCGTCAGAGTTCGCGCTCCCTTCAGCACCAGATAGACTTGGTAGCGCATGGCAAAGTCGCGAGCTACTTCCACCCGCCGCATCTGTATATCAGCCGTTTTCAGGCCTGACAGCCGGGCCATCTCACCCGGATGAGGCGTCAGCACCCGAACCCGGTTCGCCACATGCAACTCCTGAATGCGGCCCGCAAAGGCGTTCAAGCCATCCGCATCCAAGACGACCGGAAGCGCCGAGCGGTTCACCACCTCCCGAACCAGTTCGGCAGTTTCAGCGGCTCCGCCCATGCCCGGCCCCACAGCCAGAACCGATTTCCCTTCCACCAGCCGGTCGATCCGGCCCGATTCCAGGGCGCGAACGGATGCAGCGCCTTCTTCAGTTTCGGGCAGCGGCTCAGTCATGAATTCCATGCCAAAAGCCGCGACAACGGGCAAGGCGCTCTTGGCGGTCGCGACCGTCACCAGTCCAGCTCCGGAGCGAAGAGCGCATTTGGCAGCCATCGCCGCCGCCCCGGTCTTGCCTACTGATCCGGCCAGGATCAGCACGTGGCCGTAACTGCCTTTATGCGCATCCATTTTGCGCTTAGCCGTCAGCCAGAGAACGTCGTCGCGACAAGTCAAACTCAAGAATAATTGCGGATCATTCTCCAAAGCTTCTCGTGGCGTGCCGATTTGGTGGACGCGCCATTCGCCAACCCTTTCACATGCCGGAGGGAAAACGTGAGCGTACTTCGGAGCTGTGAACGTGATGGAGGCGTCCGCGCGAAGGCACTCCCCGATCAATGCTCCCGTGTCTGCAGAGAGGCCGGAGGGCAAATCCACCGCTACGCGGCTGGCCGCAGGAAAGAAACTGTTCAGATATTGCACAACTTCCAGCAGGAATCCCGCAAGAGGTTTCGAGAGTCCCGTGCCGAGAATGGCGTCAACGATTAAGGTGACGCCGGAAAGGCCGGCCTTTGCGGCGTGCCACGCGTTCAGGTCTTTCACTACGTCCACGGGACCCGACTGCGCTAGTCTTTGGTGGTTCACAGCGGCATCGCCCTTTAGATCCGCCGGATCGGCCAGCAAAAAAACTCGCGGGGCAAGGCCTCGCTCACGCAACAACCGGGCCGCGACCAATCCATCACCCCCGTTGTTTCCTCTTCCACAAAAAATTGCAATTTTTTGCCGGTCGAGAGGGCCGAAGCGTTCAACGAGAAACTCCACGACTCCGCCGCCTGCGTTTTCCATCAGCGTCAGGCTGGCTACGCCATAGCGCTCTGTTGTAACACTATCGATCCGCTGCATTTGGCTGGCTGTAAGAATTTTCATGTTATTAAAGATACCAGCTAAATGGTGCCATCAATCTTTGTACCGGCGCTGGCTGAGGAGCTTCTTTAATTCCTTCGCGGACCTTGGCGGCTTTGCGCCTTCGCGAGAGGCCTTTTAGCTTTTTGTTTTCACAGCCTCAAAAAGCGCGGCGTGTGCGCCACCCCGAATTAAAGTTACGGGGGACGGTACACGATTGTCATAATAAGCAAAAAAACGGCGCCCCGCTACGTGCCTGGGAGATGATGTCTATTGAGAATTACAAATTATAGTGACGGCTTTTTTGTAGCGCCGGTGTCCCCACCGGCGTGCTTCGGCGCTGAGGACAGCGCCGCACCAACGGATGTTGTCACTATAATTTGTGGCTCCTCTCCCAAAAGTGTGTAGGGGTTGAGAACTTGAAAATGCAATAAGTTGCAGATCGGTGCGTAGAAGGGAGCACCCCG
>NFUN01000091.1 GCA_002197525.1 Acidobacteria subdivision 13 bacterium RH2 MAG17b | reverse complement strand
TCCGCACCGTGAAGAACTTCACGGCCGCCATCTATCATTGCTGCGCGCATCTTCCGCTACCGGAGGAATGCTAATCACACTTTTGGGAGACGAACCTAATTTGTAAACATCAGTAGTAGCTGGGTTTTGCAGCGGACTACAGCCGCGGCAGGGCGTGACGTTATGAACGCGCTCACGGCGAGCAGGTATGAATATCACTTCGGACGGCACACCCGTTAAGACGTCTCAGACTGCCGAGACATGGCCCCCCTCACCCGTCCCGCTACGCGGGCACCCTTCTCCCCTCTGACGAGGGGCGAGGGGGTGGGGGTAAGGGGGCGGCGGAGACTTGGCTCATTCACATCAAGTTTCGCAACTCTAGGATTCTAGTAAGCAACTAAGTGCAGTATTTCATAAGTTTGCTCACGTATTTCGGCACCCCTTCACCCGGCGCTTGTGCGCCACCCTCTCCCCAAGGGGGCGAGGGCGGCATCTTTCGAATACGTCACCGGACTTATGAGAGGCAGCACTAAACAACACAGCGATTGCAACCTCTGATAAAATCTGTCCTCTTTACGTTTACGTAAACTAGGAGAGCGCTTATGCACCTCTGGCCGCAGCCCCTCGATCCGCTTCACCACCTGTCGTTGTCCGCCCTTGCAGCGGTCGCGCCCCTCATTCTTCTCCTTGTTTTCATGGGAGCGCTGCGCAAGTCCGGTTATGTCTCTGCCGCGTGGGGGTTGATCGCGAGTCTCGTGATCGCACTCACCGTTTGGCGAATGCCTTTCAAGCTTGCCGTCATGAGCGCCGCTTACGGAGCTGTTTATGCGATCTGGGCGATTATGTGGATTGTGTTCACAGCGCTGTGGCTCTATAACCTCTCGGTTGACACGGGCAAGTTTGAGCTGTTGCGTTGCTGGATGGCGCAGCACGCTTCGGGCGATCCGCGTATTCAGGCGATTCTGGTAGCCTTTTGCTTTGGAGCGCTGCTTGAGGGCGTCGCCGGCTTCGGAACGCCGGTGGCGCTTGGAGCATTTCTCCTGGTCGGGCTCGGCTTTGCTGCGGTGGACGCCGTCACCGTAGCGCTGATTTCCAACATGGCGCCCGCGGCCTATGGAGCGATCGGCATTCCTATCGTCGCGCTGGCTGCGGTCACCGGACTGCCGCAGCAGAAGCTGTCGGAAATGTCAGGCCGTCAACTTCCTCTTATCGCCATCATCATTCCTCTGTATCTGATCTGGGTTGTGGCGGGGCGAAGAGGCATCAAAGGAGCCTGGCCCGCCGCAGTGGTTGGAGGTGGCGTTTTTGGCTTGGCGCTGTTCCTCGTCTCGAACACCTGGGGGCCTTACGCCTGCGACATCATTGCTTCCATGGCTTCAATCGCTGCACTGACCCTCTTGTTGCAATTCTGGAAACCAAGCGATGTGTGTCCTTCCAAGAACATGAGTCATTCCGCGCACGCGCCCGTCTCAAAATTGACTTGGCGTGAAGGCGTAGGCGCCTGGGCGCCGTGGGGGGTGCTGGCTGCGGTCATGATCCTGTGGTCGTACTTCAAGTTGTTCCAAAAGGCCGCCATCGACTTTCCGGTACCGTGGCTTAATCACGCCGTGTTCATCACGCTATATCACAAGCCCTATGCAGCCATCTACAATTTTCAGCCGCTTGCGGCGGGAACTGCGGGGCTTTTAGCCACATTGATTGTTGCCGTGCTTCTGCGCGCGTCGCCTCGCGTACTCCTCAACTCCGGATTCAGGACGTTGAAACAACTACTTCTTCCAGCTCTGACTGTGTGTCTGATCGTAGCGCTGGCCTATCTCTACAATTACTCGGGAATGGCTTACACGTTGGGCGCGGCTTTGGCCACGCTTGGCGGGTTGTTTCCGTTTTTCAGCAGCTTCCTCGGCTGGGTTGCTTGCTTCATGAGCGGGAGCGACACGGCCAGCAACTTTCTCTTTGGTAATCTGCAGGTGGCTGCAGCGCATCAAATCGGCCTTAATCCGATTCTGCTTGCCTCTACGAACTGTGTTGGCGCCGCCGCCGGCAAAATGATTTCACCGCAAAACATCGCCGTCGGCGTTACCACAGTGGGCCTGGTGGGACGGGAAGGGGACGTGCTCCGCACCACCCTCTGGCATAGTATTCTGCTGGCTGCGGTCGTAGGCCTCATGGCGCTTGCACAGGCGTACTGGCTGAAGTGGATGGTGCCGTAGCATCTTAGCTCCGAAGCTGCGTAGCTCGGATTGTTGCTTCGCAGGGGGCTTTGCCTCAGACCGAGGCATGGTCTCCTCACCCGTCCCGCTACGCGGTCCACCCTCTCCCCCGGATTGGGGGACTGGGATGAGGGGGTGGCGGCAAATGGAGGCCCTGAATGCTGAAAACCTTTCTGATCTCGATTGCACGCAAGCTGAAGGCTCCGCCCAGCCGGCTGGTGTTCTCCGTGGGGTTGTTTATGTGCGTCGCAGCGATGACGTGCCGCGCAGACACGCTTATTCTTAAGAGCGGGGAGACCCTTCAAGGGACGTGGGAGCGCGTCCAGGGCGGGAACATCGTCTTTAAATCCGACACGCTCGGAGAGGTGACCGTGCCGTCAGGCAAAGTGCAGTCAATTACCACTAATATCCCTGCCGTGGCCATTCTCAAGAACGGCAGGACGGTGGAGGGCCAGCTTGAGTTGAGCCCGAATGGTCAATGGGGGCTCGCGCCCGCGGTGGGGAAAGCCGCAACGCCCGTCACCACCTACACCATTATTTATCCACTCGCGGCATACAACGAATTCCTCAAGACCGCAACTGCCAAGCCCTGGCAGAACTGGAAGGGTTCGGCCAACGCCGGATACGGCTTGCAGACGGGAGACATTCAGGCAAGCACCCTTACAGCCACCGTGAACGCCACGCGCAAACAACCGGATATGGTAGGCGTGCCGGAGAAGTGGCGCACCAACTTTTTCCTGACCTCTCTGCTGGCCCATACCAAGGATAATTTAACGGGGGTGTCCGTGAGCTCCAACACGTTCAGCACCGGGCTTCGTCAGGACCGCTTCCTTGACGCCTCTGATTTTCTCTTCCTCTTTGGACAATTCGATCACATCCAGCCCGAAGGTATCAGCAGCCGGGAGACGGCTGGCGGCGGCTTCGGCCGTGACCTGGTGCATACCACCCGTTTTACTTTCAGCGCTCTCGGTGGCTTGACGTTTGTGAACACCAACTTTATCGGGAACGTTACTCCGTCAGAGCGAAGCGCCGAGGTTCTTGTGGGCGAGCGCGTTTCCGCGCAACTCACCAAGTTTTTGCATCTGGACCATCAATTCAATGTTTATCCGAACTTAAGCCAGACCGGCCAATACCGTTTTGACACGGCCACCACCCTTTCCATGCCACTCATGAAACAACTCTCCTTCCAAGTGAGCTATATCGATTTTTACCTCACGACTCCAGCGGCCGGAAGCCACAATAACAATGCAACCTTCAGTATGGGAATCGGATATAACTTTTAGCGGGGAGCTACGGCCAGCGTCCTTCTGGCTACAAGATTTTCCAGTGACAAACCCGTGGCAAAAAAGACTCTCGCCTTGGCTGCTCAGTAGGGTTAGTCTGGGCAGGAAGCGTTCGTGATTCCGCCCGGCGCGCTCTTTGCATGAACCCAACCATTTTTTTCGCATTTCTGGGCGGGCTGCTGGCGCTGGCCTTCATCGCCAACCGGCTCTACCGGCTTACGCGCGTTCCTGACGTTATCGTGCTGATGGCGGTGGGCGTGATTCTGGGGCCGGCCTTGGGCTGGGTTCAAGCAGGCCAGTTTCAGTACATCACCCACATCCTCGGCACCCTTGCTCTCATTCTCATTCTGTTCGAAAGCGGGCTGGAACTGAACCTTCGCGATACGCTGCGGCATTTTCCGGGAGGCGTGCTGCTGGCGATCCTGGGATATTTCCTCAGCACGGGCATGGTGGCCGCTCTTGCCTGGAAAGCCTATCATTTTGGGCCGCGGCCGGCGTTGCTGATCGGGGCGGTTCTCGGGTGCGTGAGCAGTTCGATTGCGCTTCCGGTTCTGCAACAGATCAAAATGACGCGGGCCGTCCGCATTACGCTGCTGGTTGAAGCTTCGCTGGGAGACGTTCTCGGAGTTCTTACCGTCAGCGTCCTTCTCGCTCTGGGAGAAGATAGCGGACCCAAAGTGACCGGCTTTGTGGCCGGAATCCTCTCCAAGCTTCTCATCGGCGTTGTGGTGGCTGTCGCGCTCGGCATACTCTGGTCTCGCGTGCTCCGGTTGCTTTCCGAGCAGCGCTTCTGGCAAGTGATGACCTTCTCCATCGTGCTCCTCGTCTATGCCGCCGCCCAGGCGGCCAGCCACGGAGGGCTGATTGCCGTCTTTGCCTTTGGGATTACCCTGGCGAATGCGCGGCAGGCAGACCCCTGGGGGCTTGCCAGCACCATGGGCTTCGAACCAGCCGGGCCTCAGCACCATCTTCAGATTCTTTCCTTTCATTCTGAGCTCGCATTTCTGGTACGAAGTTTCTTCTTTATATTGCTCGGCGTCGTCGTCAAAATCTCCGGCCTGCGAGGGTATGTGTTGCTCACCTTGGGCATTTTCGTAGCCCTGGTCATGGCCCGCTGGATTGCCGTTAAGGCCAGCAGTTGGGCCTGGGGAGAAAAGGATGCCAACGAAAAGAAGGTGGCCATGCTGTTTTTTCCGCGAGGTTTGATTACCGCTGTGCTGGCTATTGAGGTGATTGAAGCGAGGGGCGCCGCCTTTTCCTTTTTGCCGGCTTTAGCGTTCGCCATGATCCTTTTGACGAATATTTTGGTGGTGATCGCCAGCATCCGCGCAGGAGCAAGCCCTCCCCAGAATCCGTCCGCCCCGCTTCAGGGGAATCAACCTATTGCAAGCGCCACATCGTAACAGCTTATTGAAGAGCGCCCGCCGGCCGTCATGCTGTCTTCGACTCCGCTCCTTGCAGGATTTTACGAATGCGATCACGCGGTGCGCCAGTTGCATGCATCATAACAAACGGGGAACTTCTTGACAGGGAGGTGTCGTGGTGATAAAAAGGCTTTGTTATTAAATGAGATGGTATACCATAATGTGAGACATTCAGAACGGGGCGAGTTCGGCCCACAGTCCGGTTCGAAGATACTCTTGCCGCATCGACGTACTAGGCGGGCGTTTTAGATATTGGGCTTTCTTTCGGGTTCTCAACAGGCCTGCCAGCTTGCAGATAGGAGCCTGAGCTTAAAGGTTCTCAAGAACGCTGTACCTCGAATCCTCACAGTTCTTGATCGCCACCGATATGTGCATCGGGAGCCAAGCCGGGCAAGCCAAATACGGCACACCGAAACGGTCCGCACCAGCCCGCCCGTAAACGTGATCCGCAGGAAAGGAGTTGTTGATGGAAATTCGCAAAAAAGATGCGTTGGATTATCACCGCCGGGAACCTAGAGGGAAAATTGAGATTTCCCCTACCAAGCCCACGAGCACCCAATGGGACCTGAGCCTGGCGTACACTCCTGGCGTCGCCGAGCCCTGCCTTGAGATTCAACGCGACCCGGAACTGAGTTTCGATTACACGATTCGCGGAAACCTGGTGGCGGTGGTAACGAACGGAACGGCGGTGCTGGGCCTCGGAAACATCGGCGCGCTGGCAGGGAAGCCCGTCATGGAAGGCAAGGCGGTGCTCTTCAAGCGGTTCGCAGATATTGACGTGTTTGATCTCGAAATCGCCTCGCAGGACCCCGAAGACATCATCAAGGTTTGCAAGCTGCTCGAACCCACGTTTGGCGGCATCAACCTGGAGGACATCAAGGCGCCTGAGTGTTTTGCCGTGGAACAGAAGCTGCGCGAAAGCATGTCCATTCCGGTGTTTCACGATGACCAGCACGGGACGGCCATCATCTCCGGAGCGGCGCTGCTGAACGCACTTGAACTGGTAGGGAAAAAGATTGACGAAGTGAAAGTGGTTTTCAGCGGAGCGGGAGCCGCGGCGCTGGGTTGCGCGAGCCATTACCTTCACCTGGGCATGAGACGCGAGCAGATCATCCTGTGTAACTCGCGCGGCGTCGTTTACCAGGGGCGCGAGCAGGGAATGAATCCTGATCTCGCCCGTTACGCCTCCAAAACCAGCGCCCGGACGCTGGCTGAAGCGATGCGCGGAGCCGACGTTTTTATTGGTCTTTCGGCGGGTGGCATCGTTACGGCAGAGATGGTGGGCTTGATGGCCCCGAATCCCATCATCTTCGCGATGGCTAACCCGGTTCCCGAGATCAGCTATCCGGAAGCCAAGTCGGCGCGCCCGGATGCGATAGTCGCCACGGGGCGTTCGGATTTTCCCAATCAGGTTAACAACGTGCTCGGATTTCCCTTTATTTTCCGGGGAGCTTTGGATGTGCGCGCGCGCGCCATCAATGAAGAAATGATGATCGCTGCCACCAAAGCTCTCGCCGCTCTCGCCCGCGAAGACGTGCCGGATGCTGTGCTGCAAGCTTATGGCCTGGGCCGCCTCGGCTTCGGGCCGGACTACATTATTCCCAAGCCATTCGATCCACGCGTGCTGGTTTGGGAGTCGGTGGCGGTGGCTGAAGCAGCCATGCGCACCGGCGTGGCGCGCCTGAAGATCGATCTGGATGAATACCGTGAGCAGCTTTCAAGGCGTTTGGGCCGCACCTACGCGGTGATGCAAAGCGTTCACAGCCGTGCCAAGGCCGGCCCGCGCCGCATCGTTTTTCCCGAAGGCGAGCACGAGAAGATTATCCGCGCCAGCTACCAATTGGTTGAGGAGGGCATCGCCCATCCGGTTCTCATCGGCCGCCGCGAAGTGATTGAGGCGAAGCAGCGCGCCCTGGGCTTCCAAAAGCTTGGGGCAGACATCGTTGAGCCGCCCTCAGCCCCGCGTTTTGACGAATACGCCGAGGAGCTTTACCGGCTGCGCCAAAGGCGCGGCGTGACGAGGAGGGAAGCGCGCGACCTGATGCTCAATCCGAATTATTTTGGCGCGATGATGCTGCACTTGGGGGATGCCGACGGTTTCGTGGCCGGCGTCTCGCAGCATTATCCGGAAACGCTCCGGCCCGCCCTGCAGATCATCAAAACCCGCGATCCCATCCACCGAGTCTGCGGGGTTTACGTCATCATCACCAAGAAGGAAGTCTATTTCTTCGCCGACACCACGGTGAATATTGAGCCGACGGCGGAAGAGCTGGCGGATATCGCCGGCCTGGCGGCCGGGGTGGCGCGGGAATTCGACATCGAGCCGCGTGTGGCCATGCTTTCCTTTTCCAATTTTGGCAGCACGCAGCACCCTCTCACCGAAAAGATGCGCAAGGCCACGGCGCTCGTGAAGCAGAAATTCTCGGAAATCATGGTGGATGGCGAAATGATGGCGGATACAGCCGTCCTGCCTGAAATCATCGAGGAAGAATATCCATTTTCCACGCTCAAGGGCGGCGCGAATGTGCTGATCTTTCCTGATCTGGGAGCGGCAAACATCGCCTACAAGCTTATGATGCGGGCCGGAGGCGCTGAGGCGTTGGGACCGATCCTGGCAGGCCTCTCGAAGCCCGTGCACGTCTTGCAGCGCGGAGCCACGGTGGAAGAAATCGTAAACATGTCCGCCATCGCCGTGGTCCACGCCCAAACGCATGTAGATTTGTGACCCTCACCGCGCTGGTGTAACGCCGCTCTATGACCAGGCTTGTCCAAATTACGGTCTGCCTTTCGCGAAGTGTTCTGCTGCTCTGCCGCTTGCTGTGCGGAAAGGCTTCGCCTTTCCGGAACCTGGCAATCCTCCCAACCCGGTTTTCCTTTGGCGCGAAGGCTCAGCCTTCGCGCCAAAGGAAAACCTTAAAGAACGCGTTTTCGCGCCCGGAAAGCCATAGGCTTTCCGCACAGCGGAGCGGCGCAGCCGCTTCCCACACCGGAATGTGCGGTTAATTTGGACAGCCCTGGCCTGCGACCGCCGGTCTTGATTCTTCAAGTGCTTCGGTACTCATGGAGCGCGGCGCGCCCAAAGAAGTCAAGCGCCACATTTGTGAAGATCAGTGGAGTTCGGCAAGCAGCCGTCTCCATGCGCGCTCCTCGCGCTCTGGCCGGAAGAGCGGACGCAGCCGCGCGCAATGCCTGCATAGAGCTCGCAGAAATCCGGCCTCGGTTTCAGCGCGAAGCAGCAGCTTAGCTAACGCGGCAGTATCACCTACGTTGAAATAGCCAGCGTATTTTTCTCCCAGAATACCTGTAGAGCCGGGAATCCGCGAGCAAAGCACCGGCGTGCCCGCGACGAGCGCTTCGGAGAGGACGTTTGCGCCGCCTTCGAGCTTGGACGAAAGCACGCAGAGGCGGCTGCGGGCAAGAATCTGCCGCACCCGGCCGGGCGTTTGTTCATCCAGCCACAAATAGCGATGATTAGCAGCCATTTCGGCGCGCGCGCGGGACGCCATGGTGGCCGTCATGGCTGCTCCCAGATGGAGCACGCGCAAGCGAGAAGATGGAGGAACAAGCCGCGCCGCACGCGCTGTGCGGAACGGATCCTTCACCGACCGCAAGTGGCCGATGACGCATACGTCGAATGTGGATTGGCGAGGCGCAGTGCGGACGGATTTGGGCCGAATGGCAGGGAACGCAATCGATTGATAGATGACGCGAACCTTCCGGTGCAATTTGCGCGGCAGCCTTTCCTTTGCCTTGGGCTGCAAGACGACGATGCGTGTTGCCATTTCACAGGACCACTGTGCCGCGCGGCTTCGCGGCAGGTCGCAGTAGAGATCAGTGCCCGTGAGCGCCAGGATCAGCGGGCGGTGCGGATGGAGTTGGCGAAATAGGCGCACTGCCGGATAACTACGGCGCGCGTGCAAAGCAATCAGCAGGTCGCACGGTTCACCGTTGTAATCCTGCGCGACGGCGACGCGATGACCGAGGCTCCGCAGAATTCGCGCCCAGCGTATCGCAGTGACCCGGTTGCCGTAGTGAGTGCGAGGCGGCGCCGGCGTGACAATGCTGATCTTCATGGGCGCGCGCTTTCAGCGGCGCAGGTGCGAAAGCCGGCCCACACATCGCGCCGGTGGGGCTGATAAAAGTTGCGGTAGGTGTTGCGGATGAGGCCTGACCGGGTAGCCCAGCAGCCGCCCCGCAAGACTTTGTGATCGCCAAACCAGGGCGCTGAGTATTCCTTGTAGGGGCCGGGGGCGAAGCCGGGGTAGGGAGTGAAACCGCTTGCGGTCCATTCCCACACGTTGCCGGTCATTTGGCGGCATCCGAAAGCGCTGTCGCCGGCTGCCAGAGCGCAGGCGTCCACGCAACCCATCGTGCGCCAGTCGAGGTTCGCCCGGCCAGAAGTGGGCGGCTCATCGCCCCATGGGGAAGAACGCTTCCGCGGTGCAACGCCGGAGCCGCCCTGCGCGGGTTCGGCGCTGGCGGCCATTTCCCATTCGGCCTCGGTGGGAAGCCTGCGCCCCGCCCACCTGCAAAACGCGTCCGCCTCATGCCAGTTCACGTGCAGTACAGGATGACGGTTTTCGACCGGCGTCCACACGTCAAAATTGCGGCGCAGCCACTGCCCATCGGACTCTCGCCGCCAATAGGCTGGGCGTTCTGCGCGGACTCGCTCGCGCCACTGCCATCCTTCTTCCGTCCAGAAGCGGCGCTGGCGGTAGCCGCCGTCCTCGACGAAGGCAGCGAATTGCGCATTCGTTACGGCTGCGCGCGCCATGCGGAAAGGCGGCACGCTAACCGGATGCGCCCATTGCTCGTTGTCAAATACAAACGGCGCACCCGGCTGGCTGCCGAGCAGGAAAGCGCCGCCGGGAATTTCCGCATCGCCTAACGGTTGCGGACCGGTTGCCGCCTTCGGGGAGCTGTTCGTCTGCGCCATCGCGCCACTGGGCGCGGAGATTCCGATTTGTGGCGCTGGGTATGCAAGGGTCTGGCGGGTATAAGTGATGGCCTCGTCGTGCATGTATTCGTGCATGAGCGCGAGGCGTAAATAGTACGCTTCGTCGTAGCCCTCAACCGTTCGAGAGGCATCGCCATTTGATTCGAGCAGGCGCTCAAGGATGCGTTGGATGTAGTTCAGCGTCGCGGCCCTGGAGGGCAAAGGCAGGTCCCATCGCGTGTCGTGCGGAATGCTGGCAGAATCGTAAAGCCGGTCGGCCTCGGGCCAGGTGGGCGGCTCGCCGCGGAAGCGCCGCAACACCCAATACTCCTGGAACCATGCCACGTGGGCGATCTCCCAGCGCAGGGGATTGACGATTTCCAGGCGCGGGCCAATCATCTGCTCGTCGCTAAGACCAGCGACCAATTCTAAGGTACGCGCCCGCGCTTCCTGTAGAGCAGTGAGAAGCGTGGCGATGGAATCGTGTTGGGATCGAGGCGTCATGATGGCCTTGCCAAATTAATGATACTCTCAACCCGCGACGGCTGGCCCTCTGAGGCGGCGGCTACGGTAGCGCCCGCCAGCTTAGCGCCTGGTTGAGACTGGGGTCAACTTTCGCGGCAAGACGCTTGGATGAACGCAGCTTTTTGCTTGGTAATGGGTCAGTTTGCTGGTGCGGCGGCCTCTGGCCGTCGAAAACCAAACTGACCCACTACCTTTTGCTTCCTCTCCTTGCTGCTTGCGCGAGTTTAATGCTACGCTGCGAATTCTTCTGAATGTCAGAGCACCAACCACAACCGCAAGGCGAACGCAGTACTCCCAACCGCCTTATTCACGAGAAGAGCCCCTACCTTCTTCAGCACGCCTACAATCCTGTCGATTGGCGCCCGTGGAACGGCGAAGCCTTTGAGGCCGCACGCCGGGAAAACAAGCCCATCTTCCTCTCGATCGGTTATTCCACCTGCCACTGGTGCCACGTGATGGAGCACGAGTCTTTTGAGGACCCGGAAGTGGCGCGCCTTATGAACGAAACGTTCGTGTGCATCAAGGTGGACCGGGAAGAGCGGCCTGACATCGACAACGTTTACATGCGCGTCTGCCAGATGCTGACCGGCAGCGGCGGATGGCCGCTGACGCTGATCATGACTCCCGGCCAACGGCCGTTCTTCGCTGCTACGTACCTGCCCAAGGACGACCGCTTCGGGCAGATGGGGATGCTGGCGCTGGTTCCGCGCATCCGGGAGATTTGGAACACGAGACAGCCGGATATTCTGAAGTCGGCGGAAGAGATTACCGCGGCGCTCGGCCAAATCGCTGCAACTTCGGCGAGGGCGCCACTCGATGAGGCGGCGATTGAGAACGCTTTCGAGGCGTTGAGCTCTCAGTTCGATTGGCGGCACGGTGGTTTTGGCGGTGCGCCGAAATTCCCCACGCCGCACACGCTGCGATTCCTCCTGCGCTACCATAACCGGACAGGCGACGTGCACGCGCTCGAAATGGTGGAGCGCACGCTTCAGGCAATGCGACTGGGCGGCATTTACGACCACATCGGGTTCGGCTTTCACCGCTACGCCACCGATTCCGAATGGCTCGTTCCTCACTTCGAGAAAATGCTGTATGACCAGGCGCTGCTTGTGATGGCCTACACGGAAGCGTTCCAGGTAACGGGCAAGGCAGAATACCGCGCGACGGCGGAGGAAACGCTGGCCTATCTCTCGCGCGTCATGACCAGCCAGGAGGGCGGTTTTTACAGCGCTGAGGACGCAGACTCCGAAGGCGAAGAGGGCCGGTTTTACGTGTGGGGCGTGTATGAAGTCCGCACGGCGCTCGGCCCGGAAGAAGCGGAGCTTGTGATCCGCGTTTTCCGCTTGAGTGAGAACGGCAACTTCACGGAGCAGGGAAGCCACGGACCGGCGGGGAAGAACATTTTCCATCGCACGCGGTCTTGGCCGGAACTGGCGGCGGAAACCGGTATTCCACAGCCGGAACTCGAGGCGCGCTGGGAAGCCGCGCGCCGCAAACTCTTCGCGTGGCGGGAAAGACGGGTACATCCGCACAAGGATGACAAAATCCTGGTGGATTGGAACGGCCTCGCCATCGTAGCGTTCGCGCAGGCGGCACAGGCCTTCGACGCGCCTCACTATGCCGAAGCGGCGCAGCGCGCGGCGGATTTTATTCTGAGCCGCATGCGCCGCAGCGACGGCGGGCTTTGGCATCGCACCCGCGAAGGAGAAGTTTCGGTCGAAGGACATCTTGACGACTACGCCTTCATGGTCTGGGGGTTGACCGAGCTGTATCAAGCCAATTTTCACGTTCCCAACCTGCAAGCGGCTTTGGAGCTGAACGCATACGCCCTCGATCATTTCTGGGATAGCGAGCGCGGCGGATTTTATTTCACCGCCGACACCCAGGAACAAGTCCTGATCCGGTCGAGGGAGACTTACGACGGCGCCGCGCCTTCGGGAAATTCGGTGCAGTTGCTCAATCTGCTGCGCCTTGCGCGGCTGACAGGGCGCACCGATTTGGAAGAGCGGGCGCAAGAATTGGCGGAGGCCTTCGGCGCACTTATTCGCGAATCTCCCGCAGCGTTCACGCAGTGGATGATTTCTCTCGACTTTGCTTTCGGGCCTTCGAGCGAAGTCGTGATTGCGGGCGAGCCGGAAGCGCCGGACACGCGCGCCATGCTGCGCGCCTTGCGAGGCGGCTTCATCCCGAACAAAATCGCGTTGCTGCGGCCCCCCGGCGCGGGTGGCGAGGAAATCCGCCGCCTGGCCGCATACGCCGAAAGCATAACCGGCACTCAGGGCAAAGCTACCGCCTACGTGTGCCATAATTTTCGCTGCGACCGGCCAACTACCGATCCGCAAGAGATGCTGAGTTTATTGCGAGGGGCAAGAGCTTCCGAGGGGAACGCCGCGGCCGGGAAGATTTAATACCGGTTTGATGTCACGCATAGATAAATCTGGGTGGCGCACACATGGCGATTTTGTCATGGATGCGTGCTTGAGAACCGCACACATCGCAAAGGCGCGATGTGTGCGCCACCCAGAAAATCATACTCAGCGGCCAGAGGCCGCTGCACCAGAATTCACTCCACGCGCGCAATCCATCCGCCGCCGAGCACTTCATCATCGTCATAGAACACAGCGGTCTGGCCGGGGGTGATGGCGCGCTGAGGCTCCAGAAATTCCACCAACACTTCGCCGCCGCCGAGCGCCTGAATGTGCGCTGGCGCGGGAGCGTGTTTGTTGCGGATGCGCACGCTCGCTTCGATCTCACTGCCTGGCGCGGCTGGGCGAATCCAGTTCACGTCGCGGGCGCGGAACGTGCGCCGGAATAATTCTTCATTGCGGCCCACCACGACGCGGTTCCGCCGCGCGTCGAGCTCGATCACGTAGAGCGGCGATCCGGTGGCCACGCCCAGTCCCTTGCGCTGGCCTACCGTGAACTGATGGATGCCATCGTGTCCGGCGAGCACCTCGCCTTGGACCGTCACGACCTCGCCCGGAGAGTTCGCGGTTTGCTTCCCTTGCTCGGCGAGATATTCGTTGATAAATTCGCGGTAGGACCCTGCTGGCACGAAGCAGATTTCCTGGCTCTCGGGTTTTCCGGCCACCGGCAGTTTCTTCTCACGTGCGATGGCGCGCACCTGTTCCTTGGTCATCTCGCCGAGCGGAAACACCGCCTGAGCGAGCTGCGGCTGGGTGAGGCCAAACAAGAAGTAAGACTGATCCTTGGCACGGTCGAGCGCAGCGAACAGACGGTAACGGCCCGAACTTTCATCGCGCCGGACGCGCGCATAGTGGCCCGTGGCGATGCGCTCCGCTCCGATTTGCCGCGCCGTCTCCACAAACTGCTCAAACTTGATTTCGGTGTTGCACAAGCTGCACGGGACCGGTGTTTCGCCTGCAAGATACCGCTCGACGAAGGGACGCACAACGCCTTCTTCAAAGCGCTTCTCAAGATTGATCACGTAGTATGGGATGCCAAGAACCTGGGCCACACGCCGCGCGTCGTAGACATCATCCAGAGAACAGCACCGGCCCGATGCCTGCCCCGCTTCCAACCCTTCCTTAAGGCCCAGCAGCCCAGGAAGGCGGCGCTGGTTCCATAGCTGCATCGTGAGGCCCACGACGGGCGGAGCGGCGCCTTCGTGAGCCGAAGCGTGGCGGCTGGCGAGAATTGCGGCGACGGCGGAACTATCAACTCCGCCGCTCATGGCGACAGCGATCATGGTGAATAATCTCGAAGAATTGGCGAATCAGCGCTGGGACGCAGTGAAGAGGCGCTTTTCTCGTACTCTCAACGGGAAAACCCACGGCACGCAAGCCATGCCGTGGCTACCCTGCTGCGGACGGCTGAACCTCCGCCGGCTCACTTTGTTCATACGGTGAAAGCGAGCGCAAATGCTCGACGACATCGACGACCACGCCCACCGCAGCGTCAACGTCTTCCGTGGTTGTGGTGCGGCCCAGGCTGAAGCGGATGGTGGAGCGCGCCTGCTCGCGGCTCAGGCCGATGGCGGCGAGGACGTGCGATGGCTCAAGCGACCCGGAAGAGCAGGCCGCGCCGGCGGAGCAGGCAAGGCCGCGCAAATCGCAGGCGATGACGAAACCTTCACCTTCCACGCGCTCGAAGCTTATGCTGGAGGTGTTTGGCAGGCGCGGCGCCTGTGCGCAGTTCACCCGCACGCGCGGAACGCGGCGCATAATTTCCTCTTCCAGCCGGTCGCGCAGCGCGGTGAGGCGCGCGGCTTCCTCATTCATTTGCACGGCTGCGAGCTCTGCGGCTTTGCCGAGGCCAACAATGCCCGGCACGTTTTCCGTTCCGGGGCGGCGGTCGCGCTCATGGTGGCCGCCAACCATAAGTGGGTGCAGCGTCGTCCCCTTGCGGATGTAAAGCGCTCCCACGCCCTTCGGCCCGTGGAGCTTGTGGCCGGAAAGCGACAGGAGAACGAGCCCCATCGCCCGGACGTCCACCGGAATCTTGCCTACGGTTTGCACGGCGTCCGAATGAAAGGTAATTCCATGCTCGCGGGCAATCCGCCCGATTTCGCCAATGGGCTGGATCGTTCCGATTTCATTGTTCGCGTGCATTACAGAGATCAGCACGGTGTCCGGAGTTATAGCGCGTTCGACTTCCGCCGGGTTCACTACTCCGTCAGAGCCTGCGGAAATATACGTGATGCTTACGCCCTGCGCTTCCAGCGCCTTCGCAACGTGAAGCACGGCGTGGTGCTCAATGGTGGTAGTGATGACGTGAGGCGTGCCGCCCGCGCGACGCTCGCGCGACGCCTGCACCACACCGAAGATTGCAGCGTTGTCGCTTTCGGTCCCGCCGCTCGTGAAAACGATTTCGCCCGGCTGCGCGTTGATGAGCCGCGCCACGCTTTCGCGCGCTTCCTCCACGGCGGCCTTGGCTACCTGGCCGTACCAGTGGATCGAAGACGCGTTTCCGAACTGCTCCGTGAGATAGGGGCGCATGGCCTCGAACACTTCCGGAGCAACGGGCGTGGTGGCGTTATGATCCAGATATATGCGGCGCATCAGTTAGACCCAATCAAGACATTGCGAGAAAAGCCCTCAAAACCAGCGTATCGGAGCGACTGGGCGGTGTCAAACGCGGCGATATGGATACGGCCGTGGGTCGAAGAGCGGTACAGGCAGATTCCGCCGCACTGCCGCGCCGTCGATGGACCCGCTCGCACGGTGAGATGGAACGCATCGAGTGGCGTTCTGGTTGCGATGCCGCTGCCCGTAGATGACTGAAGTGGCTTGTAGAACCCCCTTGTATTTTCAATAAGATCCCCGTTGAGCCGCTTCACTGCCGCTTTCTAATAATCATAGTTAATCAGCTTATTATCAATGGCTTATGCCTTGTGACTCTGCCACTGAAAACCGCAATTCCCCGTTGACACCCTCCAAAAATAGCCTCTTTTATTTTTTCTGCGTCCGCCATCCCCGGTCTCCATGAGTCCTTCGCTTCCGGCTGACTTGCCTAGCCTCCGCCGCGTCCGCTACTGGCAGTCGAGCAGCCTCACTTTGGGCTTGATATCTCGTTGCGGTGCGTTGTTCATTGCCCTCACCCGTTCCGCTTGCCGCAGCTTTCACACAGACTCCAGGGGTGAAGTCATCCATATCTTGCGCCAACCAGCCCATATGCTAGCGTAGTTTACTACGCTAGCATATTCACGTCAAGATGCGGTAGCATCAGGCTGAGTGGTGGCGCACCATGCCGCCCGCATACCGCTAGACGGCCCTTGCGCAAAGGGTTATTATTTCTCCGACCAGAAAACAAGGTCCACCGCATTTCCAGGAGACAACCAAATAGCTTGGCCCGGCGTACGCGGGAAGAGGGAACTACTGCACACCTGGGACGCGGAGCGTTTTGAAGCGCTGCTGCTGGCCCCGCGCTAGAGGAGGAATTCATGCTGGCGAAGGATTGGAGCGAACGCAAGGCTAAATACGACGTGGTCGTTATAGGTTCCGGCTACGGCGGAGCTATCACGGCAGCGCGGGTTTCGGGCGCGCCATTGAAAAAATCCGTCTGTATCCTTGAGCGAGGGCGTGAATGGCCCGTAGGCCAGTTTCCGGACAGCCTCCTCAAGGCCACAGAACAGTTCCGCAATCCGGTCACGAATCCCACCGGTCTTTACGATCTTACCATCTTCAAAGACATCGCCGTGATGAAGGGTTGCGGACTGGGCGGGACGTCGCTCGTGAACGCCAACGTGGCGATTATACCCGACGACGACGTGTTTCTTGGGGCGCAGTGGCCTCGAACCATACGCCGCAACATGCTTGACCCGTATTATGCCGAGGCGCTGAAGATGCTTGCTTCGAAGCCTCATCCACGCGCCACGCAATTGCCGAAGGTCCAAGCTCTCGAGCGGCGCGCTAAGGAAATCGGCACCGAGGCTTTCGGTCTGAACCTGAACGTCAACTTCGACATCGACGGGCTGAACCCTTATGGCGTCCCGCAAAAGCCCTGCATCGACTGCGGCGATTGCCTCACAGGCTGCAATGTGGGTGCGAAGAATACTCTGTATATGAACTACCTCCCGGTGGCGCGCGCCAACGGAACCGATATTTTTACGCACACGCAGGTTGATTGGCTGGAGAAGCTGGCGGACGGCGGGTGGAGGATTCATGGCAGGCGGCACGAACATCTGTTTCCCGAACCGTTCACGCTGGACGCCGGTTCCGTGATTCTGTCTGCGGGCGCGCTCGGCAGCCCGGAGATTCTGCTCCGTTCGGAAGTCCACGGCCTCTCTCTCTCACCCAAAGCGGGGACCAGCTTCAGCGGCAACAGCGACTTTTTTGGCGTCGCGTTCAACAGCGCTTACCGCACGAACATTCTGGGATTCGGAAACCATCCGGAGAGCCCCTGGAGACCGTTCGCTCCTGGCCCGACGATCGTGGGCGGAATCCGCTACAACAGGAACCTGCCTCTTGGCCGCCGGATGATGGTGGAGGATTTGTCGGGCCCGAGCGCCTACCTGGGCGCGGCGATGGTGGCTCTGGGTGCGATGGGCGGCGAACCCACGGAAACGGGGCACGAATCGGAGGAGAAGGCGCGTCTGGCGAAAGACAATCCTTTCGATCCGTATCAACCCGACAACGCCATGAACCACACGATGGTTTACCTGATCATGGCGGAGGATAACGCCAAGGGGACGATGCGGCTGGAAACGGACTTGCTAGACCCCAACGGAAGGCTGGAAATCGATTGGGACGGAGCGGGTAACGAACCCATCTTCACGCTGATTAACGAAGAGCTGCGCCGCCACGCACGCGCGCTCGACGCGCATTTTATCGCTAATCCGTGGTGGCGCTTTCTGAATTTGCACCGCCTGATCACGGCTCATCCGCTGGGCGGACTTCCGCTGGGCGAAGACACCCTGCAAGGTGCGGTGGATGAGTTCGGGCGCGTTTTTACAGGCCAGGGCGGCGTGCACGAAGGCCTTTGGGTAGCCGACGGTTCCCTGATTCCATCGGCGCTCGGAGTGAACCCTTTGCTCACAATTTCGGCGCTCTCGGAAAGGATTGCGGACAGGATGATCAAGGCAATGCAGGGCAAACCGTATCCTGAGCCGCCTAAGCCAGTCAGCGTGCAATTGGTTGATCCCGTGGAGGCGGCGGGTTATGAGGAAGCCGATCTCGAACGTATATTCACGCGGATTCAAACGCAGAGCATGGATACGATGGTGAACACGGGCGAGTGGGCTGTGGATGTGAAAAACGGGATCATCCGCAATGATACCGCGTGGAGAGGATTTTTTCCGCATGGGCACGTCCTGAACCGGCTTTCGACAGCGCTCCGCGAATGCTTCAAGAAAAAGTTCACGCGCACGGCGGCGGGCATTACCGGCGTCACCAGCGATTCTGACGGGCACATCAACGTCGCCAACACGCTCGAAGAGGTGACGCTTGAAAAGCCAACCGGGAGCCTTGAAGAAGGGAAGTACATTCTGCTGCGGTATTCCGGAGCGATGTGGTCTGGGTTTTACGACATCTTCAAGGTGGTAAACCATGATCTTTTGATCGGGAGGGTCTATGTGGGCGAGTTCCCACATGGGGTCCGGCTGTTTACGTTTCCCATGGCGCGCGTTTACAGCCTGGAAGCCATGACGGCTGCCGATCACGAACTTCTTTACCAGCGCTCGGCTGCTCCGCCCGCCGTACAACTCGCAGGGGTGTGGGAGATGCGGGCCGTCTCGAACGCGAGCGACACGGGAGTGATCGCTTATTTGAAGTTCGACTTGAAGCCGGACGGACGGCTCGAAGCCCGCTATCGCTTCTTCGGCCTGTTTGAGGGGCTCGTGGAGCCTGTGCTTGGCGGGGACCATTTCCAGTTAAACGATTTCACTCCGTTTCACGATGAAATTAGAGCCGTGGACGAGGATTTCATGGTGGGGCGCTACACCACCGCCTCGCCCGCCGTGCTCGACGAACTTTTTGGCCCCGGCTCGCTTGGGCTGTTTCATCTGGACCGGAACGCTGGAGGAGGGGAACAGTTTTCGTTCTATTACACCTTGACGCGAAGCGCTGCGGAGGATATGCCCGCCACAATTTTCTTGGAGCCGCTACTTAAGGTGAATTTGCCCGGCGGATTGGGCATGACCTTTGAAGAACAGATGTCGGGAACTTACTTTCCCGGGTTTTCCGTAGCTCCTGGCCGGGAAGGAGACCTTGGAATCGAGGCGCGAGCGCCCGAATCAGGACCACCACCGGCGGGAGCCTTCGATTGTGGATTCCAGGTGCAAATGACGATCCGGGATATGAACGAGTTCCTGATGAGTCCCGAGCACGAAGCGCAACTGCAGGGCAGCATTCACTTCGGAGATTTTCAAGGGTGCGGCGAAGCCAATTTCGTGATTGACCCGGACCGCAGTTATTTCAATTACCTGCGCGTTGATCCTGAGACGCAGGAAACCCAAATGCGGTATCTGGTCTACTTCCAGGACGCGCAACAGAAGGATTATCTATTCGCTGCTCGCAAGCACATGCAGCGCGATCCGCACCAGGCGGTAGCCGGGATCGGCGCGCTCCTGCATGACTTCACCACAGCCTACTGCCATCTCACCGAGCTTGAGTCAGGCCGGGAACTGGGTACAGCGCTATTGTGGTTCAGAATGTTCCAGGACCTCTCCGCCGCCGAAAGCGCGCTGAAATTCCTCAGATCGTTCCAGGTGACTGGCACGGACGATCCGTGGCTGAAAGCCCAGGCACAACTGCGATTTATGGCGTTCAGCAGCCAGTTTATCGTGCGGGAATACGAGCCGCTAAGCTTCGAGGAGAATCTGACGGCCAGCGACGTGCGAGCGGCTATCCTGCGCGGCGCGGCGTCTCCGGATGAGTTCAGTGCCCGGCCAACTGCCGAGCTGCAAGCCATCCTGCGGGGCGCGCCGACGCTGCCGCTCGACACCCTGCTCAATCATGGCAGTGTGACCATCGACTATGCGAACCGGCGCATCTACCGCGACTCCTTCTGGAAAGGCTCTTTCGCCAAGAACTCGCTGCTTGGCTGGGAAGAACGCCTCCGCAATGCGGCGCTTGGCGCGGATACTTCCCGGACGGCCGCGGTTTATACCGGCGGCAGCTTTTGGAAGCGGTTCGACAAGATCGAAAACGGACAGGCGGTGGGGTACGTGGTGAATTACGGGCTGCAATGCCTGCCCGGAAAACCCGTGGTGAAGTTGGAGAAATATCCGGATGATAACCGGAAGTATTTTAGAGCCGGCGGCGACGTGCTGCTGCTGAACTATCTGAATGAGCCTTACCGCAAGGTCTACGACGTGATTAAGGCGGTCGATAAAGACAACTGCATCGGAGTAATGCACCTCGGAAATTTTCCCACGGGACTTGAGTTTGCGACCTTCGTGATGGCGCGCAACAATTATCCGTTCGAAAAGATGTCGGTTCCCGACCACCAGGCTATCTTTTACGGCGATCACGTCCGCGTCCCTGCGCCCGCTGAAATCGTGGGAAGCTGGGACGGCCACCTGATCTTTGTGACCCGGCCGGACGTCAGCTTGCTGAACCAGCTCAATCCCGTCGCGTTCCGGCTGAAGTTTATGCCCGCGCCGAACGGCGTGTCCGGCCATTACCGGTTCGGAATCTTATCAGGAAGCATGAAGGTGGAGTTCACGGACGAATTCGTCGAGCTTATCGACTTCACGACATTTCACGACGAAATCCGGATGATTGATGACCAGACCTTGATCGGGAAGTGGGTCTCACCTGCCGCGCCCGCGTGGCTGAACAACACCGTGGTGCAAAAAGCGCTAAAGGGTTATCTGGAACCTGGGAAGGACCGGCTGGCGTTCTATTACTTGCTCACGCGAACGTAGCGGCCGCATCAGAGAGGCAGCAGGTTTTCCGGAAAGAGAAACTCCGCGCTGAGGGCCCGTTCAGAAATAATTGTGCCATCTTCCAACCGGCGCCCCTCACCTGCCGCTTCGCGTCACCCTTTCCCCGCTTGCGAGGAGAGGGCAGGGGGGGTGTATTTGATCCGAAATGGAACAGTTATTATCTGACAGACCCTAACCGCGCGTGAGGTTAATCCCTGAGTTTTTGCAGGACTTCACGCACCCGGGCCATGGCCGGGGCGTGCGGCCCTTGATTGCGCGGCTCGAGTAGAAGGGGAACCGCGCCGTCCAGCGTGCGAAGCGACGCAATTACGGGACCCCACTCGATCCCGCCTTCGAATGGCAGCAGGTGATCGTCCTTCTCGCGCCGGTTGTCGTGCAGGTGAACGGTTGCAATCAGCGGCTTGAGCGCCTCAAAGGCGTGCGTCACGCCGCCCGTAAGGTGCGCATGGCCGGTGTCGAAGCAGGCTTTTAGGTCAAGGCGCGTATACTGCACGAACTCCGCCAGCCGCTCGGGCGTGCTCAATTCGCCCGGCGTGTTTTCGAGCAAAATCGCCACGCCGCGCTCTTTGGCAAATATGTTGAGGTGTTCGAGGGAGGAAAAAGCTGCGTCAAACTTAGACAGATCGTAATCATCCTCCGCAAGGCCAAGGTGCGTCACCAGGAAGCGGAAGGGAAGGCGCTCTGCAATTTCGATGGCGCGCTTGACCTCATCCATCGAATCGATGCGGTGGCGTTTCTCAGTGTAGGCGAGCGAAATGGGCAGGCCGCCGGAGCGGCCCCAGTCGAAGTCCGCAAACACCGGAGCGTGAAGCGAGTGGAGGCTGACGCTGTGGTCGGAAAACCACTGGGCTACGTCGCGCACGTGGTTCGCATCGTAATAATCCAGGTGCTGCCGCGCCGCGAAGATTTCCATCTGCCGGATGCCGGCGCCCAAAATCTGATCCAAGATATGCGAGTTCAGCCGTTGGTTGACAAACAAATAGGTGGAAAGCCCGATTTCCATCAGTAGCCCACCGCCTCTCCGTCGCCGCGCGGGTCCGCCGCGCCGAACCGCCATCCCGTTTCGGGGTCTACCTCGATAGCTTCGCACTCGCCGATTCTATCGACGAGATCAATGTGATAACCGGCCCGGCGCAGCCTCGCCACCGTATCGGCGGAAAATCCGTCCCGTTCGAGAAACAATGTGTTCGGAACCCATTGGTCGTGAAAGCGCGGCTCGGTGACCGCGCGCAGGACATCCATTTTATACACGAGCGAGTTCAAAATCACTTCGAGGACAGTGTTGGGGATCGTGCCTCCGCCCGGAGAGCCCAGCACCAGCCGCGGCTTGCCGTCTTGCATCACGATGGCAGGGGTCATGGAAGAAAGCGGCCGTTTGTGCGGCGCGATGGCGTTGGCGGCGCTTTGGATGAGTCCATACATATTGGGGGAGCGGGGCTTGCTGGTGAAATCATCCATTTCGTCATTCAAAAGAAAGCCTGCCCGGCCCACGGTGACGCCGCTGCCATAGCCGTTGTTCAGAGTATAGGTGTTTGAAACGGCGTTGCCCTCGGCGTCCACGACCGAAAAGTGGGTGGTATTCCTGGACTCGTAGGGCGCTGGAAAACCGGGGCCGATTATGGCATCCGGCTTGGCGTCTAAAATTTCCTGGCGTAGCTTGGCGGCATAGTGAGAGCTGATGAGCCCGCGCACCGGCACGCGCACGAAATCCGCATCAGCCAGATAAGCAGCTCTGTCTGCGTAGGCCCGGCGCATGGTTTCGACGATGAAGCTCATGGAGTTGTACGAGTCCGGGGAGCGGAGGTCAATAGGTTGAAGCACGTTGAGCATTTCGATGAGCGCCACGCCGCCCGAGCTTGGCGGCGGTACGGTGAGGACCGTATAACCCCGGAAGCGCCCGGCCAAGGGCTTGCGCATCTTCGCCTGATAACCTTCAAGATCGGAGCGCGTGATGATGCCTCCCAGCGCCTTTTCCGTGCGCACGATCGCCGCTGCGATGCCGCCGCGATAGAAGGCGCGCGGGCCGTGGCGCGCGATTTCTTCGAGCGTCCGGGCAAGCTGCGGTTGCCTGAAAATTTTGCCCGGCTGATACAGAGAACCGTCCCTCAGAAAGATGCGGCGCGAGGCGGGGAACTGGGATAGCAGCGGCTGGTGCTGCCGCAACGACTGGCTGAGCCAGTAGCTCACCGGGAATCCGCGCTCTGCTAGCGCAATGGCGGGCGCCATCACACGCTCCAGGCCAAGTTTTCCGAATTTTTGTTCGGCGAGAGCGAGACCGGCTACCGTTCCCGGCACACCCACCGAGCGCGCGCCCACTGTGCTGGCGTTAGGAATGATGCGGCCTTGCGCGTCAAGGTACATGTTGGGGGTGGCGGCGGCGGGAGCTTCCTCGCGATAATCGATCACACCAGATTGCCTGTTCGCCATGCGGATGAGCATGAAGCCGCCGCCGCCGATGTTACCCGCGAATGGATAGGTGACGGCCAGTGCGAATCCCACGGCGACGGCGGCGTCCACGGCGTTTCCGCCCTCGCGCAAAATCCGGATGCCTGCTTGGGAAGCGTGAGGCTCGCCCGTCACCACCATGCCGTTCCGGGCTGCCACGGGCTGGTAAGCGCGGACAAGCGCGGGCGACGAAATGATCCACAGCGCGAAAGCCGCTGAAAGAAATTTGCGTGCACACTGCCTGTGGGTATTTGAGAAATGAGATGGGCGCCTTACGGGTGGCTGCGCGCCTTCCGGAACCGTGCAGCGAGCGTCCGGGTTTGAGCATTTCGGAAACATACAAGTTGCGCCACTTTGATGGTAACTGAGGCCGGCGGCGCGAACGGACTAATCCTGAACACTAGGGGAAATTAGAAAAGGCGTCAAGAAAAACCCGATTTCAATCGTAGAGACGGGCTGCAATCTCAGGTTGATCCATATTCTCTATACGATTGGGACCATGATATAGTACGGCGGGTAAACGCTCACGGCCAGCAGTGAATCTATACGGAGCGAGGAGGCAGAGAACATGGGAAGGTCCAAGAAGCTTTCGGTTGGCCGTCGTGGATTTTTGAAGGGCGCTGCCATCGCGGGCGCGGCAACGCTGGTTGCACCGGGGGAAGCGGCGCCTGCCCAACCGGCTGCACCCTCACTGCACCACGCCATGCCATTGCTGCCGCCTGTGATCGAAAGCGATCCGCCCCCGGATGTGGAAGTGCTGACCGAAGGGCGCTCCGGGTCTGACTTCATGGTTGACGTTATCAAGTCTCTGGGCTTCGACTATGTTTGCTGCGTGGCAGGCTCAAGTTTCCGGGGACTGCACGAGTCGGTGATCAATTATGGCGGCAACCAGAATCCCGAGCTCATAACTTGCCTCCACGAAGAGGCGGCGGTCGCCATGGCCCACGGCTATTCCAAGATTGAGGGCAAGCCGCTGCTCGTACTCGCCCACGGGACGGTGGGGTTGCAGCACGCTTCCATGGCCATCTTCAACGCCTGGTGTGACCGCGTGCCGGTTTATCTCATGATTGGCAACACGCTGGATGCCACGATGCGTGATGCGAGTTATGGGGAATGGCCCCACAGCGTCCAGGACGCCGCAGCGATGGTCCGCGACTACATAAAGTGGGATGACCTCCCAATTTCGCTGCAGCACTTCGCCGAGTCCGCGGTGCGCGCCTATAAAATCGCGATGACCCCGCCGATGGAGCCGGTGCTGCTGGTGGCAGACCAACAACTCCAGGAAAATCCGGTTTCCCAAGACGCTGGACTGCAGATTCCCAAGCTGACCGTAGCCGAGCCTCCGCAGGGAGATTCGGGCGCGGTGGCGGAGGCCGCGCGGCTCCTGGTGCAGGCTGAGAATCCGGTGATCGTTGTGGACCGCGCCGCGCGCACACAGGCAGGCATGGAGCATCTTGTCGAACTTGCCGAAACGCTCCAAGCGCCGGTGATCGACGAGTACGGACGGATGAACTTTCCCAGCCAACATCCCCTGAATCAAACCGCGCACCGCCGCCAGTTGATCGCCGGTGCGGACGTCATCCTAGGCCTTGAGCTGGCCGACTTCTGGAGCACCGTCAACTCTTTCAGAGACCAGTTGCACCGCACGTCGCAGCCGATCGTAAAACCTGGCACGAAGCTGATCAGCATCACTACGGGCGATCTCTATATCAAGTCCAATTATCAGGATTTTTATCGCTACACCGCAGTTGATGTGGACATCGCTGCCGATGCGGAGACGACTGTACCGCCGCTAACCGAGGCCATCAAGCGCTTGATTACCGCCGATCGCAAGAGGGTGTTTCAGCAGCGCGGAGCCAAGCTGGCCGCGGCGCGCCAGGAGGAACTGGAGGCGGCTCGCACCGAGGCGACATACGCTTGGGACGCGAGCCCGGTCAGCGTTGCTCGTCTGTGCGCGGAGCTGTGGGCGCAGATCAAGGACGAGGACTGGTCGCTCGCGTCGTTTATCAGGCACGATAGCTGGTGGCCGCTACGCATGTGGACCTTCGACAAGCACTACCAGTTCATCGGTGGCCCGGGCGGCGGTGGTATCGGCTACACTGCACCCGCTTCGGTGGGCGCCGCCCTCGCAAACCGGAAGCATGGCCGCCTCACGGTCAATATTCAGGACGACGGTGATCTTTTGTTTGTCCCGACCGTCCTGTGGACGGCGGCGCATCATCGCATCCCGCTCTTGAGCGTCATGCATAACAACCGCGCCTACCATGAGGAGCTTATGCACGTGCAACGCATGGCCTGCCGGCACAATCGTGGCATTGACCGCGCCTGGATCGGGACCACGTTTGAAGATCCCAATATCGACTTCGCCAAGGTTGCACAGGGCTTCGGCGTGTATGCCGAAGGCCCAATCACTGATCCTAAAGAGCTTGGCCCGGCGATTCAGCGCGCAATCGCGGTGGTGAAGCGCGGTGAACCGGCGCTTATCGACGTTGTCACTCAGCCGCGATAAGGAGAGACCATGAAAAGGCTTCGTGGGCAAAGTCCGGCAGGCAAGATCGTACGCAAGTTGGTGGCGCTGGGGCGGCGTCTGCGTCAGGTGGGCGCGATCCGCAGCGCTGTTCTTATGGCGGTTGTGGCGGTCGTGGGAATCGCGGCGGCGCTGGTACTCAACGCCGCGCCTGCGAAGGTCCAGAATGCCGCCAAAGCCTCGAAGCCCGCTGCCAACCCAGCGGGGAACGCCGCAAACGGGAGGCGGCTCTTCAAGAAAGATGGCTGCTATGAGTGTCACGGCCTGGAGGCGCAAGGCTCGATCGTAAGCGGACCGCGCCTCGGCCCGGACCCGATTCCGCTCGCGGCGATCATCGCGTACGTCCGCAATCCCACAGGTCAGATGCCGCCGTATACAGAAAAGGTCGTCCCAGACAAGGAACTGGCCGACATTTACGCTTTCCTGAAGTTGTTGCCGCATCCTCCACCCGCAAAGGCTATCCCGCTTCTGCATAATTGAGGTTTACAAATTATAGTGGCACATCGGTTGTGGCGGCGCTGTCCTCAGTGCCGAATGGCTCCGGTGGGGACACCGGCGCACCAGTAAAAGCCGTCACTATAATTTGTAATTCTCATTAGGTTGCCACCAATAAGTGAGGAGACCGCGCCAAGCGAGTGTTTTGAGCTTACTGTGAGCGAACCTTTGCTTGCGTGCTCCCCGGTGGAGTTTTTCAGCTTATCCACACAATCGGGAAGCGCACGGCGCGTATATGCAGCGCGCCTTTTCTACTTCTCCCCGCCCTCGCTTTTAAAATGTGGCTTGCGCATAACCCAAACCAGCGGCGAGACGAGCAGAAACATCGCCGCCAAAAGGCGGAACTCATCCATATAGCTCAGCACGGAAGCCTGAGCCTGAACCATGGAGTAGAGCGCGCCCAGAGCTTGATGTCCGGCCGTCGAAAGGTTAGCGCCGCCATGGTGGAAGTAATCTTGCAAAGTTGAGAGCAGATTGGCGGTAATCGGATTCATGGAACTTACGTGAGCCGCGAGGCGCATCTGGTGAACCTGGTCGCGGCGCTGGAGCATGGTGGCGGCGATGGAAATGCCGAAGCTGGCGCCGAGGTTTCGCGCAAGCGCCGTGATGCTGGTGGCGTAGCCCATTTCTTCATTCGGGATGGGATCGACGGTGATGGTGGAAAACGGCACAAAGACAAAGGCCATGCCCGCTCCCATCACAATCTGCGGTGCGAGAAAATTCCAGGGACCGGAGGCGAGATTCAGGAACGAAAAGGAAAGCAGGCCCACGGCTGAGACCATGATGCCGCCGAACAAAAGCTTGCGCATGTCCCAGCGCCGGCCGATCAGAAAGCCCGCCACCGGCATAAGAGCCATCGTGGCGATACCGCGAGGGCAATTCCAAATGCCCGCCGTGATGGCCGGGAAGTTCAGCACGACCTGCATGAAGAGCGGCAGCAGCAAAATGCTTCCGTAAAGCACGAAGAATAAAACTAGGGAAAGACTCACGCCCGCGCCAAACGTCCTGTACTTCAACAAGCGCAGATGAACCATGGGATCGCGCGCCACCAACTCCCAAATTACAAAGGCCGCGAGGCTGATCGCCGCGACCACCGCCAGGGTAAGAATGAAGCGGGAGCTGAACCAGTCCGCCTCCTGCCCCTTGTCCAAAACGATTTGCAGGGAAGCGATGCCCAACACGAGCATGCCCACGCCCCAGTAGTCGATCCCTTTGGCTGTCCGGCGGAGATAGGGAGGATCGAACACGTAGAGATCGACCAAGATCAACCCCAGGATGCTGATGGGCAAATTGATGAAGAAGACCCAGCGCCACGAATAATCCGTAGTGAGCCAGCCACCCAAAACCGGCGCCACAATCGGCGCCACCACGATTCCGACGCCCCACACGGCCATGGCTCGGCCACGCTCTTCGCGCGGGAAAGTTTCGAGCAGGATCGCGCGCGTGGTGGGCTGGAGCGCGCCCCCAAATGCTCCCTGAAGCACGCGGCAAGCAATCAGCGTGGCCAAGGTGGGGGCGAGGCCGCACAACATGCTGGCCACGGTGAAGCCGGCGACCGCCGTCATCAGCAGCCGCTTCCGTCCGACGCGGCTTGCCAGCCATCCGGTCAGCGGCAGTACGATGGCGTTCGAGACCAGATAGGAAGTAAGCACCCAGGTGGCTTCATCAATGGTGGCGGAGAGATTCCCAGCGATGTACGGGATGCTGACGTTGACAGCCGACGTATCCACCAGCTCCATCACCACGCTGGCCATGACGGCAATCGTCACCAGCCAGCGGCGTGCAGACTGAATTTCACCCGAGACCTGGGATGAAGCAGAGGTTGTCATCGAAAAAGGGTGCTGGCTCCTGAAGGAGGTTGACCCTCAGCGTTCGAAATAAGATTATGCCTCAGCCAAGCCGCGACGTCTTCCACATTCCTGCCCTGGGGGAAGAGACGCAAGCTCAGCCAGCAAATCAGCGGAGCATCCGGGAAGCCGATAGATTCGAAACGGCATGAGGCATCCCCTGGGGTAATCTGATGGTGCTCGCAGGTGGCGCATGGCCAACCTTAATCGCAGACATGCTGAGAAACGCACGTCTGCGCCACCCGGCGCCCACCTGTGTGTATACACACAAACTGAACAATCGGGTGTATACTCGCGGTATGAGTCGAACCAACATCGAAATTGACGATGCATTGATCCAGAAGGCGCGTAAGCTTACCCGCTTGCCGACGAAGCGCGCTATCGTTCATAAAGGCCTCGAGTTGCTGGTACGCACGGAAAGCCGGAAGGGCATTCTTCGCTATTACGGCGCCGGCATTTGGAAGGGCGATCTGAAGGCCATGCGGAGGAACCGCGTTTGATCCTGGTGGATAGCTCCGTCTGGATCGATTTTTTCAGCGCTTCTCCGGGCCCCGCTG
>NFUN01000090.1 GCA_002197525.1 Acidobacteria subdivision 13 bacterium RH2 MAG17b | reverse complement strand
CAAGTTCGTTATAGGCCGCCTCGGATTCCAAACCCCAGCCCCAGGTGTCCTCAAAGGCGTGAATCTGCGCGGCGGATTTTTCACCGCTCTTCTCAGCGAAGAGCACGTTGTAATTGGCGTTTGAATTGAAAGGCGGGTCGAGATAAATGAGGTCCACGGACTCGTTGGGCACATTGGCCCTCAGAACTTCCAGGTTGTCGCCAAAGTAGAGCGTGTTTTTCCAGTCCAAGGCCCCTCGCTTCCGTTCCGCGTCATACTATGACAAATCGCGGGGTTAAGGCAACACAATCGCGGCTGGCGTGCCGTTAGCATGTGAAGTGTCCGGTCGAATTAGCGCCTGATCTATCCGCTGAAAGCGGAAAGGGCGGGGGCCACGCCGCGAGCCTCTCGCCTCCTTGACGCTCCTAAGATAGCGTAGTACACTACGCTAGCATCTAGAGGCCGCGAACGCATGATTCACTCACCTCACATTTCCGATTCCGGCAACCCAGCAGAAAAAGCCGCCGGGAAGCCCCGAATTTTAGGGCTATTCGGCGACCTAAAAGCGCTGCTCGGGGAGGTGACGGAAGCGAAAAAAAGATTGTTGAAGCAACCAAACCGTAATCTTATTGAAAAGAAAGAAACATTAGAGGAACGAACCGGATCGAATCGGGCATCGAACCGGGGCGAAGATAGTAACGGATTGAATCTAAAAGAGATAATTGATATTCTGATATGTCCTTTAGAATGAGTATGATGCCGCTTTAAGCGGAGCGCCGGTAGAACAACTCGCGGTGCAATGCCTTGAAAAATGGTAACGCTGCGCACCCTCGTACCGGCTCATCCACCGCGTCGCGCTCGCTTGGACCTGAAGACCTTTTCTTCCCGGCGGGTTCGGATTTTCAGAGAGGCAGCTTCTGCGATAAAGCACGGAATCGCCCACGCGAAACGGGGCGGGAACTCCGGCATGACACTCGAGTGGCCATACGGGATCTGAGTGGGCGGCTGCTGAATCCTTTGGGGAATTTTTACATCCTATGCAAGTACCGCCGCCGTAAATCATCGGAGGTTCGGCGGCTGAGTGGGCTTCAGACTCTGTGTGAAAACTGATGCGGCTGTAGCGGCGGTCTGTGACCGCCAGTCTTTATTCTTTAATAGCTTCGGCGCTCCCCGACAGCGTCGGGGCAGGCTCCGAGCGCCGCTACAATTCAAACACCGTGGTTTTCACGCAGGCATTTCAGGAGGCAACCATGAAAGCCAGTACAGCAAATCTTCGATCAGTATCCCGCATTGTGGAAGGCATCGAGCATTTGGAAGGAGAAGGCTTTCTCGTGCACAGGCCGTTTCCGTCGCACGATCTTTCCCACATCGACCCGTTCCTGCTCCTCGACGAGATGGGTCCGATGGACCTTGCGCCCGGCGAAGCGAAGGGCGCGCCGGACCATCCGCATCGAGGTTTTGAGACCGTGACTTACATGCTCGAAGGGCGGTTCAGGCACAAGGATTCGCACGGCCACTCGGGGAAGATTGATCCGGGCGACGTTCAGTGGATGACGGCGGGCGCGGGCGTTGTGCATTCCGAGATGCCTGAGGAAGAATTCGCGCTCAAGGGTGGGCGGATGCACGGCTCGCAGCTCTGGGTGAACCTGCCCCGGAGTGACAAGATGATTCCGCCTCATTACCAGGAGGTTCCTGCCTCGAAAATTCCCGAGGGGCGCACGGAGGATGGCCGGGTTACAGTCCGAGTAATCGCAGGAGAGTCGCTTGGCGCGCACGCCGTGATCGAGACCCGCACTCCCATCATGTATCTGCACTTCACGCTGCAGCCGGGCGCGCGGTTCGAGCAGCCCGTTCCAGACGGATACAACGTCTTCGCTTACGTGATCGAAGGCGAGGGCCGTTTCGGGCCTGACGGGCGGCTGGCCCAAAGGGGGCAGTTGGCGCTGTTTTTTCAGGACGGCAGCGCCATCACCATGCAGGCGGCGGAGAAGGGGCATGGTCCTCTCGGCCTATTCTTGATTGGCGGCCGTCCGCTCAACGAACCTGTCGCGCGCTATGGTCCTTTTGTGATGAACACGGCGCAGGAACTCCAGCAAGCGTTCGACGATTACCGGAACGGACGGATGGGCGCGATCACGCATTGAGGCTTTGCCGCCTCTACGCTCAAGCTGACCGGGCGCCGGTCGGGCAGTGGGTCAATTTGGTTGTTGTAGCGGCGGGCTTCAGCCCGGCACAGCCTTCAAAATGCCGACCTGAAGGTCGGCGCTACGGCAAACTGACCCAGTACTCGCGGTCGCGATAGCTTGACCGCCCAATGCGGTGGGAACTAGAATCAGATGTTTAAGAGTCTGTGTGAAAACCGCCCGTTTGAGTTGTAGCGGCGCTCGGAGTCTGCCCCGACGCTGTCGGGGAGCGCCGAGGCTTCTGAAAATAAAGACCGGCGGTCACAGGCCGCCGCCACAGCCGGGGTTTTCACACGCTCTCTTAAGTCCCGCCGCGAAAATCTTCAGGAACGAGGAGGTTTATGATTGATGGTCCCATTCCCGAGGCGCTGACTTTTGATGACGTGCTTCTGCGCCCCGCCAAATCCGCGGTGCTGCCCGCCCAGGTCGATACGCGCACGTTCCTCACCCGCCATATTCCGTTGAACATTCCGATCGTAAGCTCGGCCATGGATACGGTGACCGAATCGCACTTGGCGATTGCGCTGGCGCAGCAGGGCGGCATTGGCTTTATTCATCGCACGATGCCCATTGACCGGCAAGCGGCTGAGATCGATAAAGTGAAACGCTCGGAAAGCGGGATGATCGTGGACCCGGTCACGGTGAGCCCAAACAGCCGCATCGCGGACGCGCTTGAAATCATGGAAAAGTTTAGAATTTCCGGCGTCCCGGTTACCACCAAAGGCAAGCTGGTGGGCATTCTCACCAATCGTGATCTGCGTTTTGAGTCACGATTCGATCTGCCCGTGGAAGCGGTAATGACCAAGGAAAACCTCATCACCGTGTCGGTGGGGACAACGCTCGAGGAGGCGGAGAAGATTTTGCATCGCCATCGCGTGGAAAAGCTTCCGGTGGTGGATAAGGATTTCAACCTCAAGGGCCTGATTACGGTCAAAGACATTCAGAAGCGCATCAAGTTTCCGAACGCCGCCAAAGACGAGCAAGGCCGCCTGCGTGTGGGCGCGGCGCTGGGCGCGACCGGAGACTTTTTGGAGCGCGCCGCCGAACTGGTGAAGGCCAAGGTGGACGTGCTCGTGGTGGATACGGCGCACGGCCACACCTCCCGGGTGATGGAAGCGGTGAAGGCGCTCAAGTCCCGGTTCCCGGAAGTGGACCTTGTCGCAGGCAACGTCGCTACTTACGAAGGCGCGAGCGACCTGATCGCGCTCGGCGTGGACGCAGTGAAAGTTGGCATTGGCCCTGGCTCGATTTGTACTACGCGCATCGTGACCGGGGCGGGAGTGCCGCAGATCACGGCCATCCTGGAGTGCGCGCGCGCGGCGCGGCCGGCGGGCGTGCCTGTCATAGCCGACGGCGGCATAAAATTTTCGGGCGATGTCACCAAGGCCATCGCCGCCGGCGCAAGCGCTGTGATGATCGGCAGCCTATTCGCCGGAACCGAGGAGAGCCCTGGCGAAACGATTCTTTACCAGGGCCGCAGCTTCAAATCATACCGCGGCATGGGATCGATGGGCGCGATGACTGCCGGCTCCAGGGACCGTTACGCGCAGGAAGGCGAAACGCCTTCCAAGATGGTTGCGGAAGGCATCGAAGGGCGCGTGCCTTACAAAGGCATGCTCGCCGAGGTGGTGACGCAACTTGTGGGCGGGTTGCGCTCCGGGATGGGTTACTGTGGGTGCGCCGCGATCGAAGAGTTGCAGACGAAGGCGCAGTTCATCCGCATCACCTCCGCTGGGTTGCGGGAAAGCCACGTCCACGACGTGATCATCACCAAGGAAGCGCCCAATTACCGGCTGGAATAAAACCGGCGCGTGCGAGCTCCGACCCGCCCCTCCTGCATTGAACTTCTTTCAGAACGAGTTTGACACATCGAGTGTGAGGCGCTTGACAAAGCTTGGCTTCACTGTTCAAATATTCAATTGAATACTTTATGAGTGTAAACCCGGAGCTTAAAAAGCAGATTTACGAACATCTCGCCCGGATTGGGAAAGCAGTCGCAAGCCCTCCCAGGCTAGAACTGCTGGACCTGTTGTGCCAGGGTCCGCGTACTGTGGAGACTCTTGCCAGGGAAGCTGGCCTGACTGTGGCCAATACCTCGCAACATCTCCGGGTGCTTCACAGCGCACGTTTGGTGGAGAGTGTGAAACAAGGGCTCTTCGTAACTTACCGTCTAGCTGATCTGGCCGTCTGCGAATTCTTCCGGAGTTTGCGAAGCCTTGCCGAGCTTCGCCTGGCCGAAGTCGAGTCCATCGTCAGGCAGTTCAGGGAAGGGCGAGAGGCGCTGGAGCCGCTCGAAAAGAAAGCCCTCTTCCGGCGCATCCGCCGAGGCGAGGTGATTGTGCTTGATGTGCGTCCACCTGAAGAGTATCGCGCTGGGCACATCCCGGGCGCGGTTTCAGTCCCGCTTAAGAATTTGAAGTCCCGGCTGTCGAAACTGTCTCGCGATCGAGAGATCGTGGCCTATTGCCGCGGCCCTTATTGCGTTCTTGCTGTGGAGGCTGTGGAGATTTTGCGGTCAAAAGGATTCCGCGCGCTGCGGCTTGAAGACGGTGTGCCCGAATGGCGCGCCAAGGGGCTTCCGGTGGCTGTTGGAAGCAAACCCTGATAGATCAAGGAGGCCCGGTTTCGCCAACCGGCGCGCCTGGTCTTCTGGGGACTTGGCTTTGCCGGGTGGAGGGACAATCGCAAAGGAGACAATAGAATGAAATATCTGATCATACTTAATGACGCACCTTACGGTTCTGAGCGCAGTTACAACGCGCTGCGTTTGGCAGGGTCTCTCTTGAAGCAAGAGAGCGCGGTTGTATCAGTCTTTTTGATGGGCGACGCCGCCGGCTGCGCAGTGGCTTCTCAAACGACGCCGAACGGCTATTACAACATTGAGCGGATGCTTAAAGGTCTGGCTGCCAAGGGCGCAAAGATCGGAATCTGCGGTTCTTGCATGGACGCACGTGGCGTCAAACCCGAGTTCATTGCAGAGGGGACAAGACGAAGCTCGCTGGATGAACTGACTGCCTGGACGCAGGAGGCGGACAAAGTCCTGGTGTTCTGACCCTGGGACCGGCTATCAGGAAAACAGCGGCTGCCACGTCCGCGAGTGGAAAGGACCTGCTGTAGGGTGCCGAATTGCCGGCGAGGGTTATGGATTTAATCTGATCCGGACGCGAAGTGAGATTCGAGGGATCGGGACGAAAAATGAGAGGGAAGAACACTTTCCTGGTGCTTAGCGGGCTAAACGAGACACGTGGGGGAGAAGATTTATGAGTGGCAAAACGATCGTGGTGCTCGGCGGAGGCGTCGGGGGGCTTGTTGCCGCCAACGAGTTGCGGCGGCTGTTGGCGCGCGAGCACCGGGTTCTGTTGGTGGAGAGGAACACTCAGCACGCCTTTGCGCCGTCGTTCCTCTGGCTCATGACCGGGGACCGGCGGCGGGCAGAAATCACCCGTGACGTGCGGGCGCTGCTACTGCCGGGAATTGACGTCATCGAAGCCGAGGCGCGCAACATCAACCTGGCTGACCGCCAAGTCGATACCACCGCAGGCGCTTTGAACTACGATTACTTAATTATTGCGCTCGGTGCGGAGCTCGCGCCCGAAATGATCCCTGGTCTTGCGGACGGCTCGCATACGTTCTTCACCGCCGATGGCGCGGCTAAGTTAAGTGGGGCGTTGCGCTCCTTTTCGGGTGGAAACGTGGCCATAGTGATCAGTGCGCTCCCGTATAAATGTCCTGGCGCCCCGCATGAAGGAGCCATGCTGATCGCTGACTTCTTTCGCAAGCGGGGAATGGGCGATAAAGTGAATATCCACCTGTTTACACCCGAGCCTCAGCCGTTGCCAGTGGCGGGTCCCCAACTTGGCGAAGCGGTCCGCCAGATGCTCGAAGCGAGAGGTGTCATCTTCCATCCACTGTACAAGCTGACTGGCGTTGATTTACAGTCCCGCAAGCTTCTGTTCGAGAGTAAGGATGCCGCCGGATATGACTTGCTTGTGGCGATTCCGCCGCACCGCAGCCCCGGTCTGGTTCGCCAGTCTGGGCTTGCGAATGAGGGCGGTTGGATCCCAGTTGATCCCGCTACGCTCAAAACCAAGCACCCGGATGTTTACGCGGTTGGTGACGTGACAACCATCCAGCTACCTGGCCGCTGGAAGCCGGACACGCCCTTGATGCTTCCGAAGGCTGGAGTATTCGCACACGCCCAAGCCCAGGTCGTAGCGCGCCGTATCGCTCGGGAGGTTGCGGGAGAACGTGCACAAGCCAGATTTCGCGCGGATGGTTACTGCATGTTGGAAGCCGGAGAAGACCTGGCCGGCTTTGCATTTGGCAATTTCTTCGCCGAACCCGCTCCACAGCTCCAACTCCGCAAAACGGGTAAGACATGGCACCTGGGCAAGGTATTATTCGAGCAGTGGTGGCTGGCGCCGCTTGGGCTAAAGCGCAATCTACTGGGTTCTGCCATTAGACTTGGCGGTAAAGCGTACGGCATTCCTGTCGTTCTGTAAGCGTGCGATCTCCGGACTCTTCTGAGTCTATGGCCTGCCTTCCGAGGAATTCCGCCGTGATTGTACCGGCAGACTACGCCCACTGGCGCGCTTCACCAATCGGTGCGTTGACGGAGCGGCTCGAACAGAAGGTTGTGTTCGAACTCTCCGGCGACCTGCACGGCCGAAGGGGGCTTGATCTCGGCTGTGGGGATGGCACGTACTCAATTTTGGCGTGCCAGCGAGGCGCCCGAGTCATCGGCGTTGATCTTTCAGCCGCGATGCTTGAGGCCGCGCAACGCAGGGCAGAGGATTGCGGAGCGAGCATCAAATGGTGCCGAACCTCCGCGGAACAACTCCCATTCGGCTCGAATGTGTTCGACGCCGTGATCGCTGTGACCGTACTGTGTTGGGTGAAAGACCCTCGATGCGCAGTACAGGAGGCGGCTCGGGTGTTGCGGCCAGGCGGGATATTCGTCATCGGAGAACTGGGTAGATACAGCCTCTGGGCCCTCTTGCGGAGGGTGCGAGGTTGGCTTGGATCACCTATTTGGAGCGAAACCCATTTTTGGACCTTTCGCAGCTTGCGGCGGCTGACAGACGAAGCGGCCTTACGGTTTCGCGTCGTCCGAGGTAGTGTGTACTACCCTCCGGTTCGGCCGGTAGCGCAAGCCCTTGGCGTCCACGACCGTATCCTGTCGTGCTTAGGCCAATTCGGCGCGTCATTTCTTGCGGTCAGGGCTGATAAGGCCTGACAGAACTATGTTTAGGTTGCAGGCAGCGCGACTGAAAAGGCCAGCGCCTCCGCCACTAGAGTTGTAGAATGTCCGTGAAGGTCAGGCGTGCGTTGGCACGGCAAGAGAATCACCCGGACAACAGCCTCTCGCCCAGTTCCACTCGTCAAGCTAATAGCCGTGCGGAGTATCTGACTCTGGTAAAAGTCCGCGCCAATGGATCGCGACCGCGTTACGTTGACGGCATGGCCGCAAGCTCCTAGAATGGATGCAGGATGGGTTGATAATGGCGGAGTCAAGGCCGCACTCTAAATCCGCGCTCCGCCCACCCGCTCCTCAACTGCGGAGCCGTCGAGTTTTCGGCCAGGTTGCATTGGTAATCCTCGTGCTGCTTGCGGCGGGAGGCGGAGCGCTCGCCGGTCTCGTTTTTGTCTATTCCTCCGACCTTCCTCAGGTTAGCGAACTTTACGATTACCGCCCGTCCGTGATGACCGAGCTATATGCGGATGACGGAACTGTCATCGGGAATTTCGCCTTGCAGCGGCGCGTCATCGTCACCTATGACCAGATTCCGCCCATGCTGCGCAACGCCATCATATCGGTCGAAGACCGCCACTTCGAGAGCCACTTTGGCGTAGACATTCTGCGCATCGTGCGCGCGGCGGTCATAGACATCGTCGAGTGGCGGAAGGCCGAAGGCGCAAGCACGCTGACCCAACAGTTGAGCCGCCGTCTGTTTTTGACCCCTCAAAAATCCTTCAAGCGCAAGATCCGCGAGGCTCTGCTCGCTATCCAAATCGAGCGCCATTTCACCAAGGCGCAAATCTTCACCATGTATTGCAACATCATCCCGCTCGGTGGTGGAAGTTTCGGGTTTGAGGCGGCGTCGGAGCGCTATTTCGGCAAACACTTGCAAGAGCTCACGCTGCCTGAGGCTGCGCTGCTGGCAGGACTTCCTCGCAATCCCACCTATTTTTCGCCCGTCCTCCATCCCCGCCACGCCCTGCTGCGCCGCAACGAAGTCTTGGCGGCCATGCTGAACAACCACAAGATTTCGGCGGAACAGTACCAATCGGCCGTGGCCGCTCCGCTGGGCGTCCGGTTGCGGCGGTGGAATAAGGAAGTTGCGCCTTACTTTGTCAGTTACGTGCGCGGGCTGCTGCTTGATAAGTATGGCGCGCAGACTGTGAATACGGACGGGCTGCGCGTTTACACATCGCTTGACCCAAAACTGCAAGATATCGCCGTGCATGCGCTGCGCGCAGGCCTGCGCGCCTATGACAAAAGGCACGGCTGGCGCGGCCCCGAAACGAATATTCGTAAGCATCCCGTCCGGCTTGCGAGCGGAGAGTTTGCTACGCTTGAGACTTACAACGATCCGGACTGGGCGAAACCTTTGACCGCTGGAAGCCGCATTCACGGTTTGGTGATGGCGGTAGATCCGGATTACGCCCGCGTGCGTTTTGGCGATCTGACCACGCGGATCGCGCCGGCTGATTTCACCTGGACTAACATGACCGATCCCACGCAAATCTTTTCCGTGGGCGACGTGGACCTCTTCCATGTTGGCGAGGTTAAAGGGCGATTTGTTCACGCAACGCTCGACCAGACTCCCGCCGCCGAAGGCGCGATTCTGGTGCTTGACAATCAGACGGGTGAGATCAAGGCAATGGTTGGCGGTTACGATTATGACAAGAGCCAGTTCAACCGCGCCGTGCAGGCGGAGCGGCAGGTAGGATCGTCTTTCAAAGTCTATGTTTACTCCCGTGCTTTGCTCGACGGTTTCAGCCCGTTTGGCACGATTATGGACGAGCCGGTGAGCTACGGCAGTTGGGCGCCGCACGATTACGACAATCGCTATGAAGGCCGGATCACGCTGCTGCGGGCGCTGGCGGAATCGCGCAACGTCCCCGCGGTGCGGTTGCTGGCAAGAGTTGGCATCGACAAGGTTATCAAGCTGTGCCGCCAATTTGGAATCACTTCGCGGCTCGACCCTGATCTACCGCTTGCGCTCGGCGCATCTTCGCTGACCCTGCTCGAACACACGTCGGCATACAGCACGTTTCCCGATGATGGGCTGCACATTTCGCCCCGCCCCATCGTTCGCGTTGCGGACTATGATGGCCGCGTGATTGATGATTTCACTCCTCAGGTTACGGACGCGCTTCCGGCCGGAGTGGCCCGGTTGATGGTCTCCATGCTGCGTGAGGTGATTAATTCCGGCACCGCGGTTCACGCGCGCACACTCGCGGGGCAATATGCTATCGCCGGAAAGACGGGCACGACAAACGACTTTAGCGACGCATGGTTTATCGGCTTTTCGCCTGCCATCACCTGTGGCGTGTGGGTGGGCTACGACGACCATCACACCCTCGGCAAGGGCGAGGAAGGCTCTCACGTGGCGCTGCCGATCTGGATGAACTTTATGAGCCAGGCGCTCAAGAGCTTTCCCGTGCGCCAATTTCCGGATTCCCCGCTGCTCAGCGATCCGGATCAGGTGAAGGAGATTCTCGCCAGCGCGGGTCCCGCAAGCATCCTGCCGGGGAATTCCAGCGTGCAGCAGGATCGGTCAGCGTCCCCGCAGTCTGCGGCCCGCGCCACGGCGCCCCTGCCGGTGCAATCTGCCCGGCCACAATAGGAACGCGCTTTAGCGCGATTCGGAGGAAACCCAGCATGGTACCTTTCCGGGGTGTGGATTTTGCGCAGTTTGACTCCTTGCTCAGCAGTGAAGAAAAGCTCGTGCGGCAGACCGTGCGCGAATTTGTGAACCGTGATGTGATTCCCTATATCGAAGATTGGAACCGCGAAGCCAAGTTTCCCTGCCATCTCGTGAAGCCGATGGGCGAGCTTGGGTTTCTTGGCGCCAACCTGCATGGATACGGCTGTGTGGGAATGTCGAACGTTCAGTACGGCTTGATCATGCAGGAGCTCGAACGCGGCGATAGCGGTCTGCGCAGTTTCGCCTCCGTGCAGGGCGCGCTCGTGATGCATCCGATTCACGCTTATGGAAGCGAGCAGCAGAAGGAGCGGTGGCTGCCTGCCTTGCAGTGCGGCGAGGCCGTGGGATGCTTCGGACTCACCGAGCCCGACTTCGGCTCAAATCCGGCCGGCATGAGAACGCGCGCCGTAAGGGACGGCGAATTTTTTATTCTGAATGGCGAAAAGGCGTGGATCACTTCCGGATCGCTTGCCGGCGTGGCCTTGATCTGGGCGCGAACGGATGAGGGCATCCGGGGTTTTCTGGTGGAGAAGGGAACTCCGGGTTTTACGGCCCGGGACATCAAAGGCAAGTGGTCGCTGCGCGCTTCGGTCACGAGCATTCTTTCACTCGACGGCGTGCGCATTCCCGCAGCTAATCTGCTGCCTGAGGCAAAGGGTTTGAAGGCGCCTCTCGATTGCCTGACGCAGGCGCGCTACGGAATCGGTTGGGGAGCGCTGGGCGCGGCCATGGCTTGCTATCATGAAGCCCTCGAGTACGCGAAGACCAGGAAGCAGTTCGATGACAAACCCATTGCTTCGCACCAACTTGTTCAGGCCAAGTTTGCGGACATGATTACGGAAATCACCAAGGCGCAGTTACTGGCGCTTCACGTCGGGCGGCTGAAAGACCAGGGGAAAGCTGATTTCGCCCACGTCTCGATGTTGAAGCGCAACAACGTGAGCATGGCGCTGGCGGTTGCGCGCCAGGCGCGGGATATTCTGGGCGCGAATGGAATTGCGGATGAATATCCCATTTTCCGCCACATGTGCAATCTGGAATCCGTCTTCACGTATGAAGGCACCGACAACATGCATACGCTGATCATTGGCGAGCGCGTGACGGGAATCCCCGCCTTCCATTAAAAGCAGGTATCGTAAGTCCGAACCGGCCGCACCTTACTTGGGGTCGCGGGCGGCGGAGGAGACCACCGGCTTCAGGCTCGCCATCTGGCTGGCCTTCGGTGCGTAGTAGCCGGGGCGCGTCCGCACGGTGAGCCGCTTGTGCGTGTTGGGCAGGAAGGCTACCACGCGAACGGCCCGGAAGCTGCCGTCTTTCGCGGTGTTGGTGGGGTAGTAGCCGAGCGTGTACTGGTCGCGGATGACGTGCGCGATGCGCTGGCAGACGGCATCCACCTGGTCAAGGGTTTTGGGGAAGTAGGCTTTGCCGCCGGTAGTCTCAGCGATCTCTTTCAGGATTTTGGCGGCATGGCGGTCGCCTCCGCTGCCAATGTGAAAGAGGCCTGTCGAATGATCTTCACCGAGCAACCCAATGGTGTAAATCTCGGCGTTTGACTTCTGCGCGTATTGGATCAACTGGGTCAACGTATAACGGCTGGAGTTGTCCTCCCCGTCCGTGACGACCAGCAGAACTTTCTTGTCGCGGTTTCCAAGCTTCAGATGATCGAGGGAAGCGTAAATCGCGTCGTAGAGCGCCGTACCGCCGCGAGAATCGATCTTATCGAGAGCAGCTTTCAACTGTTCCATGTTGGAGGCGAAGGTGCCCGGCGTGTCGAGATAATACACGTCGTTAAAATTCACCACGAAGACCTGGTCGTCCGGGTTGGACGTTTTGACGAAAGTGAGGGCGGCGGCGTTCACCGAAGGGCGCTTGTTATGCATGCTTCCGCTGTCATCGATCACGATGCCCATGGTTACGGGGATATCGGCGTGGGAAAACACCGAGAGGCTTTGCCGCACCCCGTCCTCATAAACAGCGAAGTCGTTTTTGCCCAGATCGTCCACCATGTGACCCTTCTTGTCGAGCACCGTGGCGTGCAACACCACGAGGTTCACGTTGGCGTGCAGTGTAAACTCGCCCTTCTTCTGTGCTCCCGATTTCGGGGCGGCGGCGCCCGGCGGATGGGGAACACCCGTTTGCGCTTCTGCCGGGCCAACACCCAGCAGCGCCGCAGCCAGAATCAGGAGGAAGAAAGGTTCAAGGGCGGTTTTAATCCGTCGGTGCATAGTAGCCTGTGCGAGAGTAAACCTGCAGCGGTGGTAAACCGCGGGGCGGCTTGAGCTTCACTTTGATGCGCCGCCAGCGCCCGTCGCTGACCAGATCGGAAGGTTGGTAGCCGATCACGTATTGGTTGCGAAGTTCAATGGAGATCTTTTCGGCAATGTCCGGCAACTCGTCCGGGTCTTCCACGCTGAACATGCGGCCGCCCGTCAGGTTTGCCAGATCGGAAAGCAGCCCCGGACCGGCCGCTTCCTCCGGCGTGCGGTTGCGCGAGCTAAGCGGCTCGAAGACGCCGATGGCATATATCTCCACGCCGGACTCCTTCACCAGTTCCGTGATGTCATGTTCCGTGTAGCGGCTGTGGTTTTCGCCTCCATCGGAGATGATGAGGAGAGCCTTGCGGTTGGTTGTAGCCTTTTTCATCTCCATCAGGCCGAGGTAGATGGCGTCGAGCAGCGCCGTGGTGCCCTTGGCTTTGACGAAAAGCAGGCGGTCCTGCAAATTTGAAAAGCGTGACGTGAATCCGGAGATGAGATTCGGGCTATCGTTGAAGTCGATCAGCATGAACTCATCCTGCGGATTCGCGGTCTGGAAAAATTGCAACGCCGCTTCCTTCGATTTTTGAATCTTGTCCGCCATGGATCCGCTGGCGTCAAAGATCAAGCCGACGGAAATAGGCGCGTCTTCGGTGGAGAAGGAAAGTATCTTTTGCTTGACCTTGTTGTCGTAAACCTGGAAGTTGGATTGGTCCAAACCGGTCACGATCCGGTCGTAAGGATCGGTGACGGTGACGTTCACCAGCACACGGTTTACGTTCACGTGCAAGGGAGCCGCATACACAGACGGACGCCGCACGTTAATCTGGGCGCCCTGCTGAACGTCCGGCGCCGTTCCGCTTCCATTTTCTGCCGCGCGGCATGGCTCACAGACGGCTCCCACGACGCATAGCAGAATTGCAATCCAAGTTATGCGACCGGATTTGCTGCTCGCCGAAAGACCTGTCATCGCAGCGGCCTTCCACGCCGTTGACCCCAGGCCTTCCCGGCCAAAGACCGGCCCGTGCCTGGCGCCCACGGCTCACCCCGACAAGCGCCCTTAGGCACATTCTATCACCGGTAGGCAAGCGGCCAAAATGCGGCCTCCGTACACTGATTATGGGCGGTGCGCGCGGACCAGGCTCAAAAACTCTTCCCGGGTGCGCTGTTCGTCGCGAAAGACCCCCAGCATGGCGGAAGTCACCGCCACCGAGTGCTGCTTTTCGACACCTCTCATGATCATGCACAGATGCTGAGCTTCAATGACCACTCCGACTCCGTGGGGGCGGATTTTTTCCATGACGGTTTCCGCAATCTGGTTGGTGAGCCGCTCCTGAACCTGCAGCCGGTGCGCATAGGCGTCCACAAGGCGCGGAATTTTACTGAGGCCGATCACCTTTTTGTCCGGAATGTAGGCCACGTGGCAGCGTCCGAAAAAGGGCAGCAAGTGGTGTTCGCACAGGCTGAAAATCTCGATGTCTTTGACGATCACCATTTCGTCATACGCTACATCGAAGAGCGCTCCATTCAGCACGCGGTCGAGGTCCTGATGGTAACCCCTGGTGAGAAACCGCAGGGACTGCGCAACGCGTTGCGGCGTTCTTGCGAGTCCCTGGCGGTCCGGATCCTCGCCCAACATACGGATAAGCGCGCGCACAGAATCTTCCATCGGATCGGCGGCAGGGGAGGGAATCGCCGCTACCGGCGCGATCACCCGTTTCGCTTTCTTCATAGTCACGGTCTCCGTGCTCCGGCGTTCGTCTTGCCCTTTGATTTCTATGTGAAAACTGCGGCTGGTGCGCCGGTCTGCGACCAGGCTTGTCCAAATTACGGTCTGCCTTTCGCGAAGTGTTCTGCGGCTGCGCCGCTTGCTGTGCGGAAAGGCTTCGCCTTTCCGGCGCCCGGCAATCCTCCCAACCCGGTTTT
>NFUN01000009.1 GCA_002197525.1 Acidobacteria subdivision 13 bacterium RH2 MAG17b | reverse complement strand
GGGGGAGAGGGGGGACCGCGTAGCGGGACGGGTGAGGGGGCCATGCCCCGGTCTGAGGCGGAGACTCGCTAGTGATCTGATAATTTTCCCGCCGTTTCGCACGGCTCCGGAGAAGAGACGGGCAGCCTTTACCAAGGCCGCGATCGTGGTGCGGAGCAGAGTTGGCTCCACACTCGCGCTTGCGGCGATTGCGGCGTTCACGATGTTGCTGACCGCCTGCTCCGGGAACCAGGCGGCGGGCGACGCGATGAAACAGAACTCGCCACCGGCCGTGCCTGTGGAGGTTGCGGCGGTGACGCAGAAGACGGTTCCCGTGCAGCTTCAGGTGATCGGAACGGTGGAAGCTTACGCAACGGTCTCTGTGGAGTCGATGGTCGCGGGCCAAGTGCAAACAGTCCATTTTGACGACGGCCAGTATGTGGGGCGCGGCGACTTGCTTTTCTCAATTGACCCCCGGCCTTTCCAGGCGATGCTGGATCAGGCGCAGGCGAATCTCGCCCGTGACCAGGCGCAACTGCAAAACGCCCAACTCGAAGACCGCCGTTACACCGAGCTATACCAGCAAGGGATCGTCTCGCAGGACCAGTATGATCAGTACCACAGCACTGCGGCGCAGCTTGCCGCGGCGGTACGGGCCGACCAAGCAGCCGTAGAAAACGCCAAGATTCAACTGAGCTATTGCTCGATCCGCTCACCGATGGAAGGGCGCGCGGGCGCCGTGCTGGTGGATCAGGGAAACCTGGTTAAAGCCAATGATGTTCCCATGGTGGTGATCAACCAGGTGCAGCCAATTTACGTGGCTTTCGCAGTTCCGCAACAGTACCTCTCGGAGGTCAAGGCGCTGATGAGCGGCAGGCTGCGGGTAGAAGCCGTGGTCCCCCATGAACCGGACCGCCCGGAGTGGGGCGTCGTAACCTTCGTCAACAATACGGTGGACACGACCACGGGCACCATCCTGTTGAAAGGCACGTTCCCGAATCCGACTCGCAGGCTGTGGCCGGGAGAATACGTGAATGTTGTGCTGACGCTTTCGAACGACTCTAATGCTGTGGTTGCGCCTTCCCCGGCGGTGCAGACGGGCAAGGATGGCGATTATGTATATGTGCTCGAACCCAACCGGACGGTCCAGTACCGTCTAGTGACGACGGGACCTAGCTACGAGGGTTACACCGTGATTCAAAAGGGCCTGAGGCCAGGCGAAACGGTGGTGACGGATGGGCAGATTCTGCTTCATCCAGGAGCAAAGGTTGAAGTGAAATCCAGCCTAGAGGAGCCGGGGGCGTAAACGGCGTTCGATACGCGCGCCGTATAGTGCAACATGAAGGCCAGCGGACGACAAAACGGCCGCGCGGGAGCCGGGACGCTATCAGGACATCACCATGAACGTCGCTGAACTTTTCATCCGCAGACCCATCATGACTACTTTGGTCATGTTTGGGATCGTGATTTTCGGCATCTTCGCCTACTTGGCGCTCCCGGTGAGCGATTTGCCGAATGTGGATTATCCCACCATTCAAGTCAGCGCTGAGTTGCCCGGCGCTAACCCGGAGACAATGGCCTCTGCGGTGGCTACTCCTCTTGAACGCCAATTTTCCACCATTGCCGGCCTGGACTCGATGACTTCAACCAGCGGCCAGGGTTCCACTAGCATTACGCTGCAGTTCAGCCTGAGCCGCAATATTGATGCGGCGGCGCAGGACGTGCAGGCCATGATTTCAGCCGCCGGCGGGCAACTTCCCACCAACATGCCGAACCCGCCGACCTTTCGCAAGGTGAATCCGGCGGAACAGCCCGTGATCTACCTGGCGGTCTATTCCGATGTGCTTCCGGTCTGGAAGGTGGATGACTACGCCGAGACTTTGATGGCCGAGCGCATCTCCATGGTGAGCGGCGTGGCGCAAGTCCAAGTCTACGGCGCTCGGCAGTACGCCGTGCGCGTCCAGCTCGATCCCCAAAAGCTGGCCGCGTACGGCGTGGGGCTTGACCAAGTGGCGAATGCCATCCAACAGGGCAACGTAAACCTGCCCACCGGAAACCTGGAAGGCACGCATAAGGCCTTCACGCTGCAGGCTACGGGCCAGTTGATGGATGCGGCGGCCTACCGCCCGCTAATCGTGGCATACCATAATGGCTCGCCACTCCGCCTCGCCCAGCTCGGCCAAGTCATCGACAGCGTTCAGGAAGACAAGGTCGTGAACTGGTATGACGGTCATCAGGGCATGGTGTTGGCCGTGCAGCGGCAACCGGGAACGAACACGGTGGAAGTGGTGGACGCGGTCCGCAAGCTGCTGCCTGCGTTCCGCACCGAGATTCCGCCCTCCATCCATCTGGAAGTTCTCTCCGACCATTCTGAGGATATCCGGGCGTCGGTCCACGATGTGAAATTCACTCTCGATCTTGCCATCGGGCTCGTGATTCTGGTGATTTTCCTCTTTCTCCGTAACCTTTCCGCCACGATCATTCCTAGCCTTGCCCTCCCCATGGCGATCATCGGCACATTCTCAGCGATGTATCTGCTGGGCTACACCGTGGACAACTTGTCGATGATGGCCCTCACGCTCTCGGTGGGCTTCGTGGTGGATGACGCCATCGTCATGCTCGAAAACATCGTCCGCCACGTGGAAATGGGCAAGAGTGTTTGGCAGGCGGCTCTCGACGGCTCAAAGGAAATCAGCTTCACGATTGTTTCCATGACGCTGTCGCTTGCCGCAGTGTTCATTCCGGTCCTTTTCATGGGAGGCATTCTCGGCCGCTTGCTGCACGAATTCGCTGTGGTCATCATGATGGCCATTTTGGTTTCCGGCTTTGTCTCGCTCACTTTAACTCCCATGCTGTGCAGCCGGTTTATTCATCATTCAGGATCGCAAAGGCACGGACGGCTTTATAATGCCGGCGAGCGTGCATCCGATTCGATGTTGCGGGCTTACGACTGGAGCCTCCGCAAGGCGCTCCGTCACCGGCTGGCCGTCTTCACGGCCTCGCTGGTTCTGCTGGCTGCCACGGCTTATCTGTTTGTGATCATTCCCAAGGGCCTTCTGCCGAGTGAAGATTCTGGAATGATCATCGGTTTCACGCAGGCGGCGCAGGGGATTTCCTTCGACTCGATGCAGCGCCATCAAAAGGCAGTCGCCGACATCTGCGACGCCGACCCGAATGTGAAGGATTACATGGCGTTCGCCGGCGCAGGCGGACCAAGCCCGGGCGGCAACGCCGGCTTGGTTTTTATGCACCTCAAGCCCCACCCCGAGAGAAAACTGACTACGGACCAGGTGGTTAATGAACTGCGGCCCAAGGTGGCGCAAGTTCCGGGCATTGTGACCTTTCTGCAGAACCGGCCGCCCATCCAAATCGGCGGTCAATTGACCAAAGGCCTCTATCAATTCACCTTGCAAAGCCCGGATACGGCGGAGCTTTACAAGGTTTCTGACGCCTTTGAAGAAAAGCTGGCTCAGCTTCCGGGCCTGGTGGACGTGAACACGGATCTTCAGATGGCTAATCCCCAGGTGAACGTGGAGATTGAGCGCGACAAGGCAGCGACCGTGGGGGTGACGGCGTTCCAAATCGAGCAAGCGCTCGCCATCGCCTTCGGAGACAATCAGACCTCCACGATCTATGCGCCCGATAACGAATACTGGGTAGTTGCGGAGCTTCTGCCACAATACCAGCAGGGGCCTCTGGACCTCTCGCAGCTATATATCCATTCGACGAACGGTAATCTGGTGCCCTTAAGCGCTGTTGCCAGGCTCACTCAAAGTTTGGGCCCGTTGGCGGTGAACCACACGGGCCAGCTTCCGTCCGTGACGCTTTCGTTCAACCTCAAGCCGGACATCTCGCTGGGGCAGGCGGTGAATGAAGTGCAGAATCTGGCCCACGAATCGTTGCCGGCGGCGATCACCGGGACATTCCAGGGCGCCGCACAGGCGTTCCAATCATCTTTGCGCAACCTCGGTTTCCTGCTGCTTATTACGGTCCTGGTAATTTATATTCTGCTTGGCGTTTTATACGAAAGCTTCGTTCATCCAATCACGATTCTTTCCGGCCTGCCTTCGGCGGGCTTGGGGGCGCTGGCGTGCCTGATGCTCTTCCACATGGACCTTGATCTTTATGGCTTTGTTGGACTCATCATGTTGATCGGGATCGTGAAGAAGAATGCCATCATGATGATCGACTTCGCACTGGAAGCGGAGCGGAAAGAAGGGAAAAGCACAGAGGAGGCAATCTATCAGGGCTGTCTTATTCGCTTCCGTCCCATCATGATGACCACGTTCGCCGCGCTCATGGGCACGCTGCCCATCGCTCTCGGCGCAGGGGCGGGAGGATCGTCCCGCCGCCCGCTGGGCGTTGCGGTGGTGGGAGGCTTGCTGATTTCTCAGTTGATTACGCTCTACATCACTCCCGTTTATTACACCTATCTCGATTCTTTCCAGCGCTTCGTGGGCGGGTTGTTCGGCCGCCGCCATCGCGGGGATACTTCCCCGGAGCTGCCTGGGCCGCGGTCAGAACCTTCAGAGGCGATGGTGCGGCACGGGCATGTTGCTTGACCAGCCCAGCAGCCCCGGAGTACACTTCAAACACAACGCGCCTGTAGCTCAGATGGATAGAGCGGTTGCCTCCGGAGCAACAGGTCGGGGGTTCGAATCCCTCCAGGCGTACCATTCACCCCATTCGCGCGAAGTTGTTAAGGGGCATTCGCGCGCACATATCCCGCGGAATCTGCACTAGCGTAATAGGCTACAATATTACGATTGCGTCCGGGGAAGGATGGCGCACTTGCTACTTTAGCTTCAGCAGACGCCCGATCCATTCCGAGAGGATCGTAGCGCCCACGGATCCCACGAGACCGCAAGCTGCTCCCAAAGCCCACCGGCGCGCTCTCGAAAATCGAGGACCGTTGGCCTGAAAGTGGGGATGTTCGACGGGATTGTATTTTCGGGCCGGGAGAAAGAAGACGGTGTAGAACAGCAAGCCATAGCATAGCTTTCCGGCTGCCAGCGCCAGCGTCCAGCCAGCCGAACGCTTTTCGACAAACATCGCCGAGTAGGTCGGCCTTTGAAGGAAGGCATAGATGGGAATTACGATGCAGGCCAAGGGAATCGCCGGAAAGCCGTAGCGGTAAAGGAAAATCACAGCAATCAGGAAAAGCGAGAGGGCCGACATCGTTTCCGATGGCAGTATCCAAAGCCAGCGCCAATGGCTATCCGCGGGCTTGTTGAGGGCTGTCGTCCCGATCAAGAGATTCCACAGGAGCAGGAAGCCGTAAATTCCCACCAGGTTACGCAGGGCGCGAGGCCACTCGAAGTCGTCCGCTTCGGCATAGGTCCAGAAAAATCCCAGCATAGAGGCCACATAAAGGTCAATGCACGCCAGTACCTGGCGGCTGGGTGCGCCGGTGTAAGTCGCCCAAGTCACGATCAGCATGAACCACTGAATAAGCCAGAAGACGAACGCGCGCTGGTAGAACGGGTGTTCGTTGAACGCCTCCGGCTTGAAAAGCCAGTAGATGGCGGCGCCTGCGAGCAGCACCGCGAGTGCGCAAAAAAGGTTGACGAGCCCCGCGTTATACAAAAGCCACATGGCCCCAGCCTTGGATTGAATTCGGAAAAACGATTGCGGTAACAGTACCCGCCCACACGGGTCTTGTCAACCGGGCTGCGGCGCCTTTCCCCGTAACGGCTCGATTCCGGGTGAGCGGCTCATGGAGGATTCGCTCGCAGCCGATAGCATTACTGGGAGGAATTTTCGTCCTTGGAATCCGCGTCAAAAATTCAGCGGTGGCTCCAGTATGCTCTGGGTTTGGCGTTGCTCGCGGGACTATGGTACAGCCTGCATCACAAAGAACCATGGTCCATCTGGCAGCACCTCAAGCCGGTTTGGCTCTTGGGCGCGCTTCTCACCACGTCGGCGATGCTCATGGTGCGGGTGACGAAGTGGCGCCTTCTGCTGCTGGAAGGCCGCATCCCTAGCGGGCGTTTGGAATCCGCCCGGTCGTTTTTTGGCGCTTATGCGCTCGCTTCGGTCACACCCGGCCGGTTGGGCGATCTTAGCCGGTGTATGTTCACTTCTTCGGGGGGACGCACTCGCGTACTGGCTTATACGGTCGCGGATAAGCTCTTCGATGTATTGTCCGCGCTGAGCTTCGCAGTCGTGAGCTTATTTTTCCTGCTGCCCCATCTTGTGGCAGCTTTCGGAGTGGCAGTCTGGCTGGGACTGATTTTCTTCTGCGTTCGAGGACGCAAGATGCTGCCCCGGCAGGATGCGTTCCCGGCATTCCTGAAGCGGTTGCACAGCGTCGCCCAGGCTGCTGGAAGCATCCGCAGCGGCCGCTTGGCCGCGCTGGCGCTGTTCGCAGGCGCTTTGGATTTGTGCACCTTGTTTTTCTTGCTCCAGGCCTTTCACGGCGCGCCTTTCACTGTAGCCATGGCCACTTACCCATGGCTGGTCATTGCAGGCGGACTGCCCATTTCGCTCGGCGGCCTTGGGCCGTGAGAAGGACTTTCAGTTTTGCTTCTTGCCATCTTCTCGATTCCTTCGCACGTAGCCGTTGGCGTTTCGCTGGTCTTCTTTGCTTTCACAGCGGTGTTTCCGGCAGCTTTGGGAGCGATCTGGTTCGTCATAGAGCCACCCCGGTTTGAGCGTGGGTGGTCCGATAGCTTAAGGAAGATTTTCCACCGCGCAACTCTGTCTGCCCACCTGGAAGGCAATGAAATCCCGGCAGTGCAGGAAGCCGAGCTTCTGGATTAGACTACGACCCGCGCCCTTACCTCGTCACCATCGTGGCGCGTCGCGACAAACCGCCTGCTGATCTTCAGGAAATAGTCTGACGGGCTTTCGCTGGTCCTTCTTACGAACCGCCGCGCCGTCACTTATAATAGAGCCGTGCGAAAGTGGCGGAATTGGCAGACGCGCCAGACTTAGGATCTGGTCCCGCAAGGGGTGGGGGTTCGAGTCCCCCCTTTCGCACCAGCCCTTCATCGTGGCGGCTTTCTACCCGCGTTCTAGCGCCAGTACGACACCGCGTGTTGCACTTCCCTTTGTGTCATCAACACGTACTCGAGCATTGCGTTCATCGTTCTCGTGCAACCTAGCTGCGCCGCCGCTCCACGGATTCGTGGGCATTTTCGCCCTTAGCATGACTTTTTGCGCCTAAAAAGCAGCAAAAACAATTTCACTTTGGCTTGTATCTTATTCTCGGTACATGAGATAAGTGGGCTTGCTTGGTAAAATGGGTTTATCTGGCTTATTTTCAATGGCTTGAAGGCTGAACAGTGGCTTTGTTCCTCTAATGTTTATTTAGTTTCAATCACTTGTGGGTTCGCCCCTTAAACATTCTTTTGGGGTCATGTTGCACTTCTTTCCGGCAAGATCATTTTCTCCCCCAGAACAGCCCAAAAATTCGAGGTTTTCCGGCGCGGGCTTGTGGGGAATCTTGCGGTGCGTGAGGCGTGAAATAAGCAGGTCATGTTTTCCGCTCTCTTGGTAGTAGCGTAGTATACTACGCTAGCTTCTGTGCGTCAAGAGATGGCTTTGCGGAGTAGTGGTACAGCTTGCTGTAGCGCCGCTCTGCGAGCGGCGAAATGGTTGAAAGGTCAAGGCCGCTGGTCTACGACCGGCGCTACAACAGCCAAACTGAACCAGCACCCTTTGCGGACGCTCGCGTTATGGCTGGTCTCCCGGTCGGCGGCGAGGCGCTGCACGAAGAGGTCACGGCCAATTCGTCCTGTGAATCGACCCTGGGCTGGCCATGGTAAAGAAGCCCACGGACAGGAAGGCGCTGTCCGTGGCTACCAACTCTTATGGTGTCTGCGACCAAGGTATGTGATCCGCGGGTAAGCGTGAGACTGAGAGTGGGTATCCGGTAGCGCGGAGTTGTTCTTTAACTCCGCGGCTTGTAGGCTTGTTTGCGCTTGGAATCGCACACATCGCAAAAGGCGCGATGTATGCGCCACCCGGCGAGTCTTAAGGGCAATGGTGGGTAGATAAACGTAGCTGAGGAAAACCGGAACGAAGCTTGTGGAGGCGCGGGGGAGAATCGAACTCCCGCATAAAGGTTTTGCAGACCTCTCCCTTACCACTTGGGTACCGCGCCTTGCGATGAGAGCCCGTTCAATGAATTGAGATCTGGAGCGGGAAACGGGATTCGAACCCGCGACTTCGACCTTGGCAAGGTCGCACTCTACCACTGAGTTATTCCCGCTTAAAAACCCAAGCCCCGCGCCGTTCTGCTTCTTACAACCAGATTATAAAAACCGGCTTTCAAGGTTGTCAAGGCCGCTAGGCGCAACTGTGACTGCAGAAGCTTGCACGGCCGGGTAAAAGGTAAGGGGTGCGCTGAACCGCGTCCGGCAGCCGGAGATCCCGCATGGGGAGGAACGATCTGCGGTTGGAAGAGCCCAGAGCTATTCTGACGACCCTTTTCCTTCGTCAGGCGCCGGGGCGTTTCTCCCGGCGGATTGGGTTTCCTCGGTGGACTTGCGGCGGCGCTCAAGGCGCTTTGCCCTGGCCTCAGCGCGCTGCGCTAAGACTTCGGTACCTACCAGCTCGAGCACGGCAGTATCAGCGCCGTCACCCTTGCGCCATCCGGTATGGGTGAGGCGGGTGTATCCGCCGCGGCGGGTTGAATAGCGTGGAGCAATCTCTTCGAAGAGCCGCTTGACGGCCACCGCGCTCAGGCAGTAGGCGGCGGCCTGCCGCCGGGCGTGCAGGTCCCCGCGCTTGCCGAGGCTGATTACCTCCTCGGCCACGCTTCGGGCCGCCTTGGCTTTGGCCACTGTGGTCTCAATACGCTCTTCAAGAAGCAGCGAAGTAACCAGATTCCTCAGCAGGGCGCGACGGTGCGATGTGTTGCGGCTAAGCTTTCTGCCATGATTTCGATGACGCATAATCTATTCCTGTCCTCACGCCTGCGTGGGCTGCTGCTCCTGTGAAAGTGGAAGAGGGTTGCCCTTTTCATCAAACTTCATGCCGAGGCCCAGGCCCATCAATCCCAGTATCTCCTTGATCTCGTTCAAGGATTTTCGGCCAAAGTTTTTGGTCTTCAGCATATCGGGCTCGGTCTTCTGCACCAGTTCGCGAATGGTAGTAATATTAGCGTTCTTGAGGCAATTATAGGAGCGCACGGAGAGCTCAAGTTCTTCAACCGACCGGTCCAGATTTTCATTACGCATGACCGACAGCTTCTCCGGCGTGCCGCCCTCGGTTTCCGCCGGCTCCTCGAAGTTGATGAAGATGGTCATGTGATCCTTAAGCAACTTGGACGCAAAGCCCACTGCATCCTGGGGCGAAATCGACCCATTCGTCCACACGTCAAGGGTCAGCTTGTCGTAATCCGTCATCTGCCCGAGGCGAGCCGCTTCCACGATATAGTTCACCTTCCGGATCGGCGAGTGAACCGAGTCGACCGGAATGTAGCCGATCGGCAGGTCCTCGTCGAAGTTCTTCTCGGCGGAAACATAGCCGCGCCCGAGCTGCACGCGCATTTCGATGTGGAGGCTGCCGCCTTCGCTCACCGTCGCCAAGTAAACGTCCTTATCCAGGATTTCCACGTCGGGATCTTCCTGAATCATGCGCGAGGTCACCTCGCCAGGCTGATCCACGTTCAGGTAGAGCGTCTTTGCATCTTCAACGTTCATTTTGAGCGGAATCTGCTTGAGGTTGAGGATAATATCGGTGGCGTCCTCCACCACGCCGGGAATCGAGGAGAATTCGTGCATTACGCCTTCTATCTTCACGGCGGTGATGGCTGCGCCTTCGATCGAGGACAGCAGCACGCGGCGAAGCGCGTTGCCGATGGTCGTGCCGAAGCCGCGCTCAAACGGCTGCGCTTGAAAGCGCCCGTACTTGTCAGTCAGCGTTTCCGTGTCGGCGATTAAACGCTTTGGCCTCTGAAATCCCTTCCACTGCATCGCTCAGGAACCTCCTTGATGGCAGCCGCGGTCCAAAGCACTTCAGCGGACCCGCGTGCGGCCGGAAACCTACTTCGAATAAAGCTCGACGATCATCTGCTCCTGGATCGGGAAATTCACATCTTCCCGTCTGGGCAACGAGACCACACGGCCCTTCATGCTCTCCCGATCAAATTGCAGCCATGAGGGCAGATTGCGGCCACCCGAAATATCAAGCGCACGCTGAATGGAGGCCATCTGCCGGCTGCCTTGGCGCACCTCGATCTCCTGGCCGGGAGCCACTTGAAAAGATGGGATATTCACCTTGCGGCCTGAAACCATAATGTGAGCGTGGCGGACGAACTGACGCGCCTCAGCGCGCGATGTAGCCAAGCCGAGGCGGTAAACTGCGTTATCCAACCGCCTCTCGAGTATGGACAGCAGATTTTCGCCCGTGATCCCTTTGCTCCGCGCCGCCTTCTCGAAATAGAGGCGGAACTGGTTTTCGAGGATGCCGTATATGCGGCGAACTTTCTGCTTTTCGCGAAGCTGAAGGCCGTAACCGATCAGCTTCTTGGGCCGGCGCGATTTGCCGTGCTGTCCAGGCGCGAAGTTGCGCTTCTCGATCGCGCACTTGTCCGACATGCATCGCTGGCCCTTCAAAAAGAGCTTGGTTCCCTCCCGGCGGCAAAGCCGGCAAACTGCGTCACAATATCGTGCCAAAACCGTCCTCCTCAGTTAATTGAATCATGGGGCCGTTGAGTCCGTGGCCCTATGATTCAATCTCCTAAACTCTCCGGCGCTTCGGGGGCTTGCAACCGTTATGCGGAATGGGCGTCACATCCTTGATGTTGCGGACCTCGATTCCGACCGAAGCCAGAGCGCGGATCGCTGACTCGCGGCCGGCGCCCGGCCCCTTAACACGCACCTCAACACTCCGCATCCCGTGATCACGCGCGGCGCTGCCAGCGCGAGCCGCAGCTTGTTGGGCGGCGAAAGGAGTGCCCTTGCGGGAGCCGTGGAAACCAAGCGCCCCGGAACTCGACCAACATATCAAGCGGCCGTCAGGATCCGTAATCGCCACCATCGTGTTGTTGAACGTCGCCTGAATATGTACGACCCCAAAAGGGACGACCCGCTTTTCCTTCTTTTTGAAGGTCTTTTTCTTTCCTGTTTTTGCCGCTGCCGCTTTTGCCATAAATCCTTCGTCCTTGGTCAGTTGTCAGGAGGATTATGGCTGCCCATATCCCCAAGATTCATCGTCCCTCGCCTCGAAGACCAACACACCGCGATTGGCTATGTCTTCCCCGTTGCCTTCCTCTTGTTGGCGACTGTACCCTTGCGAGGCCCTTTACGGGTCCGTGAATTAGTATGGGTTCGCTGCCCCCGCACAGGCAAATTCCGGCGATGCCGGAGACCCCGGTATGAGCCGATTTCGATCAACCGGCGGATGCTTAAGGCAACCTCTTTGCGCAAGTCGCCCTCGATGTTGCCTTCTTCTTCGAGTATCTGGCGGATGCGAGTGACTTCCTCCTCGGTCAGGTCCTTCACCTTTTTATCCGGGCTTATGCCGGCCCGGTGAAGAATGGAAAGCGACCGGGCGCGGCCGATTCCGTAGATATAAGTAAGCCCGATTTCCGCCCTTTTCCCTTGCGGTAGGTCAATACCAGCTATACGCGCCATAAAAGTCTCCAGACTCCAGGTTCCGGGTTTCAGGGGTCAAATAGCCACGGCTTCCTGCTGACACCTTCGGCCCGCTCTTTACCCCTGCCGCTGCTTATGCTTGGGGTTCTCACAGATCACGCGAACCACGCCAGCCCGCTTGATGATCTTGCACTTGCTGCACATCTTCCGAACTGATGAGCGTACCTTCATTGTAATCCGGCTCCTCCCGGTTCTCCAGCCGGGCGCAACCCCTGGCCTATTTATAACGATAGACGATGCGTCCCCGCGTCAAATCGTAAGGCGACAGTTCCACCGCCACTTTATCTCCAGGAAGAATACGAATAAAATTTTTCCGCATCTTCCCCGAGATATGAGCCAGCACGCGATGCTTGTTTTCAAGCTCCACGCGAAACATGGCGTTCGGGAGGGGTTCAATCACCGTTGCAATGACCTCAATCGCTTCTTCCTTTGCCATAGATTGTCCCGGCGGCTTCTCCTTGGGCGCTGCGGCAGCAAGCGCAAGTTAATGCTGAGCTGGAAGCTGCGTTAACACGTCCGGCCCGTTGCGGGTGACCGCTACCATGTGCTCAAAGTGGGCAGAATAAGCTCCGTCCGCCGTCACCGCCGTCCATTGGTCACGCAACACACGGACGTCAGGAGAGCCTACATTGATCATGGGCTCAATAGCCAGCACCATACCTTCTTTCAGCAGGGGACCGTGGCCAGCCTTCCCGAAATTGGGCACCTGAGGTTCCTCGTGCAACTCGCGTCCGATGCCGTGGCCCACAAATTCCCGCACCACGGAATATCCCGCTTCTTCCGCATGGCCTTGAACAGCTTCCGAGACATCCTCCAAGTGGTTACCCACCCGGACTCGTTCAATTCCCAGCAGCAAGGATTCTTCGGTCACGCGCAGGAGGCGCTTCAAGGAATCGGAAATCTCTCCCACGGGAACGGTAACCGCTGAGTCTCCGTAAAATCCATCCAAAATCACGCCCAAATCCAGGCTGACGATATCGCCGTCCTTCAAAACCCTGTCCGAAGGGATGCCGTGTACGATTTCTTCGTTGACCGAGGCGCACAAGCAGCACGGATAACCCCGGTAGCCTTTGAACGCCGACTTTGCGCCCAGTTGGCGAACGCGCTTTTCAACGTAAGCCTCGAGGTCTAGCGTAGTAACGCCGGGCCTGACCCTGCCGCGAACCTCCTCCAGAATTCCTCGAACCATTTGACCGCTCCGGCGGAGTCTTTCTATCTCCGCTGCGGACTTACAGATAATCATGATGCCTTCAACAATCGAATAATCGCTTCGGTTACCATTCGCGGTTCACGATTTCCATCCACTTCGCGAAGAACCCCAAGGCTCCGGTAGCGGTCGATCAGGGGCTTCGTCTGCCTCTTGTAGGCGCGCAGGCGCGTTTGAACGGCTGGTTCCGTATCATCGCGCCTTTGGGTGAGCGGCGTCCCGTCGAGGTTGCAGACACCCTCCTTGTGAGGAGGATTGAAATAGATATTGTAAATCGTTCCGCATGCCGGACACATCCGCCGGCCCGCCAGCCGCTTCAAAAGGGAATCCTGATCCACTCGAATGTTAACCACCAAGACGCTGCCACGGCCTTGTCCCCGGAGCAATCCATCCAGAAACAGCGCCTGGTGCACGCTGCGCGGAAAGCCATCCAGAATGAACCCTCCCTGACAGTCCGGCTCGGCGATTCTCTGCTCGACCATCGCGCAAACCAAGTCGTCAGGCACAAGCTCGCCCGCTTCCATGATCGATTGCGCCCGCCTCCCAACTTCAGTTCCTTTCCGTACCGCGTCGCGCAGAATATCGCCGGTCGAAATATGGGGAATGCCGAGTTGCTTTGAAATCTCCTGGGACTGCGTGCCCTTTCCAGCTCCCGGCGCGCCGAACATAAGCAAAGCCTGAAGACGGCCCGTACTCGGGTGGGGAAGTTCAGGAAGCGGCCCGGCGTCCACGGACTCGTCCCTTCTTCAAAAATCCCTCATAATGACGCATGATGAGCTGCGCTTCCACTTGCTGGACCGTGTCCATCGCCACTCCCACCACAATCAGCAGCGAGGTGCCGCCAAAATAGAAATGCACATTCAACCCGTGCAACAACCAGCCTGGCATATGGGAATCAAACCAGGCACCCCCCAAAAAGATCGGCAAATGGTTGAGGCGCAAGCCAGCCAACATGATTTCCGGAATCAAAGCCACGAGCGCCAAGTACACACCCGCAACCCACGTGATCTTGGTTAGTACATCATCCACATAATCCGCGGTGCGCTTGCCGGGGCGAATCCCGGGGATAAATCCCCCCTGCTTGCGAACATTGTCCGCCACTTCATCCGGGTTGTATATGATTGACAGATAAAAATGGGAGAAAAAAATGATCAAAAGTACGTAAGTCAAGGTGTAAAGCGGCTCGCCCCAACTGAACAGCGAAAGGAATCCATTGATGATCTTGCCAGCCAATCCGCCCTTGATAAATAACCCGAGCGTCTGAGGGAAGGTCAGCAGCGAGACGGCAAAAATGATGGGCATAACGCCGCTGCTGTTCACTTTCAGCGGGAGGTGTGTTGAGACGCCGCCCACAATCCTCCGGCCCACGATGCGCTTGGCGTACTGAATGGGAATGCGCCGCTCTCCGCGCTCGAAAAAAACGATGAAGGCGACGATCGCCAGCATGAAGACAAGCAGCATAATCAGCGTGAATGGATTCCAGATTCGCGTAACAAAAACGTTGCTGTAAAGGTTGACCGCCGCGCTCGGCAGTCCCACCACAATGCCGGCAAAGATCAGCAAAGACATGCCGTTGCCGATACCGCGCGACGTGATCTGTTCGCCCAGCCACATAATAAAGACAGCTCCCGCCGTCAGCGTAAGAACTGTATTCAGGATAAATCCGGCACCGGGGTTGTGCACCATCGGAACGCCCGCACTGGTTTCCCGCTCGAGAGCGATGGCGATTCCCAATGATTGAAACGCACTCAATCCCACCGTCATCCAGCGGGTGTAATCCGTAATCTTGCGGCGGCCGAGCTCGCCTTCTTTCTGCAACTTTTCCAGGGTGGGTGAAACGACAGTCAGCAACTGGAGAATAATCTGCGCCGTAATATACGGCATGATGCCGAGAGCAAAAACTGTCAGCCGGTTCAGACTCCCTCCCGAGAACATCGAGAGCAAGCCGAACAGAGTTCCGCCCATCTGGTTGAAATATTGTTGAAAAACCGTGGCGTTGATCCCTGGGGTGGGGATAAATGACCCCAGCCGGTAAACCGCCATGAGCAACAAGGTGAAGCTAATACGCTTCCGGAGATCGGGAATCTCCGTGATGCTCTTGAGAGAGTCCATCATACTGAGAGGACCTCAGCCGTGCCGCCAGCCCTCTTGATCTTCTCCAGAGCGGACTTCGAAAAAAGGTGAGCCGAGATCGTGAGAGGCGCTTTCAGTTCTCCGTCTCCCAAGACTTTAACCCCATCCCCAAGCTTCTTGACGATCCCCAATTCAAGCAGCGTATCAGGTGTGACCGGCCGCCCCGCTTCGAGTTCAGCCAGATCACTCAGATTGACGATCGTGTAATGTTTGCGGAAAATGTTGGTGAAGCCGCGCTTCGGCAGGCGCCGCTGCAGCGGCATTTGGCCGCCTTCAAATCCCGGCCGCGAGCTTGAGCCGGATCGAGAGCGCTGCCCCTTCGATCCACGGGTCGCCGTTTTCCCGTGCCCTGAACCCATACCGAAACCGATGCGTTTGCGCCGCTTGTGCGCTCCGCGCGGAGGTTGAATGGTGCCGATATGCTTCGCCATAAACGCGGATGCCGTCCCTATGCTCTCTTGGAATTCGATTTTGACTGAGAAGATTCCAGATCGCGTCCGCCAGAAGGCTGTTTGCGGGTACGCCGAGCCTTGACTTCAGCGCCCTCAGGAGGCCGGAAAGTGCATTCTGGAACCGCCGCCCAATCCGGCTTTGATTTCGGATTAACCACTTGCACTAAATGAGAAAGCTTGGCGACGAGGCCACGCACCGAAGGCGTATCCTGGAGTTCGACCGTGTGGTTCAGCCAGCGCAGACCCAGGCTTCTCACCATCCGCTTCTGACGATAACTAAAGCCGATCGCGCTTCGCACCCATTTAACGTGAAGCGTCTTGGAATTGCTTTTCACGAGATCCGAGACCCCTTATTACAGTTCTTCTGGAGATTTCCCGCGAGCTGTGGCCACATCCTCAGGGCTACAAAGCTTCAGCAGCGCGTCCATAGTCGCCTTGACGACGTTATGAGGGTTGGTCGTGCCCAGAGATTTAGTGAGCACGTTTTGGATACCCGCCGCCTCCACCACAGCACGCACCGTGCCCCCTGCGATCACTCCCGTGCCTTCCGAAGCCGGCTTGAGCAGTACTTTGCCTGCACCAAACCTGCCGAGCACAGCATGAGGAATCGAGGTGGGAGTAATGTTCACCTTGACGATGGACTTCTTGGCCGCATCAATGCCTTTGCGGATAGCCATAGGCACTTCGCGCGCCTTGCCGGAGCCGTAGCCGACATGCCCGCCGCCATCGCCCACAACGACAAGCGCCGAGAAGCTGAGGTTCTTCCCGCCCTTCACCACCTTGGTGACCCGGTTGATAGAAATCACCTGATCCTTCAGTTGTAGCGTATTCGGATCAATTCGATTGCCCAAAAACAGTCCTCCCGCCTTTCGCGCTTCAGAACTTCAACCCACCTTCGCGCGCCGCTTCCGCCAAGGCTTTCACGCGCCCGTGGTAAGCGTAACCTCCGCGATCGAAAACCACGCAGGCGACGCCTGCGGCCTTCGCTCTTTGCGCCAGAGCCAAACCAACGGCCCGGGCAGCCGCGACGTTACCCCCTCCCTTGAGGGTTTGCCTGATCTGACGGTCAAGCGAGGAAGCTGAAACCAGCGTCCGGCCAGAACTATCGTCAACGATTTGCGTGTAGATGTGATTCAGAGACCGGAATACGTTAAGCCGGGGCCACTGCGATTGCCGGCCAATCTTCTTCCGGATGCGCCCGTGAATCCGGCGGCGTACAACGTCTCTCGAAACCAATTTTAGCATGGCCCCGTTACCCACTCCATCAAACGTCACTGCTTGACGGCGCTTCCACCGCCAGCTGCGGCTTTGCCTACTTTCTTCTTTAACCGCTCATTCGTGTAACGAATTCCCTTATTCTTGTACGGGTCGGGCGGCCTCAACCCGCGCAAGTCGGCGGCAACCTGCCCAACACGCTGGCGGTCCGCTCCACGCACGATAAGATGCGTTTGCTTTTCCACGGCAATCGACAGCCCGGAAGGGATCGGAAACTCGACCGGATGCGAAAATCCCAGGTTGAGTAGGACCTTATCGCCTTTCACTTCCGCGCGGTAGCCGATGCCCACAATGTCCAGGTGCCTCTCAAAGCCCTGCGTCACTCCGTGCACGGCGTTCGCTACCAAACTTCGAATAAGGCCGTGCAGAGCATGAGCAGCGGCATTATCCCGCCTGGTAATAAGGTGGCCGTCTTGCCTTTCCACCCTGATTCCTTCCGGAAGAGAAACCCGCAAGGTTCCCTTAGGGCCCTTCACAGTCACCGCCGAAGGCTCCACTTGAATCGTGGTTTCCCCCGGCACTGCGATCACTTTGTTGCCTATCCGCGACATAATTTCACACGCCTGCCGGCCTTTTGAGGCGCCCTGCCTGCTTCCCCCATGCCCCCATGCCGGCTAAACCAGCTAGCTGATCAAAAAAATAGACGAACCGCCGATAACGCCGTGCTAAGCGATACTACACAGCACTTCCCCGCCCAAGCCTGTCTTCCGCGCTTTTTTGCCCGTCATCAAACCTTGGGAGGTAGTCAAAACCGCGACCCCCATCCCTCCCATGATGCGAGGAATTTCGCCCGCATCTACGTAAACGCGGCGCCCCGGCTTTGACACTCGATCAATGGTTGTAATCACGCTCCTGCCGTCGTGGCCGTAACGCAGATTAATGCGCAAAACTTTCTTTTTGTTTTCCTCGCTAACCTTATAGCTGCCGATGTAGCCTTCCTCCTTCAGGATTGCCGCAATTCCCAATTTAAGGCTCGATGAAGGCATATCAACACGCGAGTGGCGGGCGCGAATCGCATTTCGAATTCGCGTCAGCATGTCCGCTATTGGATCTGTAACTGCTGCCATGTTTCTCCCAAACTTCCACGCGCCCGGACCGCGACTGCTATTGCGCTCCCGGGCTACGCACTACCAACTTGATTTGGTCACACCGGGAATATCACCCCGGAGCGCCAGTTGCCGGAAACACAGCCGGCACATTTCAAACTTGCGCAGGAAGCCGCGCGGGCGTCCGCAGATCCGGCACCGGTTCCTATGCCGAATTTTAAACTTCGGCTTCTTCAACTGTTTTGCCATCTGCGAAGTTCGCGCCACAGCTTAGCCTCCTACCTGCTTGACCGTCTCTGCCTGAGCTTCAGGTCCGCGCCGCCTTGCATCTTGCCGGAAGGGCATGCCAAGGTGGCGCAACAGGGATAACGCCTCCGCATCCGTGCGGGCGTCCGTCACAATTGAAATGTTCATACCCTTAACCTTGTCCACCTTCGCATAATCGATCTCAGGAAACACCAGTTGATCCCTGAGACCTACGGTGTAATTCCCACGTCCATCGAAGGCCCGCGTCGAAAGGCCGCGAAAATCGCGGACGCGAGGAAGGACAATGCTCGTAAACCGGTCGAAGAACTCGTACATCGTGTTGCCTCGAAGCGTGACCATGGCCCCTATCGGCATGTTCTTGCGCAGTTTAAAATTGGCAATGGACTGCCGCGCCCGGGTAACGACCGGCTTCTGGCCTGTTATTAAAGACAGCTCCTGTGCGGCCGAATCAAGCAATTTCGCGTTCTGAATGGCCTCACCGAGCCCCATGTTGATCACGATCTTGCGCAAGCGAGGCACCGCTGCCAGCGTCGAGTACCGAAACTCGGCCACTAGAGCCGGTGCAACCTCTTTCTGGTATCGCTCTTTCAGACGCGGAATCATTGCCATTAAATCCTTACCGGTCAAGCACCTGGCCGCATTTTGCGCAAACCCGGACTTTGGCGCCTTCTGCCTTTTCACGGTGCTGGATGCGGGTTGGCCCACAATCGCCACAAATCAAAGCTACATTCGAAACGTGAATGGGGCCTTCCTTTTCCAACACCCCACCCCGGATTTGCTTGGCAGGGTTGGGTCTGGTATGGCGCTTGATCATGTTGACGTGCTCGACAAAGAGCGCACTACGGCCCGGATTAACCTCTAACACCCGGCCTTCCTTGCCCTTGTCACGCCCGGCCATGACGCGGACTATGTCATTCTTGCGAATGTCCAGCCCTCGAGCCATCACAAAACCTCCGGAGCCAGCGAAACAATTTTTAGAAATCTTTTTTCGCGCAATTCTCGAGCTACCGGGCCGAATACGCGCGTGCCAACCGGCTCGCCCGCGTCGTTGATCAGGACCGCGGCGTTTTCATCAAAGCGAATGTAACTGCCGTCCCGGCGCCGCTGCTCTTTCCTCATCCGCACGATAACCGCCTTTACAACTTTGCCTTTGGGAATGGCGCTGTCCGGCGCCGCTTCCTTAACCGAGGCGGTCACCACGTCACCCAAGCCCGCCTGTAGTCCCACATCTCCACCCAACGGCAAAATACAGGACAGTTTTCGAGCGCCGGAATTGTCCGCCACGCGGAGGATGGTCCGCATCCCGATCACAGGGCACTCTCCGGAGTTGAGGCTGCGGGATTGGCGCGCGTAATCACTAGCGCCACTCGCCAGCGCTTGCGGGCGCTGAGCGGGCGCGTCTCCTGAATGCGAACCGTATCGCCTAACTGGCACTCGCCCTTCTCGTCATGGGCGAGGAATCTTGTCGAGCGTCGCACCACCCGCTTGTAGAGCGGGTGAATGGTTTGCCGCTCCACCGTGACCACCACAGTTTTCTGCATCTTGTTGCTGGTCACGATCCCAACTTTCTCCTGCCGTCTCGTCATAAGCGCCTTGTTAGTTATATTCTCGAACTCCCGGGCGATCCCGTCCGCTCAACCTTTCTTCGCTTCCTGCTGCAATTCCGCTCCGCGCTGCAAAGTTTTGGCGCGCGCTATATCCTTCCGCAGTCCTCGAATCTTGGCCAGTGCCCCTGTCTGTCCGTTTCGAAGTTGAAACCTCAGCCTGAAGAGCTGGTCACAAAATTCCCGGGCTTTAACGTCCAGTTCTTTATCCGCCCATTCGCGCATCTTTTCAGCTTTCATAGGTACCCGTGCTCCCCGCACCTCAAAGCGCCACAGACCGGCTCACAAACTCCGTGGGCAAAGCCAGTTTGTGGCTTGCCAGGCGGAGCGCCTCTCGCGCGTCAGTCTCGCTCACACCCTCCATCTCGTATATGATCCGCCCCGGCTTGACGACCGCCACCCAAAATTCTGGCGCGCCCTTGCCTTTACCCATGCGGGTTTCAGCGGGCTTCTTGGTTACCGGCTTATCCGGAAAGATCCGGATCCACAACTTGCCTCCGCGCTTGATGAAACGCATGATGGCAACGCGGCCAGCCTCGATCTGCCGCGCCGTCACCCATCCCGGTTCAAGCGCTTTGAGGCCGTAATCACCGAAGGAAAGCGCTGAACCGCGCCATGCTTTGCCGCGCCTGCGTCCACGCTGCTGCTTTCGAAACTTCACCTTTGAAGGCATCAACATCGCGAATCACAACTCCTGCTGCCCATCCGCTGCTACACCGCCGGAGATGGGACCAACTCCGGCTGAAGCTTTTCCGCCGCTCTTGCCGGCCGCCGCTTTTGTTCCAGAATCTCTCCGTTGTAAATCCAGCATTTCACGCCAATCACGCCGTAGGTAGTCTTGGCTTCAGCCATGCCGAAATCAATATCCGCACGCAACGTGTGTAACGGCAGGCGTCCTTGCAAATACCATTCGGACCGGGCAATTTCAGCGCCGTTAAGCCGCCCACCGCACCGCACCCGGATTCCCTTGCATCCGAACCGGAGCGCCGTATCCACCGCTTTGCGCATTGCCCGGCGGAAGGCCACGCGTTTCTCGAGCTGCAACGCGATTGACTCTGCCACAAGCTGAGCGTTTAATTCCGGCCGCCTAACTTCTTGGATGTTTATGGGCAGGACCTCTCGTCCGGTACGTTTTTTAATCTCCTGCCGCAACCGGTCGATCTCCGCCCCCTTGCGCCCGATGATGATGCCCGGCCGCGCTGTATAAATCGTAATCTTCAGCTTGTTGCCCGGCCGCTCAATCTCTATGGAGGCGACTCCCGCACTGTAGAGCTCGGCTTTGAGTCGTTTTTTTAGAACCAGATCTTCGTGCAGCAGATCTGCATAGCCTTTCTTTGCGAACCAGCGAGACTTCCAGGTCTTGTTGTACCCCAGCCGGAATCCGTAGGGGTGAACCTTCTGACCCACGCCTAACCTCCTAGACCGGCTGCGCGGCCCGAAAATATTCAGGGCCTCTCCACCGGTTCTTGCCTAATCGCCCTCGGGCGCCTCGACCACAATTGTGATATGACTCATACGGCGCTGATAGCGGTGCGCCCGGCCCATTGGCGCCGGCCGAATACGCTTCATCCGTGGTCCTTCGTTGACATACGCCTGAGATACGATCAATTCATCCACATCCACCCGGTCCGATTTCTGTTCGGCATTAGCGATGGCCGACCGCAGCGCTTTCTCCACTTCTCGCGTTACCCGCTTTTTCGTGAAATGGAGGATGTTTATAGCGTCGCCAGCCCGATGGCCGCGAATAAGATCGACCACCAGCCGCGCCTTCTGAGCAGAAACCCTCAGGTATTTGGTTGTCGCTCGCGCTTCCATGCCTTTGTGCCTGACTCCTTCACAGTGGTACTACACCTACCGGCCTAACTCGCTGCGGGTGCAGAGCCCGAGGCTGCCCTTGGAGCGGGCGCCGACGCCCGCTCCGCTGCCACCTTAACACTATGTCCTTTGAACGTGCGAGTGGGTGCAAACTCCCCCAGCTTATGCCCCACCATATTCTCGGTGATATAGACAGGAATAAACTTTTTCCCGTTGTGGACAGCGATCGTGTGTCCCACCATCTCTGGAAAGATGGTTGATCTTCGCGACCAGGTCTTAACCACCTTCTTTTCGAATCGGCGATTCAGCAGTTCGATTTTCTTGATCAGGTGGCCATCAACAAACGGTCCCTTTTTAAGCGACCTTCCCAAAACACCCTCCGTTACTTCTTCTCGCGCCTCTTGACGATAAATCGATCAGTCAGTTTGTTGTTGCGGGTCTTGTAGCCACGCGTAGGCTTGCCCCAAGGCGTCACCGGATGCCTACCGCCTGAAGTCTTCCCTTCACCGCCGCCGAGGGGATGGTCTACAGGATTCATCGCCACGCCTCTCACCGTAGGCCGGCGACCCAACCAGCGCGTGCGCCCAGCCTTGCCGATGGTGACATTTTCATGGTCCAAATTTCCCAGTTGGCCGATGGACGCCATGCAATCCAGATGAACCTTCCGCACCTCGCCCGAGGGAAGCCGGACCAAGGCGTAATCCCCCTCTTTCGAGAGCAGTTGTGCCGCCCCGCCCGCACTGCGAACCATCTGTCCACCCTTCCCTCGCCGGAGCTCGATGTTGTGAATCATGGTTCCGACCGGAATATTCCTAATGGGCAGCGCATTCCCTGCAATAATGTCTGCATCAGGACCAGAAACCACCTGGTCTCCCACCTTGAGCCCGTGCGGATAGAGGATGTATCGTTTCTCTCCGTCGGCATAGTGCAGAAGCGAAATAAACGCTGAGCGGTTCGGATCGTACTCTACGGTAGCCACCCGCGCGGCGATGCCCGCCTTATCGCGCTTAAAATCAATCACCCGGTAGTGGCGCTTGTGTCCGCCGCCGCGATGCCGGATCGTGATGCGCCCTTTGTTGTTCCTTCCAGAGATGCGCGCCTTCGGCTCCAGCAACGGCTTGTGGGGCGTCGAGGTGGTCAATTCCTCAAATGTCAAACCGGTTTGGAATCGCCTTGTCTCTGTATAGGGCCTGTAAGTCTTAACGCTCATGTTCGTCCACTTTCAGCTCACGCGTCCCTTTTCCTACGCCTTGCAGCCGGCGCGCGCCCTAAACGCTCTCCCCGTATTCCGGAGCCTTCTCGCCAGGTCTCAGCTTGACGTACGCCTTCTTCCAGTCCATCCGAAATCCCATCGTGCGGCCGCGCCTACGCATTTTACCGTGGTAATTTGCGGTACGAACCGACTCCACCTTCACCTTGAAGGCGCCCTGCACGGCGGCCTTAATCTCCACCTTGTTTGCTCGGGGATCCACCTCAAAAATCAGCGTCCTCGACCGTTCCTTGGCGAGCAGACCCTTTTCCGTAATGATCGCCTTATGGAGAATCTGGTATGGACTTTTGATCACCGCAGCGCCTCCTCAAGCCGGACCAGCGCCGATTCCGAAATCAGCAACCCGTCGTGGCTGAGCACTTCGTAGGCTTGAAGTTCATGGTGCCGCCTCAGAGCACATCCGCGGAGGTTGCGCGCCGAAAGCTGCAGGTTCCGATTGGCCGCGTCGCTCACAACCAGGACTGATTTCTGGATGCCAAGCTTTTTCAAGGCGCCACCAAAAGCCTTCGTCTTGGGCTCAGTCAGATCGTAACCATCAATCACCGTGAGCTTATTCTCCTGAAATTTTGCAGCCAGAGCCGAACGCAAAGCGCCGCGGACCATCTTGGCCGGAAGCTGAACGCTGTAATCGCGCGGCTTCGGACCGTGGGCAATAGAACCATGGCGCCACAGCGAACTGCGAATGCTGCCCACGCGAGCCCGCCCCGTACCCTTCTGCTTCCACGGTTTCTTGCCGCCGCCTCTCACCTCGCCCCGGCTTTTAGTGGAATGCGTGCCTCGCCGGCGGTTAGCCAGATAGGCTTTCACGGCTTCCCACAGCAAACTCTCATTCGGTGGGATCGAAAAGACCGCGTCCGGAAGCTCGTGCTCTCGCACCTTGGCCCCCTCCAGGTTTCTTACCTCAACAATTGCCATGTTCGAAACTCAGACCCTTTAAGCCAGCCTTGATCTACTTCTTCTTTCCGCCCTGCGCATCTGGATTGGGTGCGCTCTTGCGCCGCGGCGCCTTTGCTTTGCGCAACACCACGTAGCCACCTTCGGGCCCAGGCACCGCGCCTTCAACCAGTAGAGCATTTTCCTCTGGCATCACTCGCAAAACTTTTAGGTTCCTCACGGTGACTTGGCTAGCCCCCATATGTCCGGCGGCGCGCATTCCCTTAAGCACGCGCGAAGGAAACGCCGAAGCGCCAATAGAACCCGGCGCGCGATGAAACATCGAGCCGTGGGAGCCTGAGCCTCCTCCAAAATGGTGGCGCTTATGAACTCCGGCGAATCCGCGCCCCTTTGAGACGCCCGTCACATCGATAACCTCGTCTGGCTGAAACTGATCTACCAACACCTTGTCTCCAGCCTTCGCTTCCTCGCTGCCCGTTCCGAGCCGGACTTCCCGGACGAATCTCGATGGATTTGCACCCGCGCGCTTGAAGTGGCCTTCCCTCGGCTTACTGACGCGCTTCGGTCCAGGAACCTCGACGAGCGCCAACTGAACCGCCTCATAGCCGTCCTTGGCTTTCGTTTTCCGCTGAACCACGACGCAAGGTCCCGCCTTGAGCACAGTGGCCGGAACCACGTCTCCGTTTGCCCGGAACACCTGCGTCATGCCGAGCTTTTTCCCAAGAATTCCGTCTACCATAAATCTCTTGTCCGTTGTCTCTTGCCCGTCGTCCGTTGCGAACAACCATGTACAACCTGCCACTGACAGGTCTACTTGGTGTGTTCCTTCCCAAAGGCCTTGATCTCGACATCTACTCCGGAAGGCAAATCCAACTTAGTCAAGGCGTCAATGGTCGAACCCGTTGGCTCCAGAATATCCACCAATCTCTTGTGGGTGCGAATTTCAAACTGTTCGCGCGACTTCTTGTCCGTATGGGGAGAGCGCAACACGCAATACTTGTTCTTGATGGTAGGCAGAGGAATCGGCCCTACAACCTGGGCTCCATTCCGCTTGGCCGTAGAAACAATCTCCGCCGCCGCCTGGTCCAGAATGCGGTGATCGTAACCTTTCAATCGAATTCTGATCTTTTCATGTAACATTTCTTGCCTGCCTACTGGATAATCTCGGTGACCGACCCGGCTCCCACCGTGTGTCCGCCTTCTCGAATCGCAAACCTCAGCCCATTCTCCATCGCAATCGGCGTGATCAATTCGATCTCCATCGTCACGTTGTCTCCCGGCATCACCATCTCCGTCCCCTCAGGCAACTTCGCCACTCCCGTTACGTCCGTCGTCCGAAAGTAAAACTGCGGCCGGTACCCGTTAAAGAACGGCGTGTGCCTCCCGCCTTCTTCCTTCGTCAATATGTACGTCTCCGCCTTGAACTTCACGTGCGGCGTGATCGACCCTGGCTTCGCCAGCACCATCCCCCGCTCCACATCTTCCTTCTCCGTCCCCCTCAGCAACACCCCAATATTGTCCCCCGCCTGCCCTTCATCCAACAGCTTCTTGAACATTTCTATACCAGTCACCACCCGCTTGAACGGCTCCGGCCTTAACCCCACAATCTCAATCTCTTCTTGCACCTTTACCTTCCCCCGCTCCACCCTTCCCGTGACTACCGTTCCTCGCCCCAAAATCGAAAAAATATCCTCCACCGGCATCAAAAATGGCTTATCGATCTCCCGCTGCGGCATCGGGATGTAGGAGTCCACCGCCGCCATCAACTCGTCGATCGACTTCTCCCACTTCGCATCCCCTTCGAGCGCCTTCAGCGCGCTGCCCCGCACCACCGGCACCTTGTCCCCAGGGAAGTTGTACTTGTTCAATAGATCCCGCACTTCCACTTCCACCAACTCCAGCAACTCCGGGTCTTCCACCGCATCGCATTTGTTCATGAACACCACGATGTACGGAACGTTCACTTGCCGCGCAAGCAGCACGTGTTCCCGCGTCTGCGGCATCGGCCCGTCCGTCGCCGCCACCACCAGAATCGCCCCGTCCATCTGCGCTGCCCCAGTGATCATGTTCTTGATGTAGTCCGCGTGCCCAGGACAGTCCACGTGGGCATAATGCCGGTTCTTCGTCTCGTATTCCACGTGCGCAATGGCTATCGTGATCCCCCGCGCCTTCTCCTCCGGCGCATTGTCGATTGAATCAAACGCCCGGAAATGCACCTTCGGGTTGTGCTTCGACAACACCTTCGTGATCGCCGCCGTCAACGTCGTCTTTCCATGATCGATGTGCCCGATCGTCCCGATGTTCATGTGCGGTTTCGAACGATCAAATTTTTCCTTCGCCATAGCTTCTTAGCCTCGTCGCTTAAAATTCAGAAACACGCTTAAACCGTTTCAAAGCTCTTTCGGGCCTTACTTTTCTACTGGCCGCCCCCGCACTTTACTGATAATCTCCTCTGCGATCGCGGCCGGCGTTTGCTCGTAGCGCAGAAAGTGCATGGTGTAGGAGGCGCGGCCCTGCGTTCGCGAACGCAGATCGGTAGCATAGCCGAACATTTCGGCGAGTGGCACCACGGAACGGATAATCTGGGTCGAACCGCGCTTCTCCATTCCCTCGATATGCCCGCGGCGGCTGCTCAAATCTCCAAGCACATCACCCATGAACTCTTCCGGGACCACCACTTCCACCTTCATCACCGGTTCAAGCAGCACCGGCCGGGCTCGGCCTACAGCGTCCTTGAATCCCATCGAACCTGCAATTTTGAACGCAAGCTCCGAAGAGTCAACGTCGTGATACGAGCCATCGACAAGCGCAACCCGCATCCCCGTCATTTCATAGCCCGCGAGCACCCCGGTCTCCATCGCTTCGCGTATACCCTGATACACCGACATAATGTATTCGCGAGGCACGCTCCCACCGACGATTTCGTCGATGAAAAGCAGGTTCAATTCAGGATCAAAGCGGTTGGAGGATTTCTTGCGGGTCAGGTCAGCAATCTCGTCAGCGTTGGGGTGAGGCAGCGGCTCGATTCGCACATTCGCGTGCCCATATTGGCCGTGGCCGCCTGTCTGCCGGATATACTTTCCTTCGCCCTCAGCGGCGCTCAGGATGGTCTCGCGGTACGCCACTTGTGGCCGGCCGACGGTTGCACCCACGTTGAACTCCCGCATCATGCGGTCTACTATAATCTCAAGGTGAAGCTCTCCCATGCCCGAGATCAGCGTCTGTCCCGTATCGGGCTCTGTGTGTACCTTGAAGGTGGGATCTTCCTGCATAAGCTTGCCGAGCGCCACGCCCATCTTTTCCTGATCGGCCTTGGTCTTGGGTTCGATGGCCACGGAAATGACCGGAGCCGGAAAGTCCATCGCCTCGAACACGACAGGAGCCTTTTCGTCACAGATCGTATCGCCGGTCGAAACACTCTTCAAGCCCACCGCTGCCGCGATGTCGCCCGCCAAAACCTCGCTGATCTCCTCGCGCTTGTTGGCGTGCATCTTCAGCAAGCGCCCCACGCGCTCGCGCCGGTCGCGCCGTGGATTGTAAACCGTATCACCGTTCTTGAGCGTACCGGAATAGACGCGCACAAAGGCGAGCTGACCGACGAACGGATCGGTCATGATCTTGAATACCAGCGCGGCAAACGGCGCATTATCCTCAGGTTCGCGTATGATTTTTTCCTCTTCGTTGCCTGGCGCAGTGCCCTCAATCGGAGGTACATCGACTGGAGAAGGCAGGCAATCCACCACGGCATCGAGCAGTGGCTGCACACCCTTATTCTTGAACGCCGAACCGCAAATCACGGGAAAAACCTTCATGGCGATGGTATTCCGCCGCACGCTGGCCTTGAGCTCATTGGCAGTCACCGGCTCTCCATGGACGTATTTCTCCATCATTTCTTCGTCCACTTCGCCAAGCGACTCAATCAACTGCTCGCGGGCGTGTTTTGCGCGCTCAAAATCCGCCGCCGGGATTTCGACCACGTCGTAGTCCGCCCCGAGCGTTTCGTCCTTATACACAATCGCCTTCTGGGTGATTACGTCGATCGCTCCCTGAAAACGGTCTTCGTTGCCGAGCGGCAGGTGAATCACTACGGGATTAGCATGCAGCTTCTCGCGCAACTGCCTGACACACTGATCAAAATCGGCGCCCACCCTATCCATTTTGTTGACGAACACGATTCGCGGCACGCGATACTTATCCGCCTGCCTCCACACCGCCTCCGTTTGCGGCTCTACGCCTTCGACCGCTCCTAAAATGGCGATCGCTCCGTCAAGAACTCGGAGCGACCTCTCAACTTCCGCTGTAAAATCCACGTGACCCGGCGTATCAATGATGTTGATCCGGATATCCCGCCAGAAACACGTCGTCGCTGCAGAAGTGATGGTAATGCCGCGTTCCTGCTCCTGCTCCATCCAGTCCATCACCGCTGTACCTTCGTGAACCTCGCCCATCTTGTGGGTAATCCCGGTATAGTACAGAATTCGCTCCGTAGTAGTAGTCTTACCGGCATCGATATGAGCCATGATGCCGATGTTGCGAATTTTTTCGAGCGGTACTGTACGCGGCATATAAAAACCCGGGCAAAACACTCCTCCGCGCGCCAAACGCGCAAAAGTCGCCCATCCGGCACCACGCCGGATGGCCACCAAGGGAGCTCTAGCTTTTTAGCTCAGGGGACGGCTCGCGCTTCCGGGAGAAACCGCATCCCGTCCCGTTTCAGAACGTCCCGACTCTTCGGGATTACCAGCGGTAGTGGGCAAAAGCCTTGTTCGCTTCGGCCATACGGTGAGTATCATCCTTCTTCTTGATCGCCCCACCGCGGTTGTTTGCCGCATCGAGTAGCTCGGCGGACAACTTGTCTACCATAGACCTTTCGCCGCGATCTCGCGCATAGCCGATAATCCAGCGGAGACTGAGAGAGGTTTGACGATTCCGGTTTACTTCAACCGGCACCTGGTAATTGGCGCCTCCGACCCGGCGGC
>NFUN01000089.1 GCA_002197525.1 Acidobacteria subdivision 13 bacterium RH2 MAG17b | reverse complement strand
TTAAGCATCATCAGCTCTACGACGGTTCCCAGCTCTTCCCACTGCTCGCCCCAGTCCGGACGGCTCCGGCCTCCGCGGAGGTGGCATGAACTAAAAAAACCCCTTGAATTTCAAGAGAGAATCTACAACCTCGTTTATAGCCGCTCCTCTCACCCCCCGCCCCTCTCCCCCATATTGGGGGGAGAGGGTGGCCGTTATTAAGGCCGGGTGAAGGGCGGGGCAATGCCAAAAGCGTCTTGACCTAATTTAGCCTAGTGTGCTAGACTAAGTCCATTGTGATGAACCAGTTTCGACACAACGCGAATTGCAACAAAATGCGCATTTCACTCACTGCGCGGCGCGGAGTGCACCCGAAGCCATTGAAAACAAGCAATCATTAGAGGAGCAAAGCCACTGCTCATCGCTTAACCGATTGAAAACAAACCAGTAACATGAATTTTGTCAAGCAAGGCCACTTATCTTTCCTGAAATCAATTTAGATAGAGCCAGAGCTGAATTTGTTTTTCGATTTAGCGCCGGATTAGCGCAATCGGCGAGATATTCCCCTCGGGACCTTCGGCTCATGGCACCCCTCCTCGTAAACCTTCTATGGGGGTTACTCTGAAAACGGCCGGGCGGGTTACATTTCTAAATGGCTCAACATGATTCCCTGGAGAGCTGGCAATAGCGATCTACTTCAGGCGGTGATGGAAGCGCACCTCAAATCCGTACACGCCATTAATGTCGCGCTCGCCAAGCAAGGAGATTTTATTGCTCAGGTCCCACCGCAGACGGATGTCGCGCTGCTGTGCGACGGCCGTATTGGTGGAATAGGTGATGGTCACGTTGCGGGCCACCTGCTCCTCCACGGTGATGCGCTCGCCCCCCGCGGCCGTGGCGCCGATCATGTTGGGATCGATGCGAATCCGGCTCACGCCGAACAGACGCGTCACGCGGCCGGTAGTCTGGCTGGAAAGAGCCTGGGAAAGCAGCGCGCTCGCGCCTGCAGCGCCGAACTCCTGGTTGCCGGTAGAGGTCATCATCATCTGCTGAGGAGCGTAGCCCAGCGCCAGAAGAGAAAGGATCTGCGCCGTAGGCAGAGGTGGAACGGAGCGATACGCCAGCTTGGCGCGGTCGGCGGGTCCGGTGACGTCCACCGTCAAATTGTAGCCCTGAACGCGCGTTTGAGCTTCAATGTCCAGGACCGGCGTGGTTTGGACTGGGCTCGCCATACTGATGTCGCCGCGCTCGATCTGGTAGCGATTGCCGGCGACCAATGCCTGCCCGTTGCGAATGTGAATATCGCCCACAGCCACCGGATTGGACAGGGTTCCACGCAGTGTCGTATTGACGGCGGCGTCAAAGCTCAGCGTGGACGATGAGAGGTGTACTTCGGGAGTGGTGAGAACGCGAATACTCAACCTCACATTGGGGGCGGAGCCTGAAGCCGGTTCCGCAGTCACCGCTCCCGCCGCGGTGGAACCCATCTGCCCGAGCCAGTTCACCAGGTTGAAATTTTGGCTTACGAACATCTGTCCCACTGTGACATCTCCCGTAAGCTCACCAGACTGCGCCGAGCCTGTAAGGCGCAAGTTTCCGCTAAGCAGGGAGATGAAATCGGCGGGATATTCCAACCTCACGTGATCCAGGCTGGCGCGCAAGTTATAGCGTTGGACCGGGCCGAGTGTTACGTAACCCATCAACCGGATCGAGCTCTCGCCGCTCACTGCAGTTAATGGCCCGATCTGCGCCCGGTCGCCTTGCAAGGTGATGGCGCCGTTTAGGCCGGCCACCGGCACAGGCAGCCCGCCAAAGCGCAAACTGACGTCGTGAATACCAATCGCGCCCGACAGCGAAGGCTGCTTTGGCGAGCCTCGCGCATGGAAATTAAGGGTGAGACGCCCTGCCGCCCGCACCGACGGGTCGATCAACTGCAATACGGACGCTCTGGTGTCACCCTGAAGGTCCAGAGAGACAGGACCAGCAGCATTCATCCCCGCCGCGATCCGGACCTGAATTTTGGTGGAGGCTGGACCGGTCATCACAAACTGGTTAGTTGCAAACGATCGCTGCGCATAATGCATCTCGATAGGTTCAGCGTTCTTGAGGCTGAAACCGGGCACAGCAATGTTTAGCGTTCGAGCCTCGGCTTGAAGCACCAAATCATCGGGTTTTCTAAGCGGTCCAGAGCCCTGGAATGAGCCTGTGGCTGTAACCGGCGCCTGCAAGGGAGTTGGACCGAGCAAACGCATCCACGGGTCCAGGCGCAGGGCGGTGAAGCTCCCGCTGAACTCGGAGGGCCAGTTGCCCTGAAGGCGGGCGCTCGAATGAAACTGAAGGGCTCCTTCCAGTCCCTGTAGGCTCCCCTGGCTCCGCAGTTCTGCTCCGTCAAGCGCAAATTGAGCCATAAAGTCACCCAGCGTACTCCCGTCAAACCCGACGTTGCGCACTTCCAAAGTGCTGCTCATGCGCGGCGCGGAAAACGTTCCGTGTCCTTCCAGATGAAATGCCACCGCGCCTTGGAGATGAGGAGTGGGAGAGGATGCTTCCCCGCGGGGCGCAAGCCTCTCAAACTGCGCCAGCGAGAAGGCAACGCCGTCGAGCTTCGCTGAGAAAGCGCGGTTGGGCAGGTCTAGCCGGGCCCATCCGGTAAGCCGTCCGGCACCCTTGGTCAAAAGGATCTGTTGCACCTTCCAGACCGACCCGGCGATAACCGCCTTGGCGGACAGCCGGTCAAAAGGCTCACCGTCCAAATCACCGTCTGTCACGAGAAAACCTCCCGTGCCCGTCATTTTGGAACTCGTTCCCTTCAGTTGGAGTTCACCGCTAATCAGCCCGGCGACGGGATAGTGAAGGCCAAACGCATCTTGGAGGCCTTCAACCGGAGCGCGCGCGGCGCGGGCGTCGAGATGCAGGGAGGAGTCCGCCGTCAAATTCCAATTCACCAACGCTGCCGCGCCGCTGAAGCGGAAGACGCTCGGCCCCGAACGCAACTGGCCGGAAGTAACCTCCAAGTTATCCGAAGCGGCGTTTATCTTGGCGTCAAAACCTCCCCACGTCCAGCCTCGGTAGCTGAAAGCGCCAATGGCCAGCCGCCCCTGAATTTCGGGTTGCGCCACCGTGCCTCTAACGGCGCCCGTAAACGTTGCGGCAGACTTCAACGCGAGCGGCACGTGCTGTTTGATTTGAAACAAGAACTCTGCGAGTGGCCGGCCTTCCTCAAAATCGGTCGTCCGGTACTGCACTCGGAAGCCAGGTTCGGAAGCGCCGAGCGCGCCCTGTGCGCTGAAGGAAGAACGCAAGGTTTGGAGTTGCGCCTGGTCCAGTTTCACGCTGAGCGCACCTGAGTCAGCCAAAGATCCCTTCGCGAAACCGCTCAGAAGCCGCAAACCAGGCGCGAGGTTGGGCGGCAGAGCGAATTGCAGACTAAAATCCGCCCGGAGGGCTTCTAAAACGCCCACCCACTGCGCCTGGAACTTGCCGCTGACCTCCGAGTCGTAAGGAAGCAACCGGTCCAGCCGCGGCCCGCTGGAAGCAGCCCGGAGCAGACGGGGCAGCGGAACCTTTTGAAGATTGCCGCTCAGTGCGAAGTGAGGTTTCAGCATCCCGAATTGAACTCTTCCGCTTCCGGTGAACGCCCCGCCCATGGCGGCAATGCGGAGGCGATCCACGCGAAGTCCTGTTGAATCGACAACAAACTTTGAGGTCAGGTCCACCGGACCAGATGCGAACGCGACGGAATGCACCGAAGCCTCGCGCACTTCCGCCTCGCCGCTCGCGGAGAGCTTTCCAGCCTCATCAACCACCCGCGCTTGTAGCCGGAATGCGCCGCCGTGCAGAGTTGTCAACTTCAGCAGTCGGGCCAACGGATCGAGTTGGCCATTCGCCTCCAGGTCCGCCTCGCCGTGCAGTTCAGGCAGCCACAGGAGGCGCACTACGCCCCCGCCGGAAACGCCCTCGCTTCGCCAAGTGAGGCGATTCAATGCCAGGCCGCTACGTGAGAATTCCATCTGCGTCGAAAGCGCCAGGGCAGGCAGTAGGGCGCCGCGAATCTCGAACTGCAGCGCGGAAGAAGAGAAACCGCCCCAATAGCCTCGCTGCGGCGTGTAATTAAGGACGGCTGAGACGCCTTTCGCAGTGGCGTCGAGTGGAATGCAGCGGTCGTTCCAGAACAGATCGGCGTGTTCGAGGACGGCCGTTCCCACCTCCAAGTTCATCAATTCGTCCATCACCGAAACGCTCTGCTGGTGAGGGCCGGGCAGGTTGGTAGCGCCGTTGGCGTAAGTTTGAAAGTGGATTTGCAACCCGTCCGCGACAAAGCGCGACAACATCAATCTGCCTTCGAGTAGTGATGTTGGATTCATCCGCACCACAAGTGTTCGCGCATGCAGTAGCGGCGGCTGCGAGGCTGGCTCGGTTCCGTGCAGCGTAAGGGCCCGCAGTTCAATCTGAAAAATGAGCGGCCGTATCTTCAACTCGCCAAGCTCAACACGCGCGCCGGTGAGCCCTTCTAAGCCGGCGATGAGCCGCCGCTTGAGAGCGTCATGGAACCAGCGCGTTTCCATCGCTCCTGCGGCTGCCAGATACACGGCGAGGACCGCGGCGAATATTACCACCAGCGCGCGCACCGGCTTCGAAATGGTCAAGTGTTTCTTCATTGAACCAACCACTCCCGCCGCCTATTGCGAGAGGATTCGAACTTGGCGCTCGTCACGCAACTCCTTTAGCCATCCGTTGAGCAACCGGTTGATTTTCTCCTGAACCAGAATTTCGCGAATCTGATTCTGCACGGCGGAAAGCGTAGGCGGAACGCCACGACCCAGGCGGGAAGCCTTGGGCAAGAACGTCTTTTCGTAATAGTCCTGAATTTCATTCTGGCTCACCACAGCAGCGGGGCGCATTCGCGCATTGATCATGAGCAGAATGTGCTGGTCCCGCTCCAGGCGGCTGCGCAATTGTGTTTGGGTGACGCCCAGCGAACGAAGAGCGGAGCGAAAGTCATCGTCACTTTTGAATCTGGCCCGCAAGTCCGCGACCTGTTTAAGTGCCGCTCCGTACAGCAGCGCCGCGTTCACAGGGTAGGAGCTGATCTCGCCTGCGAGCAGTTTCTGGTCGATCAACCGGGCGCGCGATTGGTCGAGTGCGCCAGCGTCCGGCGCCTGGCTAGGGACCCGGCCACTCCCCAGAAACTGCTCCATCCGGTATTCCTTGATCACGTCGCTCCGCGTGATCCCAGCCTGACCGACGGAGGCCACCACGCGGTCCACCGTTTCCGTGCGGGCAATCAAGTCCGGCAGCGCGCAGCCGAAGAGTGTCAGCCCGGTCAGAATTAAAAGCTTTGTCCAATGCTGAAAAAATACTGAATTCGCGGTAATTGCTGCACCTCCGTTGTGGGCGCCGTCAACTGAAAGCTCGGCGGATTGAAATCGTAGGCCACATCAAGCCGGATTGGCCCAATCGGTGTTTTGTAGCGCAGACCGATACCGGCGGACTCCACGGTATAGTTAAGATCAGCCGGTGAAGTCTGCGTGAACTTCAGGAGCCGCATTTCCGCAAGGCTTGAATAGACATTGCCAGCATCGTTAAACAGCACCACCCCATACCGCCCCTGATGGAAGCGAAAGCGAACCTCCAATTGATTTACGAACAGCGCGTTGCCGCCGACGGGAAATCCGGTGACTGGATCTCGAGGGCCGGCTTGGTCCAGCGAGAAGGCTCGCAAAGAGTCGCTGCCGCCCGCAAAGAACCGTTCCGGCAGGGGGATGCCGTTTGTGATAAGGCCCTGCGATCCTTGCGTCGATGCCGGGACATGCGCGGACGAACCGTAGGGTGTTTCCACTCCGAACTCGGTGTTGCGGGCAAAGATTACGTGCGACCCAAGGCGGTAATATGTGGAGTTTTGCCCGAAAAAACGCGTGAAATTGGCTTGAGAACCGAGCTGGGCAGCCGATATGCTGGCATCGGCCAGAGAATAGGACCCCCGCGTCGCGTCAGCCGGGCTGTCACGAGTATCGTGGACGAAGGTTGATTCGAAGCCTGCGTCCCGTACTGGCTGGCTCACCAGTGGAATTTCCTCCGGACTGATGCGCAGCGTAGCGCGATTCACCGAGACGAGGCGGTAGTTGTAGCGGCCAAGCAGAAATGTAGAAGGCGTGTACTGCTTCTCAACGGTCAGCGAAACCTGCTCGACCGTCGAAGTAAAGGTCAAGACGTCGCGGGTGCGGTCCACGAGGGCGTCGAAATTAAGGCTTAGATTCGGATGGTTAAAAAGGCGCGAGATCAGGTAGCTTCCATCGGCGCCGGTCTCAAGGTCTGAGAGCCGGCCGCGCAGCGAAAAGGTCTGGTCCCGCCCGCCGACGTTGATGCGCGTCAAACTCAGCGAGAGCCGTGGGCTGGCGCTGTATTGTCCCTGCGGCTGATTGCCTGTCAGCCTTTGCACATCCAAGCCAAACCCGTAGCCCAGCGTCCATCGCTTGGCCTCCTCGACGCTTACCAGAACCGTCTTTTGCCGCTCCCGGCCTCCGGGATCTACCGGCGCAATCTGGACGGAATTGAACAAGCCAAGGTTGTAGAGGCGCTGCTGCGAGTTATAGAGCCTTGCCTGGCTCAGCGGCTGGCCGGCCTTGAAGGTCAGTTGGCGCTGGATTATTCCGGTGTGCGTATACCGGTTGCCGATCACCACGATGCCCTGGATCGTGTCCTGCGGACCCGGCTCAACGTGGTAAGTCACGTTCACTTCGTTGGGCCCGGCGGGAACGACACGCGGCGTGACCACCGCTTCGTTGTGACCGAGGTCCACAAAGTAGTTGAGCATCGTGTTGCGGTCCCCGTTGATGACCGCCGGAGAATAGGGGCGGCCCGGCAGCGCATGGACGATGGCCTTCAGTATTCCAGCGGTTTTATCGTCAACACCCTGGAATTCAAGCTGCCTGACCCGTGTTTGCCCCCCTTCGCGAATCTCGAAGGTAACCGACAAATCGGTTCCATTGTTATGTAGGACAGGGTCAATCTTCGCCTGGAGAAAGCCCCTGGATTGGTAGAGCGCCGCGAGCTTTTTCACGCTGTCATCGAGCATGCTCTGGCTGAAAAGCCCATGGATACGGCTGGGGAAACTCGCTGGCAGCAGCGTGACCAAAGGCTGCAGGTCGTCGGTAGAGATGCTCCGGTTGCCGCGAAAGTTGAACCCTACGAAGTCCGACTGAGGTCCGGGGATTACGGCGTACGTTATGTTCACTTGGTCCTGGTGGACAATTCGCCGCCATCGCGCGCGGGCTGTAAAATATCCCCGGCGCTCGAGGATATCCTCGATCTGACGCGCTCCGGAGTCCAAAGACAGATCGTCAGTAAGGCCATCGCGATAGACAGTTAGAATCTTTTGGAGCGTCCCGGTCGAGATGTGCGCGCCCTCAACGTAAACCCGCACCAGCGGGCCGGGGCGAACGGTTACCTTCAAGCTTTCGGTGTTGTGGGCTGCGTCGTAGATGCGCTGCCCCGCGTCCACAGTCGCTTCCAGTCGCCCACGCTTAGTGTAGAAGTCATGGATCCGTTGCAGGCCTCGCTGCACCTTCACCGAACTCAGATGCATTCCCCGTTTCCAACCCGCCAGGCTTGCCAGACGGGCGGGTGGAACTCCGAGCGGACCCTCGAAAGTCACCGAGCTGAGCGTGGCCGGCTTTCCCGGAACGACAGCAAAGACCACGTTCGCGACATCATCAGATGGGTTGCGGTTGAGCGAATAGCGAATCTGCGCCTGGTAATAGCCGTTTGTCGCAAGCAAAGACTGGATGCGGCGCTGCGCAGCGGCGATTGCGGCGCGGGTAAGCGGCTGGCCCAGGTTCAAGCGCGTGCTGCTGGATAAAGCAGCGGGGTCCACCGCAGTTGGTTTTTCCTGTACTTGGACGGTTCCGGTAAAAAACCTCGCTTTGCCAGCGAAAATCAAAAACACTCCACCCGGCTCGTCCTGCACGTCGGCCCGAAGTGTGCGGAATCGCCCGGTGGCAAAGAGATTTTTCAGGCTCGCGGAAACCTTCCCCGCGTCTAGTGGCTCACCGGCCTGTTGCGGGACGCTTCCGGCAAACTCCGAGAGCCGCAAGTGGGCGTCGGTTTGGATCTCGATGCGAAGCACTTTCTTCCCCCAGGCTGCGCTAGAACCAGCGCCTTGGGAAGCTAGGCCAAAAGTACCCCCCAGGGCGATAACTATGAGCGCGCTCGCCGCCACATCTGCCAGCCGCCCGCGCAATCGCCACGGGCCACACGCAGAGATTGAGGAGACAATTCCGGACGCAAACCACCCCCACGCCGCTCTGCCCCTTGTGCCTGTTTTCCGCAAAACTGTCTCGAGCCCGTAAACCGCCTCGGCAATCAACTGAACTCCCTTTATACGAAGTGTACAGGAGAGCTTTCGTTGTATCCAACAGGTTCATGGCGTCTTGCGCCATGAACCTGTTGAACGGTCAGGAGTTTCACTCTGGCGCGTTGCGCATCCCGTTTTTCTGCGAGACGCGCGGCCTCGGAACGGTAGTGGGCCGTTAGAACCGCGCAGCAAAGCGCTGACCGGGCTGCCGGTTGCTGCTATGAGAGATTGGCAACAGGAGCGGATGGCGTACACTTGCAATTCAGACCCAGCCGGTTGCTGAAAAATGCCATCGAGCAGCACCGGAAGGGCGGTGTTTTAACCGCGCCGTGCAGCGGCACAAAGAAATCAAAAGAGTTATCCTTTTCTTGCTTCTTTGGCTAGCGCTTTTGCCCTTGAACAAGCCGCAACCCGGAAGTTAAGCTCCGCACTACAGAGTTTTTGCGGGGGGCAGCAATCCATTTCGCAAGTTCAACCTGTGGGTGGTATCGAAGGAGACGTGGCATGCATGGAATCAGCGCGGAATTACTGGCAAAGCTTCACGGCATTTCGGTATCTCAGTTGGCAGATTGTTTCGGTCCGTCTTGTCCCATCGAAATCGGAATCCGCCCTCTCGACATTGAATTTCGAATCTGCGGACCGGCCAGAACCGTCCGGTGCGAGCCGGGTGAGAATCTCACTCTGCACCATGCCTTGCACCTTGCCCATCCGGGCGAGGTATTGGTAGCCTCGGGCTCGCCCGACTACGGCCTTTGGGGCGAGTTGATGTCAACGTCGGCTAAATCCCGGGGGTTGAAGGGCACGGTGATTGACGGCGCTGCCCGGGATCCGGTGGAAATCAAAACGTCAGGATACTGTGTGTTTTCGCGTTGCATCCATCCTCGAAAGGCGCTCAAGGACAGGTACGGAGATGTAGATGTTCCGGTCCATTGCGGCTCGCTGGTGGTGAATCCCGGAGACATCATCGTTGCCGACGCCAACGGGATAATAGCGTTTCCGGCGGATCGCTTGACGGAGGCCGTTCGCTTGGGTCTCGAACTGGTGCAAAAGGAGAAGGATCTGATGGAGCAGTTCCGTAATGGTCAAACAATTTTTGAAATTGCTGGCCTGGACCGCTTCGTCCCCAAGGAAAAATTACGGACATCCCGTCCTTAATTAATTGGCGATTTCGCCTTCTGCCAGAGGCGCAGCGTTATGCTTCTGAAACTCTTAGGGCTTAAGCCAAAATAAAGTTTACCTTTCGTCGAAGCTATGTGGCACGATGGTCTCATGGAGATCGCCCATCGCGCCATCATGCTCAAAGTGCTTAAAACGTTGAACGAAGCGCAGGCCCGCTGGTATGTGGCGAAGGAAGCCTTGGCGTTGGGTCGCGGGGGTTTAAGGGCGATGCACGAGTTGACCGGGATGTCGCGTCCCACGATTCTCAAAGGAATAAGCGATTTAAGACGAAGGCGCTTGCTGGGCGAAACCGGAAGACTTCGCCGACCGGGAGGTGGACGCAGACCTATAGAGGCGTCCGATCCGCCATTGAAGAGGGCCTTGGGGAAGATCATGGAAGAAACCACGGCAGGGGACCCGATGAGTCCGTTGCGATGGACGAGTAAATCGACATACCGCATCGCCGAAGAGCTGACCCGTCAGGGGCATGCGGTGAGCCAACGTAGCGTGCATCGGAAACTGATGGCCTTGGGCTACTCCCTTCAAGGGAACGTCAAAAACAAAGAGGGCAGCGCTCCCGCGAACCGGGATGAACAATTTCGTGCGATCAATGCGCGGATACGAAATTTCATCCACCAGGGAAACCCGGTCCTGTCGATCGACACCAAGAAGAAAGAGCGGGTGGGTGATTTTAAGAATCCTGGACGGACGTGGCGTCCGAAAGGCGAACCGCGCGAGGTGAACACGTATGACTTCCCGAGTTGGGCGGTGGGGACAGCGATTCCCTATGGGGCTTGCGATGTTCATCGGAATCAAGGTTTTGTGAACGTCGGAATGACCCATGACACGGCGGAATTTGCGGTGGAAAGTCTTCGTCAGTGGTGGGTCGGGGTGGGGCGGCGATATTACCCCATGGCCGGCCAATGGCTTTTGTGTGCGGACAGCGGGGGTAGCAACAGTAGTCGAAGCCGCGCCTGGAAGTACTACCTCCAACAACTTTCAGACCAATGGGGTATAGGTATGGGAGTTTGTCATTATCCCCCGGGGACCAGCAAGTGGAACAGGGTGGAGCATCGCTTGTTTTCGTTTATCAGCTTGAATTGGAAAGGAGAACCCCTGGTGAGCTATGAAACCGCGGTGAATTTGATTGGATCGACCCGAACCAAGAAAGGCCTTCGCGTGAAAGCGAAGCTGGACAAAAAACAGTATGAGACCGGCAAGAAAATTTCCGATGAAGAGATGGACCAGCTCAATATCAAATACGACAAAGTCAACCCGCAGTGGAACTACACCATCTTCCCGCGGACTCAGAAAAAGAAGGCTTAAAAGTAAACTTTATTTTGGCTTAAGCCCTTAGTGCTGCTGTTCGGAATTGCGGCGCCGTATTCTTTGTGCCAGTAACCCCTCACCCGTCCCGCGACGCGGTCCACCCTCTCCCCCTAGGAGAGGGCCGGTAGTCTTCCTCCTTCGAAACCCAGCCCTCTCCCTGCGGGAGAGGGTGGCGCGGAGCGCCGGGTGAGGGGAAATACGTAACCGTAATTCCGAACAGCAGCTCTTGGCGGTCTGCTGAAAAGCGCAAAAGGGCCGTCATCCTGAGCGAAGCGAAGGATCTTCTTTCATTGGGGCTGCCGCCGTTTTGAGACGCATAAGCAGATCGAGGGAATTGGAAGTTGAAGGCATTTACGAGGGGTCAGGCCGTAAGAACTCGCCAGCCAAGATTAACCATCCCGCTTACACCCAAGCCGGCAGGCGCCAATGCGCCCAAATGCAAGGCAAGCAGGCGTTCAAAAATCTCTGGCTTGGAAGCTAGTCCGTGAAGCACGCGGCGGCGGATAGAAGCGTGCTTGTCCATGGTCAACAAAAATCTTGCCATGATGGCGGGAAGCTTGGTAATACGGCGATGCGCGGCTTGGTAATAGGCAGGGTTGTTTTGTACGAGAGCCTCCGCGAGGCAGATCGCTTGTTGAAACGCCAAACAGAGCCCTTCGCCTGTGATGGCGTCGACTGAGCCTGAAGCGTCACCCACGAGTGCGATCTGGTCGCGGATCACCGTCCGCACAGAGTGATTGGCCGAGAGAGATCCTCTTTCTGGAGACGTTGGCGCGGCCCCTCTCAGGCGGTTGACAAGATATGGAAACTTCGGAATCTCGCCATCCAGCCGCGGCTGCGCATTCCGGGAGAGAAGACCGACGCACACTTCTTCCCGGCTTACCGGCGTGACGATTATTTGGCAACCTTCACCCCAGAGAACCTCTACGTAATCGCTCCAAGATTTCACGCGGAAATGGCGGCGGAATCCAAAGCGGAGATCACGCCGGCGGCTGTCGTCGATCCCTGCCCAGCGCCGGAGATGTGAGTTCTGGCCGTCGGCGCCGATGAGCCATCTGCATTGCACGGGCCGTCCGTTAACGGAGACCGTTTCCGAAGCCAGGCATTTCACGCGCGCGTTCCATAACATTGAGACTCCGACTTCGGCCGCCCGCTCGCTCAGAACCTTGTGCAGCGCTGTACGCCGAATTCCAAAACCGCAACCGTGCGGGAAATCGGCCGCAACAGATACTCCGCACCCACGGAAGCAAATCCCCCGGAAGGGGTACGAATCCGCAGGACTAATGACCACTCCGAGCTGGCGCAGCGCTGCAACTCCATCCGGCATGATGCCTTCACCGCACGCCTTGTCAATGGGCGGCTGGGCGCAGTCGGCTAGAGTCACCTCAAAGCCCTTTAACCGCGCTGCAATGGCTGCGGCGAGACCAGCGGGACCGCCACCCACAACCAGAACGCCGGTTTTGAGCGCTCCGTAATCCATTCTTACCACCGCAGCAGAACCAGCTCCGAGCAGAAGCCCGGCCCCATCGCCGCGAGCAGGCTCAGCGTGTCCGGTTCAGGGCGGCGATGCCGCATAATCTCCTCGAGAACGACCAGAACTGACGCTGACGACAAATTGCCGGTTTTGCGGAGGCACTCCCAGGAAGCATCGAGAGCCCCATCAGGAAGATCGAGCGCTGCCTCGGTCGCTTCCAGCACTTTGGGGCCTCCCGTGTGTAGAATCCAGGTTCCAATCTGGGCTTTGCTCACGCCCTGCTCCCCAAGAAATTTATCCACGTCATTCGCGAGGTTGCGCTCCACGATCGCCGGTACATCGGGAGACAAGACCACTTGGAAGCCCCTTTCGGAAATATCCCAACCCATGGCGTATTCCGTGTTCGGATAGAATACCGACCGGGTGGCAACGATTTCGGGTCCGTCGGAAGCCCGTTCAGAGCCTGTCACCAGCACTGCTGCGGCTCCATCACCGAAGAGCACGGACGAAATGACGTTCGCTACGGACACATCGTCCCGTTGCACCGTCAGCGAGCACAACTCCACCGAGAGGAGCGCGGCAACCTGGGCCGGATAGGCGCGCACGTAGTCAGCGGCGCGGGAGATTCCGGCCGCTCCTGCTACGCACCCAAGGCCAAAAATAGGGACGCGTTTGATATGCGGAGAAAGCCCCATGCGGTTAATAAGGCGGGCGTCGAGCGATGGGTTGGCGATGCCAGTGACCGAGACAACGAACAGCGCATCGAGATCGCCGGGCGCCAATCCCGCGCTTGTGAGAGCCTTGCAGATGGCCTCCTGGCCGAGCTCTTGGGCCCATTCGATCCAGGCGGAATTGGCCTCTCCCCAGCCTGCAAGCCGCGTATAAGCTTCAAGCGGAAGCGTGAGATAACGACCTTCGACGCCTGCCCGCGCATGAAGCCTATCGAGCAGTTGCGGGTTCTTCAGCCTCTGGCCCCAAAGGCTCTTCAGCGCTCCAATAAGGACTTCCTGGCTGTAGTAGTGTTTGGGGAACGCGCTTGCGACGCTCGCTATTTTCATTCTTGATTCCGCGGCAAACACCCATGTGCACTATCCTGCTATACCAGACACCACAAACTCAATGCTGGGTAGTGACTCATTTTGGTTTTGTAGCGCCGGGCTTCAGAGTCTGTGTGACAACTGCGGCTGGTGCGGCGGTCTGTGACCGCCGGTCTTTATTTTTTAAGTGCTTCTGCGCTCATAGAGCGCCGCACCAACTCCAAAAATTCAGTTGTCACACAGAATCT
>NFUN01000088.1 GCA_002197525.1 Acidobacteria subdivision 13 bacterium RH2 MAG17b | reverse complement strand
TCAGTGCCAGTGTGGCCGTGCGCCCTCTCAGGCCGGCTACCGATCATCGCCTTGGTGGGCCATTACCCCGCCAACTAGCTAATCGGCCGCAGCCCCCTCATCGAGTGATCCTTGCGGACCTTTGCTCCTCGCTGCATGAGCAGCAAGGAGTTTATGCGGTATTAGCCCGAGTTTCCCCAGGTTATCCCCCACTCGATGGCAGGTTAGCTACGTGTTACTCACCCGTTCGCCACTTTACTCACCAAGCTGTATTGCTACAGCCTGATTTTCTCGTTCGACTTGCATGTGTTAGGCACGCCGCCAGCGTTGATTCTGAGCCAGGATCAAACTCTCGTTTGAAACTTGGCTGGCGTCGCTCCGCGTTCGCCCCACGAACGGGGTTTGCGCGCAACGCGCCATAAACTTTGGAGCTTCCCGCCTCGGTAACCGGCCAATGACCGGAAACCAACAGCGGGAAAATTAATGAGCCTTCTCTTGCCATAGAAAAGGTTCATTTCGCTCAGCTTCGCGCTCGGTCTCAGCGAACCGCCCGACTGGAAAACTCAGTCCTGCGCCCGCAAGACTTCGCGCCTTGACGTGGCATGCTCAACTCAATTGTCAAAGAACTGTATGGCTCGTGAAGCGCGAGCCCCCCTATTGCGGGGTTTGGGGTGGCATTGCCGGAACTGCCGGCCACCACCAATTTCCCTGCAAGCAATTTACGCTGCGGGGCAATTTCTAAGCTTATAAAACACGTTGGATATTGTCAAGGCATTTCGCACTGAACATAAAAGGTGCGTTGAATCCTATTGGAGGCGTTCGACTGAAAAGTTAAGGGAAGAGAGCACCAACCTGTTATCGTTCTGGGGGCAGCCAACGAAACCGCTGGTGTCTTTCTGCCTACCCTGCGAGCCCGTGCAGAGGAAAGGTAAAGAGAATCGCAGCGGGAAGCACTCCATTGGACTTTACCGATAGTCCGGCGAGCCAGCCGCCGCCGCTACAGAAGACCCTTTGAAATACCTTGCAGATATCCACAGCGGCAAAATATGATTTGACGGGGAGATGGTAGAACGTCATGGCAGCGCATCACGGCAGGTCTGTTGAAAAGGAAGCTGAAAAACTCCGCGCAGAAATCCGGCATCATGAGCACCGCTACTATGTGCTGGATGATCCGGAAATTTCGGATTATGAGTTTGATCAACTCATGCGAAAGCTTCAAGATCTCGAACAGCGCCACCCGGAGATCATCACGCCGGATTCTCCTACGCAGCGCGTGGGAGGCGAGCCGGCGCAGGCTTTTCCGAAGGTTCGCCACCAAGTCCCCATGCTCAGCCTCGACAACACTTATTCGTTGGACGAGCTTCGCGACTTTGACCGGCGCGTGCGCGACCTTACGGGGCGCGAGAGCGTGAACTACGTCGGCGAGCTTAAGTTGGACGGCCTTTCCCTGGCGCTTACGTACGAGAACGGCGTTCTGACGCGCGGCGTGACGCGCGGTGATGGCGTGACAGGCGAGAATGTGACTCCTAACGTCAAGACCATCCGGTCTGTGCCACTCAAAATTGAATCGAAGCGCCTAGAAGCAGTCGGAATTCCAGGGCGCTTTGAGGTGCGCGGCGAAGTGATCATGCCGCGCCGCGCCTTCGAGCGGCTGAACACGCAGCGCGAGGAAGCGGGCGAGCCCAAATTCGCCAACCCTCGCAATTCCGCGGCGGGCGCGATGCGGCTGCTGGACTCAAGAATCGTGGCGCAGCGCAGCCTCGACATGTTTCATTACTATCTGCTCGTGGACGGGAAAGTCCCATTCCCCAAACATTCGCAAGCACTCGATGCGCTCGAGCGGTTGGGCTTCAAAGTTAACCCTCACCGGCGCCGCTGCGGATCGTTCCAAGAGTTGGCGGACTACATCGGCGAATGGGAAACGCGGAGGGAGAGCCTCGAATACGAAATTGACGGCATCGTGGTGAAAGTAGACGACACGCAGCTTTGGAAGGAGCTCGGCAGCACCGCCAAGTCGCCGCGTTGGGCGATCGCGTATAAATATCCTGCCCGGCAGGCTACAACGGTGGTGCGGAAGATTCGAGCTCAGGTGGGACGAACAGGAACACTGACGCCGGTGGCGGACCTTGAACCGGTGGACGTGGGTGGCGTCACCGTGAGCCACGCGACTCTGCACAACATGGATGAAATCGAGCGGCTTGGCGTGCGCGAAGGAGACACTGTGCTCATCCAGCGCGCCGGCGAAGTGATTCCCCAGGTAGTTAAAGTCGTAAAACACGCGCCAGACGGGCGCGAGTTTCACATGCCGAAGAAGTGCCCGGTTTGCGGAGGCGAAGTGTTCCGTGCGCAAGGCGAAGTTGCTTACCGTTGCGTGAACGTAGCCTGTCCGGCGCGGCTCAAGGAGTCGCTGCTGCATTTCGCGGGGCGGCGGGCCGTGGACATAGACGGGCTCGGCGAGGCTCTGGTGAACCAACTCGTTGACCGAGGGCTCGTAAAAGACGCCGCCGGGCTATATGCCCTGACCGAGGAGCAGATCGCAGGACTCGACCGGATGGGAAAGAAGTCCGCCGCAAATCTCGCGGTGGAAATCGAAAAGAGCAAACAAGCGGATTGGGGCCGTGTTTTGTTTGCGCTCGGCATTCCATTTGTTGGTGAGAGCACCGCCCGGCTACTCGCCGACCACTTCGACTCACTTGATGCGCTTGCTGCCGCACCGCGGGAGGAGCTTGAACAAATCCCCGAAATCGGCCCGAAAACCGCGGTGGGCATTGCAGAGTTCTTTTCCGAAAAGCGCAATCGCGAAGTCCTAGCCAGGCTGCGCACGGCAGGAGTGCGGCTTGAACGCGGGAAGATGGCAAAGCGGGGCCCGCAGCCGCTCGCAGGAATGCAATTCGTGCTCACCGGGACGTTGCCGCACCTTTCCCGGGACGAGGCAGCAGACGCGATCTCAGAGGCAGGCGGACGAGTGACGGGGTCCGTGAGCAAGAAAACCGATTACGTAGTGGCGGGGGAAGAGCCGGGGTCGAAACTTGAAAAGGCGCGCGCCCTGGGAGTGAGGACCATCGGCGAAGCGGAACTGTTGAAGCTGATGGGGAGATCGTGAGGCGAAGGACATCTACGGAAGGCGGCTGTATTGGTAATCCTCAAGGGGAGACAGATCGTCATGAAACTGACTGAACAGATTGATAAAGACCTCGTGAGTGCGCTGAAGCAACAGGAGGCGCTGCGCCTGAGCGCGTTGCGGATGATCAAATCCGCCCTCAAACTGAAGCAGGTCGAAACTGGCAAGGCGCTTGGCGATGAGCAGGCGCAGGCGGTGCTGCGTACGCTCGTCAAGCAGCGGCGAGAAGCCGCGGAGATGTTCGTTCAGGGTGGGCGGCGGGAGCTTGCGGAAAAGGAACTGGAGGAGGCTAGGATACTCGAAAGCTATTTGCCTGCGGCTGCCAGCAATGAGGACCTCGAAGCGGCCGTTTCGGCAGCCATCTCCGAAACTGCGGCTGCAACACCGAAAGATCTGGGGAGAGTGATGAAAGCTGCTATGGCCCGGCTCGCCGGAAAAACGGTGGATGGCAAACGCTTGAGCGATCTCGCGAAGACGCGATTGGGCGCCTAGTTACAGTGGAGAAGTTCTCTTGAGAGCGGCCCGTCTCGATTGTGGCTACAGCACGGTCTCCCTCGGAAGTCCGTGTTTTGGCATTCGCTTGGTCCCGGCAGAAGCTCGGACGCCCGAAGCCCTTGCAGTGCACAGGCCGGCGCTGCGAAGCTGCTTCGGTATCTTTGTATTATGGTACTCTCGAAACCATGCCCTACGATCGTGGTTACACCATTTCCTTTGGCCCGCCGCTGACTCCCAAGGTTAAGTTCCTGATCATTGCCACATCCGCCGCTTTTGCGCTCACTTACTTCCCGCTGCAAATCTTCGGCTGGGCGTATCCCTACGCTTTGTTCGGCCTTCAGCCTTATGCGGTGACGCACGATCTGTTTGTCTGGCAGCTTGCTACGTACCTGTTTTTGCACGCTGGCTTCTTTCACATTCTTTTCAATCTGTTCGCTCTTTGGATGTTCGGCCCGGATATTGAGAAACTCTGGGGAGGAAAGCAGTTTCTCTTCTACTATTTCTTCACGGGCATCGGCGCCGCACTCACCGACGTGGCGCTTGGCCCGAACAGCGCGGTAATGACGATCGGCTGCTCGGGCGCGCTGTTCGGGCTGATGCTGGCCTACGGGATGCTTTTCCCGGACCGCCCCATTTACATGTATTTCCTGATTCCCATTAAGGCCAAGTGGTTTGTGATGCTGATGGGAATCATCGAGTTCGTTAGCCTGTTTGGACAGGGAGGTTCGGGCGTCAGTCATGTGGCGCATCTGGGAGGGTTGCTGTTTGGCTATGTGTACCTTCTTCACCGCAAAGGCATGTCTTTAAACTTGCATCAGCGCTATGATGAGTGGAAACAAGCGCGGCGGCGGCGGCAGTTCAAAGTCTATAGGCGCAAACAGGACAAAAGGAAGGACCCGGACCAGTGGATTAATTAATGGACGTTGCCGACCGGCACAGGGAACGCGCGAAATGGCGCGGGCTAGCCTGAACGTGAAGCGCGGGCAATTTGCAGCCCGCCGACGCACCACCGGAAATCCTGGCAGGTGACTTCATTTTGGCGCGCGCCGGGCGGCGGATTGAAAGTTACAAGCTTAGCAAGTACTCCGAAGCCGTCATATTGCCGAAGCGAATCTGGCTGACGCGCTCCCCAAGCACGTTGCCGAAATACTGAAGGATAGACGTAAGCTTCAGCATGAAAACCTTCTCGCCTACTCCAGCGATGTGGAATACCCCGAGCATGAAAAAGAGCGCACGGAAGTAAAGCGTCAGGAGCTTCTCGTCCTTAGAGAGGCGTTGACTGGAGTTCACCGCGTTCTTCAGCAAGTAGGAGAGTGCCAGGAAATCGCACTTCAACTGCATTCGGAACCGAGTGTAATCCAGCGGCGCGTCGAAATCCTGAATTGCGCTCCGCACAAACGGAAACTCCAGGCGGTTCGCGTTGACAATAGCGTGATAGAACTCCTGATGCGCCCGCTGCCGCAAGATTTTCTGGCACGCCGTCTGCAAATAGAAAAGCAGCATCGCTGTCGACATAATCAGAATCAAAGTTGCTACAAACATATCGGTTACCTCACCGGATTGTGTCTAGTTGAACTTCCGCAAAAGCGCGCATTGTGTCACGGCCTTCCCGTGAAAGGGCTTCTTGCGGCGTGGGGACGCGAGTTACTGCGAACAACCACATCGCAAACACTCCCAGATTGCACAGTTGAGCCACCAGGACGAAAAGATTACCAGCATCCTGGCCGCCTGGAGTCAGATACATCAATGCCAGTCCTGCAGCGGGCCCCGCAACCGCAATTCCCATGCCACAAACTAGAAGGCTCAGTTCCTCATCCGGGCATTCCAAGTACTGCAGCATGATGTAAAGCAGGGTGTTAAGCACCAGACAAGCGAAGAACAAGTTCTGCTGGAAGCCAACGATAAAGCGCGTAAAAAGGTGGTCGTAATGGAGGGAAAGCGAATAACATGAAATAAAAACGGTGAGGACGAAAACCGCAGGTAGCATCATGCGGAGGTAGGACCACAACTCTTCGTTTCCTCCTTTGCATGCCCGTCTGAAGAAAAAGCAGATCAGAAGGAAGGCCGCCAGCACGAGGAGGACGTCCGTGATCCAATAACAGTTGGCGTATTGTGGAGAATTCAGGCCGTAGTGGTAGAGCGCATACGGGCGCGCCATCCCGTCCATGAGGAAGAAGGAGATCACATAAGCAATGAGCGGAACATTGCGCTTGCGGATACCCGGGCGGAAAAGCACGGCCAACAGGCCGATCTCCATGAAATAGCCCGCGTACTGAATGACCCACTGGGCAAGCCGGTCAATCATGCGCAATCCTCCGAATAGCCAACAGTGTGACACACTCTTCGCAACTGCGCAAATCCAATCTCGTGATCCGCCGGTTTAAGTCCGGCCCCAACCGAATAAGAGCGCTTGATAATTAGGCGCGCTTGCGGTACGGCGGAATCGGCGCGGGCGACGAACCCATTGCTACGTGACGGTACGGCGGAATCGGCGCGGGCGACGAACCCATTGCTACGTGACGGTACGGCGGAATCGGCGCGGGCGACGAACCCATCCCGGCGTTGATGATTGTGTTCTGCCATGGGCTTGCGGCACTCGCCGCGTTAGCTAAAGCCTTCCGAAGGCTAACACTTGCCAATACAACCAAAATCGCAAAAAAAACGGACAACGCTTGCTTTTTCATTAGACTCCCCTCCAGGGAATTAAATTTCGGGTCGAATCCGACCCGCTGGAGGTAGAGCCTAAGAAAAGGTTAGTCAGAAAATCAAGTTACTTACTTGACATTTTCTGCCTACGCGAAGCAGTTTAGCAAATTATCGAAGTATGTCAAGTCCCAACTAAAACAATAAACTAATAGTAAACATGGCGCCGGAATGCCATCGCGTCCCAAGGCGCCAAGTTGCTCTCATCAGCCTGCTGGTGCCGCTCTTAACCCTATGAACTGCACCGTCACCCACATTTCGTGGTTTGCGCGGATTCGGCGCTTAAGCGGAATCTCCTCCCCTCAACAGGCCTAGCTTACAGGCCAGCTAAGGCTCGAAGTTCGCTGCGCTATCTCCACACACCAGTCTTTCGGCAGAGCGCCCTATAAACTTGAGCTCAATTGATCGTGGTGGTTGACCACAGGGGGGGGCGGTGGCATCATAAAAATGTTAGGAAGGCTGGGAAGCTACGATGGTATCCCGCAGATCGCAGGCTGGTTGGGTTGTTATCGTGTTAATGGGGATCGCTCTCCCAATCGTGTGGTCGGGGCCTCAGCGAGCCTACGGTGGCCAACAATCCTCCCCCGGTCCCACTCAACAACCTGGCGAAACGGTGATTGTGCCCAAACACAAAGGCCAACAGGGACCAGGGCAACAGCCTGGAGAGAGTGTAACACCGCCCGCCCAGAACCCCGAGATGCCGCCTGAGCAGAAACCGGAAAAAATAAACCCCAAACAAATCTATACGCTTTCGACTCAGACCAACCTGGTGAACCTGAATGTTCTAGTCGAGGATTCCAGCGGCGACCCGATTACGAACTTACAAAGGGCAAATTTCCGGGTTTACAATGACGGCGTACAGCAAGACATTACTAATTTCGGATCGATCCAAGCCCCGCTTACGGTAGCGGTGCTCGTCGAGTTTAGCAACGAATACTGGCCCCTGCTTTATCAGGCGCTTGAGGAAGCTTACACTTTTGTAGGTATCATGAAGCCGGGCGACTGGGTGGCGGCAGTCTCTTTTGATATAAAGCCGCACATCCTAACGGATTTCACGCAAAACCGGCAGGAAGTGGAGGGCGCCCTCAACCAATTGCAGTTTCCGACGTTTTCCGAAGATAACCTGTATGATGCGTTGGCGTACCTGATCAATCGCATGAGCCCCATCAAAGGCCGGAAAGCTATAGTGGCGCTTTGCAGCGGCTTTGATACGTTCAGCAAGCTGAACTACGATCAGATGCTCAAGATTGCGAAAGCCTCCGCCACTCCAATTTATCCCGTAAGCATATTGGAATGGCTAGCGGTAAGGACGCCGGGCGGATACAACATCGATTACTGGCAAGCGCGCAACGGACTTGACTATATTGCGAAGTATTCCGGAGGAGAGGCCTATTTCCCACGTTTTGAGGGAGAGTTGCCGAGCGTTTACCGCCAGATCGCGGCGCAATTGAGGACGGAGTATAGCCTAGGCTTTAATCCTACTGCTGATCCTGACGTGAAGGGCAAGTATCACAAGCTCAAGGTCGAGCTTGTGGATGGGCAGGGAAATCCACTAAGGATCGTGAATCAGAAAGGGAAGCAGGTAAAGTACAAGCTGGTTTACCGTGAAGGCTATTACGGTCCGAAGGGCTAAGTCCAGAGTCTCTTATACGTTCCACGCGAGAAAAGGTAATTTCCATCTGCGCTAATCGGTTTTTGAAACCGAGGAGGGCGGAATGCGTGCGCTCAAGCCCGCAAACACGCTTCCGGTAGCGAGGGGCGGTTGCGTGGCCGCAAAGCGGGATTTTCCGGTACTTCTGCAGCGGCGCTGTGCTGGGTAGTATGCGGGGCGCCCATCATTCTCCCCGCGAACTCCGGAACTTACCCGATCCCCTTTCGATCAGGCGAAACGTGACTCATAAAACTAGTGAAGAGAAACTACTTTCTCAAATTGACCTTCGCCGCCTCCCGCGCCATATTGCCATCATCATGGATGGCAATGGACGCTGGGCGCAGAACCGCAGGCTGCCTCGAATCGCCGGGCACCGGGCGGGCATGCGTGCAGTGCGGCAAGGCGTGGAGGCCTGTCGGCGTTTGGGCATTCCCCACCTGACTCTTTATGCATTCTCAGTGGAGAACTGGAAGCGTCCTCAGACTGAAGTTGATCTGCTTATGGCGTTGTTGCGCGAGTACTTGAAAAAAGAGATGGAGCGAATGAAACGCCACCAGATCAGGCTCAGAGTGATCGGCCGGATCCGCGAACTTCCGAAAGCGGTGCGCCAGGATTTGCAAGAGGCGCTCCAGGAGACAAAGCACAACTCGAACTTGCAATTGACGTTGGCCTTGAACTATGGCGCACGCGCCGAGCTGGTGGACGCTTTTCGCAAGCTCGTCCGCACGATGAAGCAAGGCGGCCGGGTTGAAATGAGCGAGCGATCCATCAGTGAGCGCCTATATACGCATGGGCTTCCGGATCCTGATCTGCTGATTCGCACCAGCGGAGAGATGCGTCTCAGCAATTTTTTGCTCTGGCAGGCCGCTTACGCTGAACTTTGGGTGACGGAAACGCTGTGGCCGGATTTCAAGCGCCGTGACCTTTATCAGGCCGTTCTCGATTATCAAAAGCGCGAACGCCGTTACGGTGGATTGGGGCTGGCTTAGTGCTGCTGTTCGGAATTACGGTTACGTAATTCCGAACAGCAGCACTAAGGCAACACCCCAGACGGCAAAGAGGAATGAAGTGAGAAAGGCCTAGCCCTTTGGTGTCTGGGATGATCCCGCTTTTTCCTTAACCAAAATAGCCTGGTGACGAACTGTGGAGGGATGCCGGCAGCCGCATCAGTAGATGAAAACGCGAGTTCTGACGGGCGTGTCCGTGCTGGTTCCCGTCCTCTACCTCATCGGCTGGGCGCCGCCATGGCTTTTCATGGCGGCTTTGGCCGCTTTGGTTCAGGGCGGACTCTATGAGTTTTTCCACATCAGCCGCGAGGCAGGCATGAAGCCGTACCCGGCTCTGGGCTACGCGGCGGGCGCGGTCGTATGCTTGGCGCAGTGGCTCGACCTGCAGGATAGGGGCGGGTTGGCGCTCGTTGCCGTGGCTTTGGCGTGCCTGCTGATCCTTGCGGTGGGGGTGTGGCATAGCAGAGAGCTCACTAACTATTCCGCGAGCGTTGCGATCACCGTTTTGGGCGTGGTTTACGTGGCTTTCAATCTTTCCTGTCTATTCCCGTTGCGGTTCTCATCGTTCGGCTCCACATTTGCCAGCGGCCGGCAACTATTGTTTTTTCTGATTGCGGTAATCGTCGCAGGCGACATCTTCGCCTACCTCACCGGGCGACTGGCCGGGCGCAGATTCATGTTCCCCAGGGTTTCGCCGAAGAAGACTTTTGAAGGCGCGGTTGGAGGCTTGGCCGCAAGCGTGATTTCGGGATGGATCTATGCGCGATGGTTCTGGCGAACCAACGACTGGAAGCTTGTGATCCCGCTGGCCTTATGTATCGCCTTGGCGGGACAGGCCGGCGACCTGGTGGAGTCAGCGCTCAAACGGAGTGCGAACCTCAAAGATTCCGGGGTGATTCTTCCCGGTCACGGCGGCCTTCTGGACCGTATCGACAGTATGTTGTTTGCCTCTCCTGCGTTGTGGTTAGCCTTGGAACTTCGGAATATCCTGCATTAAAAGCGGAGTGTGCGGATGATGCAAGGCTTGTGCATTCTGGGCTCGACCGGCTCGATTGGCGAAAACTGCTTGCAAGTGGTCAGGAATCTTCCAGACCGGTTTCGGGTGATCGCTTTGTGCGCCGGGACGAACGTGAAGCTGGTTGCGCAGCAGGCGTCCGAGTTCAAGCCAGCGCTTGTTGCCGTAAGCTCCTGGGAATGGGTGGAACCATTGCGGCGTGCGCTCGAAGAGCAGGGCTATCGGGAGCCAATTCGGATTGCAGCGGAATCCGAGGGCCAGGTCGAGGCGGCGACCCTTCCCGAAGTGGACACCGTAGTCTCGGCTTCTCACGGCGTGACAGGGCTGTTGGCGACCTACGCGGCGGTTCAGGCAGGCAAGCGAGTAGCGCTGGCCAACAAGGAAACCCTGGTAGTCGCTGGGGAGATGGTGACGAGTGAAGCAGGCCGAAGTGGCGCCCAGATTCTTCCCGTTGACAGCGAGCACTGCGCCGTTCATCAGTGTCTCCGCGCCGGAGAATTCCGGGAAGTTCGCCGGCTGATTTTGACCGGATCCGGAGGCCCTTTTCTTGACACCCCGGTCAAAAAATTCGAATCCATAACTCCTGAGGAAGCCCTAAACCATCCTGTCTGGCGGATGGGCGGCCGAATCACCGTGGACTCAGCCACGTTGATGAACAAGGGCTTGGAGATTATCGAGGCGCGCTGGCTTTTCGGCCTAAAACCAGGACAAATAGAGGTCATGATTCACCCGGAGTCCATCATTCATTCCATGATAGAATTTAAGGACAGATGTGTGATGGCGCAGTTAGCGGTCGCGGACATGCGAATCCCCATTCAGTACGCCCTGACTTACCCTGAGCGTGTAGCGACCGATGGCGATGCTCTGACGCTTGATCTCACGTCCGTAGGCCGCCTGAACTTCCTGCTGCCGGACGTCCGCCGCTTTCCGTGCCTGGAGCTTGGCCGCGCGGCGGTCGAGGAGGGAGGCTGTCTTCCCTGCGTGCTCAACGCCGCAGACGAGGTAGCGGTCAGCGCTTTCTTGGAGCGCCGGCTCTCCTTTCCATCGATTCCCCGCGTTATTGAAAAAGCTATGCGGCGGGCGTCCCAGGTGCATTTCAATTCCATCAACGATGTAATCGAGTGCGATCGCGAAGCCCGTGTCTGGGCTGGCGAGATTGCGGCGGACTGCATACAGCAAGGAGCGTAGCTTGAACCTTCTTTCCAACTTCATGACCGACGTCATCGTGGTGGCGGTGGTTCTGGGGTTTATGATCTTTATCCACGAACTGGGCCACTTCATCGCTGCAAAACGCTTCGGAGTCCGAGTGCTGGTTTTTTCGCTGGGTTTCGGCAAGCGTTTGGCAGGATTTGAGAGAGGCGGAACCGATTACCGCATCAGCGCTCTACCGCTTGGCGGATACGTCAAGATGGCAGGAGAAGATCCGTCGGAGTCCCGGAAAGACGACCCCGGCGACTTCCTGGCGCATCCGCGATGGCAGCGATTTGTGATTGCCGTCATGGGTCCGGCCATGAACGTGTTGACTGCGTTCGTGATGCTGGCGGCCCTCTACCGGTACCACTACCAGAAGCCCGCTTACGAAGAGCAGCCAGCGCGCATCGGAGACGTCCAGCCTAACTCTCCAGCGGCTGCGGCAGGACTGGAAGCGGGAGATTTAGTCGTTCGCGCGGGTAACATCGACCACCCAAAATGGGAAGATCTGGAATTGAAGGTTCTCACCACGACTGGACAAACGATCCCTATGGAGGTGCTGCGCCACGGCCAGTTGTTGGATCTTTCCCTGACGCCCAGGGCGAAAGGCGTGAACCAAGTGGGTTACGCCGGGCTTTATCCCTGCCTTCCGAGCGTCATCGGCGACGTGGAGCAGGGTCTGCCGGCCAGCCAAGCGAGACTTCAGCCCGGAGACCGGGTGCTGACCGTGGGCGCCGAAAGCGTTCCTTGCTGGCAACGCCTTGCTTCCGCAATGCAAGCTGACGCCGGAAGACCAGTAAAGTTGACGGTGGATCGCGGCGGCAAAGAGTTTGATGTTACGTTGCAGCCGGTAAGCCGCAAAGTTTCGGGGCAAAGCCGGTGGCTCATTGGCGTGACGGCCCGCACCGATATGGTTGTCAGACAGCTCCCCTGGAGGCAAGCTTTCACGGCCTCGCTCCACGACAACATTCGCAGCGCCGCGGTGACATTCGTGGTGCTTAAGAAGATCATCACCCGGCACATGTCGGCCCGGTCCCTTTCTGGGCCTATCGGGATTGCTCAGATTTCCGGGCAGGCTTACCGGGCCGGGATCGCCGACTTGATCACCTTAGTGTCATTTATCAGCCTGCAACTTGGCATTTTCAACCTGCTGCCCATTCCTGTTCTGGACGGTGGCATGATTTTGCTGCTTCTAATCGAGGGCGTGATGCGCAAGGACTTGAGCCTGCAAGTGAAGGAAAGAGTCGTGCAGGCCGGTATATTTTTGCTGCTGCTGCTGGTTGTTTTCGTCATGTATAATGACATTGTTAAGACTTTGGCGCGCTACTGAATGCGGCCAGTGAGTCAGGATTTTCTAGGATCTAAATCATGAACTTCAGCGACCACGAGCACTTTCCGCCCCGGCGCAAAACACGTCCGGTCAAAGTAGGCCGTCTGACGGTCGGCGGGGACGCTCCCATTGCCGTACAGTCAATGACCAAGACGGACACCCGGGACGTTGACAAGACAGTGGAGCAGATCCGCGAAATGGAGGCTGCCGGGTGCGAAATTGTCCGGCTCGCCGTGCCCGATGTCGAAGCCGCCAATGCTCTGGCGGAGATTCGTAAGCGGTGCCCTGATTCGATTCTCGTCTCCGACATTCATTTCCAGTACAAGTTCGCATTGATAGCCCTGGATGCTGGAATCGATAAGCTTCGCATCAACCCCGGTAACATCGGCGACGCGGAAAAAGTCCGCATCGTCGTTCGCCGGGCGCAGGAACAGCATGTGCCGATCCGCATCGGCGTGAATGCAGGCTCGCTCGAAAGACGCCTGCTTGAAAAGTACGGGTATCCCACGCCCGAAGCTATGGTCGAGAGCGCGCTTTATCACATTAAAATTCTGGAAGACCTCGGCTTCACGGATACCATCGTCTCCTTGAAAGCTTCCAATGTGAAGCTGGCCGTTGCGGCTTACCGGCTGCTCGCAAAACAAGCCGATTATCCGCTGCACTTGGGGATCACGGAGGCTGGAACCCAGTTCGCGGGCACTGTGAAATCCTGCGTGGGCATGGGCACGCTGCTGGCCGAAGGAATAGGGGACACGATTCGCGTCTCGCTGGCCACGAACCCCGTAGAGGAAATCCGGGTTGGTTACGAGCTGCTGAAGTCGCTTGAGCTGCGCAGCCGCGGCCCGGTGGTGGTGGCATGCCCCACCTGCGGAAGGCTGGAAGTCGATCTGTTCAAGATCGCCGTGGAAATCGAGCAGGCTACGGCGCACATCAAAATGCCGCTCTCGCTGGCTGTTATGGGCTGTGCGGTGAACGGACCGGGAGAAGCGCGTGAGGCCGACTTGGGCGTGGCGGCGGGGCGAGGTAATGGCATGATCTACAGGGAAGGCAAGGCCATTCGCCGCGTCAAAGAAGAGGAGATTGTTCCAGCGTTTCTCGAAGAAATCGAGCGGTTCGTGGCGGATAAAGCTGCAGGCATCACATCAAAGCCTTCCGCTGAGATTGAGCCGCCCTCTGCTGTCGCCGAAACCCCGCTGGTCGTGTTGCGTTGAAGCGCTTGCGCCTCAAATTACTTCCGGAAGTGAAATCGTCATCTCCTGATTCCATCCACTTGAACCCCGTGTCGCAATCCAGTCCGTTAGAACAACTATCGGGGAATTTAGTTTCAGGGTTTGTGCGACTGATTAATTGCCTTCCTCAACCTTTTCCCTTTTGAAAGTTTCATGAGCGACGACGTCATCCCTGTGGCCGCTATGGTGACGCACTGCTGCCAGCAGTTGCGGGCCAAGCTCGGAAACCTCCGGGACGGCAAAGGACTGGTCGTTGGCTGCGGGACGGGAGACGAAGTTATCTACATGCGCGGGGCGATCGGCGCGCGTGTTTTCGGCATTGACCTGGAAAACCGCTTTTCGGTAAAAGCGCGAGGCTGCGTGGTTCTGGGCGATGCGCTCCAGCTTCCGTTTGCCTGCGAAGTCTTCGATTTTGCGGTTGCCCTCCATTCTCTGGAGCACGTCGGAGATCCCGCACAGGCGGTCCGCGAAGTGCATCGCGTCTTGCGCCCCGGAGCCTGGTTCTACGCCGGAGTACCCAACCGCACGCGTGTCATCGGCTACCTGGGTTCGTTCGACGCTTCGGCGTGGCAGAAGATCGCCTGGAACGCTGAAGACTGGCTGGCGCGGCTGCGAGGCCGGGTTCGCAATGAGAGCGGCGCCCACGCCGGTTTCGACCGCGAAGAGTTCTCGCGCTTACTCTGCACGCGCTTCTCGAACGTGGAGATCCTCACCGAAGAATACCTCCGGTTTAAGTACGGCCGGCGCATCCCATCCGCGCTTCTCGACCGGCTTCTCTCTCCACGATGGCTTCCCTATTCCGCCCCAGCGCATTACGTTCTTTGCCGCAAGCCGGGCGGCTGCGGATCAAGCTGACCGGGGGAATCAGGGGGATGCACCCGGCGCCGGAAAAGCACTTTGATTCCCTCCCGCCACTGTTGGTTCAGCCCGACTTTTACGACTTCGACCGACGGATGCAGATACCTGATGATGCGCTCGTTTGAGGAGTGAAAGCGGAAAGCGGGAGATACCAAGTAGAGCCGGGGCGCAGTCTTCGCCAGCTCTAAGCCGGGGAAATAACCCGACGAACCGAATTGCGCCCGCTCGTTCAGCCATTTCACTCGCAGCCAGTAATCGAGGCCTTGAAGCGGCAGAACGATGTCTTCATCGAGCTTCAGCTCGATCACCGCCAGCCGTCCATCGCGCAGCACGCTCAGGATATCCACCACGCCGCGGTCTCCGCCAGAAAACGCGGGAACCTGGGGATAAGCGTTGGTCGCGCTGAGCGCGGGGTCCAATTTGCTCACGTCCCGCACCAGCAGGGACTCGAGCCATCGCTCCGGCTGCAGACGATAGAGAGGGTCTGCCTTTTCTTGCGAAGCCGCGCTTCGTACTTCTATCACCCGGCGCACGAACTCGCGCAGCGCTCCCAGGTCTTCTTCCTGGTACATTCGCTCATCGCCTTCCAGTCCCCAGTTGAGCCGGGGAACAATCTGTCCCTCCAGCCGTGCAACTTCGAGTCCCCGCACACGAATCGAAAGCCCAGCGCCGGAGGAATCCGGCGCCAGATCTACCTTCTCGAGTAAATCACCGCAGACGTGACGAAGAAATTCGTGATGGCGATCAAGCCACAACTTGGAACTCCTTCGCGGCGTGAGCCGGGTTTCCACGTTGCCGAAATCTCTGATCTCCACAGGCTCGAGACGGCTTGTGGCGCATGGCCATTCGAAGATCTGGACTTGAACGGCCTGCTGGTCCAGCCAGGCGGCGCGTTGCGCCGAAAGCTCGATCGCGGGGGCTGGGAGAAACAGCCTGAGTCCCGAAAGGACCAGATCGGTGCGCGTCTGGCGCAACGTGTCAAACCAGTTCAGGCCGTAAGCGAGGGCCGCGTCCATGGCGGCGAAAGATTCCGAGGCAGCCAGCGCAATGAACGCCCACCCGCTACGGCCTCGCCGGGCAAGGCCGCGAGCGTACCAAGCGGAAAGCGAACGCTCGCGGTCCGAGCGGCTGCTCACCCGCTCGAAGGTCCATTCGGGATGCTGCCGCTCGAGAAAAGCGAGTAATTCATGGCGGAATCCATCGCGCGAATGGCTCCGTGGAGATGCTGCCTTTTGCCCAGCCGCACGGAATTCCAAAACGGTGGCCGCGCCGCCCGGTTTACGAACGAACAATCCCAGGCTGTGCACGTCTCGATAGGCCACAGCCTCGATGCGCCGCACAATCGAGCGGCCGGGCTGCCAGGCCTCAAGCAACAGCTTGCCGAATTCAAGTGTCAGCCGCCATTCCACGCAAGTTGGATCAAAAATCTCCAAGCCGCTTTCAACTGCGACCGGATGTCCGGCGGAGCGCAGGAAGGTCTCGACTTCAACTTTGATTTCCCCGAGCGCGTCTGGAGGAAGGTTTGAACTCATCGGCGGAGCTTTCCCATTATAATAACGGTTCATGCATAGAGTCAGGCAAAACGGCGCTTCTTAGGTTGCCCGATTTTTGGCGTGTTCGTGAGGCGGGCGCCACACACAGAATAATTGCCGATTGAGTTTGAATGTTCCGGCGCGCGGCAGATACTCAGCAAAACGCCGGGCACGTCTCATCCCTGGAGAAGCCTTTATGATTTCGCGATACACGCGCCCGGAAATGGGCCGTATCTGGAGCGAGGAAAACAGATTCCGCAAGTGGCTGGAGGTGGAAATAGCGGCCGCCGAAGTCGAGGCGGAATCGGGCTTGATTCCCGTGCGCGCCGCACGCGCCATCCGCCGCCGCGGACGCTTCGAGGTGGAACGGATTCACGCGATCGAAAAGGAGGTGAAGCACGATGTGATTGCCTTCACCACCAACGTCGCCGGGCACGTGGGGCGCGATGGGCGCTATCTGCATTACGGCCTCACCTCGAATGACGTGGTAGACACGGCGCAGGCGCTGCTTGTGCGCGAGGCTTCGCAGGCGCTGATGGCCGGGCTTTCGCGACTCGGCGCGGCGCTCAAAAAGCGCGCCTTCGAATTCAAGGACACGCCCATGGTGGGCCGCACTCACGGCATCCACGCCGAGCCCATCACGTTCGGCCTGAAACTCGCCAACTGGTATGCAGAAAACCAGCGCAACACGGAGCGCCTTGCATACGCTGCCGAACAGATGCGCGTCGGCAAAATTTCCGGCGCGGTTGGCGCCTTTGCTCACCTAAGCCCGGCGATTGAGCGGAAGATATGCGCCCGGCTTGGCCTTGAAGCCGCGCCCATATCTTCGCAAGTTATTCAGCGGGACCGCCACGCGTTTTATTTGTGCACGCTGGCGGTGAGCGCCGCTTCGCTTGAAAAAATCGCCCTGGAAATTCGCGGCCTACAACGCACTGAGGTGCGCGAAGCCGAAGAGTATTTCGCCGCCGGCCAGAAGGGATCCTCGGCGATGCCGCACAAGCGCAATCCGGTGACCGCCGAGCAGATTTGCGGCCTGGCGAGGGTGGTGAGGGCCAACGCGCAAGCGGCGCTCGAAAACGTCGCGCTATGGCACGAACGCGATATCTCGCACTCTTCCGTCGAGCGCATCATCCTGCCGGATTCCACCATTCTGCTCGACACCATGCTCGATAAGGCGGCCGCGTTGGTGGAGACCATGCTGGTTTATCCGGAGAGGATGCGCGAAAATCTCGATCTCCTAAAAGGGCTGGTCTTTTCCGGCCAACTCCTGCTTGACCTTGCCGGGCACGGCGCCTCACGCGAGGACGCCTACCGCTGGGTGCAGCGCAACGCCATGCAGGTCTGGAAAACCCGCGAGGATTTTCGCGCCCTGGTCGAGCGCGATCCGGACATTCGCCGCTACCTTTCTCCGCGTGATATAGCTCAAGCCTTTTCTTTGAAGCGCCAACTGCGCTACGTGGACGCCATATTCCGCCGGGTGTTCGGTTCCCGCCGGGAGGGATAAACGATCCTGGCGTGGCAGCTACGTCCGGTAGGACGCGTTGATCGTGATGTAACCGTGGGTCAGGTCGCACATCCACATCCGGGCGGAGCCGCGTCCCTGGCCGAGATCGAGCCGGATCGTGATCTCGCTCCGGTCGAGCTCCTTCTTGGCGGCGTCCTCGTTGAAGCCTGCATCCAAGCCGCGCCGGCAGAGCGCCAGGCCGTTCACGCGAATTTCGGCGCGCCCTGGATCAAACTTCGCGCCGGAATATCCGGCGGCGGCCAGAATGCGTCCCCAATTGGGATCGCTGCCCGCAATGGCGGTTTTGACGAGCGGTGAATTGGCGATGGCGCGCGCGATGCGGTCCGCATCTGCTTGCGTGCGGACGCCGCGCACCTCAAGCGTGACGAGTTTCTTGGCGCCTTCGCCGTCGCGCACGATCATCTTTGCGAGCGTCTGGCAAAGCTCGCTGAGGCCGCGCAGGAAGTTCGCGGCGGCGGGGCTGCCGGGCCACACCATGACGCCGGAGAGACCGCTGGCCATCGCGATGACTGTGTCGTTGGTGGACGTGTCGCCATCCACGCTGATCCGGTTGAAGGAATCATTGACCGCTACCCGCAGCATCTTCTGCAAGTCCCGGGCCGCGATGCCCAGATCCGTCGTGATGAACGAAAGCATGGTCGCCATGCGTGGATGAATCATGCCCGAGCCTTTCGCGATTCCGGCAAGCGTCACCTTTTTCCCGCCAAGGGTGGTTTGCAAAACGCAGGTCTTCGGAAAGGTGTCCGTCGTAAGGATGGCGCGCGAGACCTCTGTGGCGTTGGATGCCGTGAGGCTTGCAGCAAGCGCGGGAAGCTTTTGCGTGATGAGATCTGACTTGAGCGGCATGCCGATGACGCCGGTGGAGGCGACCAGCACTTCGCGCGGAGCGACGCCAAGCAGCACAGCAGCCGAGCGGGCGATGGCTCGCGCGGTTCGCATGCCTTCGTTTCCCGTGCAGGCGTTGGCGTTGCCGGCGTTCACCACCACCGCCCGCGTCTTTCCACGGCTTGCCTTCAGGTTTTGGCGCGAGAGCACAACGGGAGCCGCGGCAACTCGATTCGTCGTAAAGACACCCGCGGCCGTGGCCTCCGCCGCTTCGCAATAAATCAGCGCCAGGTCCAGCTCGCCTTTTTTCTTTTTAATCCCTGCGGGCAGGGCGGAGCCGCAAAAGCCCTCGGGCGTTCCTATGTGTCCTTCAATATTTTTCCACTTTGGCATCAGATTGACCGCTAATTTACGGAAGTGAAGGATGGAGGTGGAGAAAGCACGGACGGCGGCCCGGCTAAAACGATGGACTTCAGGCTTTCGTCGCAGGCCGGAGTGTACACAGCTTGATCGGCGTTGCCGGTGTCGCAGACCGCCTGCAGAATGCGGTCCGGGGCCATGATCCGCGCGGTCACTTGCATAGATTGGGTTTGGGGCATGTATTGCCAAATCATGACTGCGTCACGGTTGTTAATGGTTAAGTGCTCGAAATCGTAGCCGGAAAGCTCGTTTTGGACGCCCGCGGTTTCCCAGTCGGCAAGAGTTTGCGGCGAGAACATTGAAAAGCCCGTTGTGTTGGCTTGCGTCGTAAGCGTGATAGAAGGGCCTTTCTCAAAGAGCGAGGGGCGGTAGATTTCGATCCCGCCGGGATAAACCTCAACCTTGCCGTAAATTCCCGCCGCGACCTTCATTTGAATGCCCAGGCCGTCGTTCTGATAAGGCAGGAGCTCGAGGGCCGCGTCGGCCACGCGCTGCTTGTGTCCTGGATACCATCGCACCAGAAAGTATTCGCCGCCCAGAATGATCGCGCCCGCGACGAGCAGGATGTAAGTGACTGTTCGCTGATAGGTCATAAAACTTCATCTTATCCCGCCCGCATGGCTTAAGCAATCGCGCGGATTCTAACCTTGATGGCAGGGCGCACACACGGCAAAAGTAAAAAAGCTCAGTCGCGCGCGCAGTACCATGGGCCGCGCTCGGAATTGATAGGCTTAACTTCCCTGTGTTCGGGATGGGAACGGGTGTGTGCCTGCTTCATTCGACCATTTGGAGGATGGTTTCGACACGCTTCCTGATCTCTGGAACCTCTGTCTGGGTGAGTTGCCAGACGGCCGTCAAATCAACGCCAAAATAATCGTGAATCAGCACGTCACGCAACCCCGCCACCCGCCGCTATGGAACGTCAGGATACTTCGCGCGCAACTCCGGCGACAATCGTTTGGTGGCCTCGCCGATAATTTCAAGCTGCCGGATCGTGGCGTCCTGCCAGTGGGAACCGTCCCTAAACGCTTCGCGCCCTTCTGCCGTGTACGCTTCAATCCTCTGAATGGCATCGAGAATGTGACGGAGGTAGATAGCGTCACGCTTCATAACGTGACGACTTCCTTCAGCACCTGAGGCCGGATGTAAGGGCTGAGGGCTTCCTCCGTGACCACATCCACCGAACAGCCAAGCAGGTCTTCCAGGTCCTGTTTGATGGCCACGAGGTCAAGCAGCGTGCGTTCGGGAGCCAGTTTTACAAGCAGGTCCACGTCACTAGCTGCTCCGGCTTCGTCCCGCGCCCGTGAGCCAAAGAGGCGAAGTTCCGTCGCGCCGTGACTTGCTGCTACCTTGCGGATTTCCTCGCGCCTGTCGTGCAAAAGTTGGTCCATGGCTGTATTGTAGCTCGCACATGCTGGCTGGCGCAGACCTTCACGTCTACGATTCCACGCTGATTCAGTCCACACTCATCGTTCCGCTTACATCGCAAAGAGCGCGATGTAAGCGCCACCCGCCGGCTTGTCCCATGATCCGGGCGCAAAAGCCGCGGAGTTACAAGACAACTCCGCGCTACTCCGCTCTTGACCCACACCGCCCCTTTCATAGATGCGCCACCTGCGCCATCCGCTGGGTTCAGTTTCCTGAGGACCTCCCGAAGATTGTCAAAAGGATCACGAGGAGCACTAAAGCTGCCGCGATTAAACACCCTGCATTGAGTGTTTGGAGGAAGCATCCCTCTTTATTACTGGGCGCTGGGGGCACCACTGCAATCTGTTGCAAGACTCGACCGCAATTTGGACAACTTGCCGCATTTGGCGAGACCATATGGCCGCAGTCTGGGCATGGGTGAAGCATGTCTGGTCCCTCTAATCACTCATTTTCCGACAACGGCTTGTCCCAATTCTCCAAGCAAGCGCGGTGCACACCCGCCCTTTGGGTCTGCGGCTTTTGATATTCAACGAACCGCGGACCTACAAATCAAGTCCGCGCTACTGGCCGTTCATTGTTCGGTGAAGGAGATCACAAAAGACGGCGTTTCCGCGCCTTTCTCAGTCGTTCGGCATTACATTTGAGCTTTTTGTAGAGCCAAGTAAATCGACACATAAAATTCGGATGTTCTTTGTCCTTACGACAGTTTTCGATATATGCCTGAATCGCCTCGTTTTTGGCGCAGATTTCAAAATACATATAGAACTCGTCGAACGCCTGGTGAAGGGCAATGTTCCCTCCCTGGTGGAGCATCCCGACGTCCTCAAGTGGTCCGAGAAGCAGATCGTTCAGTTCATATGTTGATACGCTGGACGAGGTGATTCCAAGGTCCTTCATGCGCGGCATCAGCTCAGGGTCGTCTGCCTTCAGCACTTCAAAATATGGAATCGTTTCAGGATGGAACTTTAATAGATCGTTCTTGGCCAGAAATATCAAGCGCCTTGTTTTAGCAGTGAAAAAATGTTTTTTCAATCGGTAAATGAAATCTGCTTTGCCTGTTACCACAAGCGCCTTTAATTGATAATAAGCTATCCCTGCTAGCGCAACTGTTGCAAGCGCCGCGACCATCGCCCAAAACGTGTCTGGCTGGCAAAACGTGTCTCGAAACCACACCATTACGGGCCTCCAGACCACTCCGACGACAACTCCCGCGGGTGGCGCATACATCCCGCATTTTTGGATGTGCGCGGATCATCGAATGCAAAATCACAGATTCCAAATTTGAGACCAACGCCTCGTTGTACTCTACACAGCAGGACCGCAGAATCAGGCGAACACCAAGCGACCCTTGGGCTGAGGAATCGGCCGGCCTAACTCTGTCGCGGTTTCGAGCCACTCTTGAATCGCAATTCCGGCGGCAGCCAGAGCCTCTTGATGCGTGCCCCCGCCTGCCGCACATCCGGGCAATTCGGGAACCTCTGCGATAAATGCGTCATCCGATTCGCTCCAGTAAATAATCGCTTTTAGCCGTCTCTCGGAACATAGATTTCCAGAGCGTTGATTAAGTGTGGCAGGTCACGAGTCACGATCTGCCAAAGAATGTCAAAATCAACTTCGTCGTAACCATGAATCAGCCGGTTGCGCAAGCTCACGATCTGAGGCCAGGGGATGTCTGTAATGCGAATGCGTTCTTCCTCTGGAACCCGGTTTGCGGCCTCTCCAACAATCTCAAGCAGGCGGACAGGCGCAAGGTTGAATTGCCGGTCGCTGTCCAGGTCCGAGCGTTTCCGGCCGCGCGCCATCTCGACCGCCTCCCGTGCATGGTCGAGCATGTGGCGCAGATATACGTTCGCGTCACGGAGCGACGTACTGCACCTCGGCCTCTGCCAGAGCCCCGTTGCGGAAATGACGGCTCAGGAATTGTGGCGTGTTCAGGTCAACCTTACGCCCCAGGATCCCGCTAAGCTCAGCCTCCATGCCGAAGAATTCCAGACCAGGAGTGTGACCTGGCTCGAACTCCACCAAAACATCCACGTCACTCCCCACTGCAAAGTCATCCCGCAGGACCGAACCAAACAAGGCGAGCTTCCGAATGTAGTGTCTTCGGCAGAATTCAGCGATCTTTTCCTTGGAAATCGGGACCTTATTTTTGGCAACCATCCGTTCAGGCGTCCTTTGCCCTTGGAGCATCACCATCGTTACCGGTTAGTGTCATATTAAGCTATCGGGCCCGGCAAAAGCAAAAAGGCTCAGTCGCGAATGCAACTGAGCCTTTTGATTTAATCCCGGCGACGACCGACTCTCCCACAAGGTTTCCCTTGCAGTACCATGGGCACTGGAGGGCTTAACCCGTCACGGCATACTCCACAGACCGGGGGTTGTTAATGCGCTTCGAGGCCTCCAGGATTTCTAGCCCCACAACATTACCGTCCTTGTCGTAGTCGAGGATCACTCCGGGCTTATCTTCGTCGCTTTCCTCGATGGGCTCGTCGCTCAGCAGGATTCGCAGCACGTCTACCTCGGGGTCGTAGGTCACTTTCACGGCTTCCCCCAGTATTTCTCGATCTTCGTCGTCCGGTAGGCCGTCACAACCACCGCCGGATCTACAGAGTCGTCCACCATAACCCGCAGCAGGAACATCTTACCACCGATTTCGCACTTGGACTGATAGGCCTTCACCGCACCTCTCTCCCGTACGACCTGATCGGGCTTTTCGAGAACGGCCTCGAGCAAGGCCAGCGGAATTCTGCGACGCTAAATTTCCTGCCGCACATGTTCGGAGAGTCTCTATCTCACCCGGTTTGCCAATCCAAACGACAACGGGCTCGCAAATCGCGAGCCCGCTGCTTTCGGCGCTCATAGAGCGCCGCTACAAATAATCCCGGCAACGACCGACTCTCCCACGCGGTTCCCCACGCAGTACCATAGGCCCTGGAGGGCTTAACTTCCGTGTTCGGGATGGGAACGGGTGTGACCCCTCCGGTATGATCGCCGGAAAACTTTTTGGCATCTCAAATTCCAAATTTGAGATGCCATGCGCGCTGAAAGCGCGCATGGCCTGAATAGTGCGACGTCAAATGCTCACAAAGGCGTTTGCTGCGCGGCGACCCTTTCTTGCGGGACCGCCGCTTAACGTGCTGGGCAAATTTTATGGTCAAGCCGAACGGGCGATTAGTACCAGTAAGCTTAACGCATTACTGCGCTTACACCTCTGGCCTATAGACGTCGTAGTCTTCGACGGCCCTTCAAAGGGTTCTCGATGAGTAGCGCCCATCGTTCACCCTTGGGAGATCGTATCTTGGGGCGTGCTTCACGCTTAGATGCATTCAGCGTTTATCACTTCCAGACTTCGCTACCCAGCCGTGCCACTGGCGTGACAACTGGTACACAAGAGGTCTGTTCATCCCGGTCCTCTCGTACTAAGGACAACTCCCCTCAAATCTCCTACGCCCACACCAGATAGGGACCGAACTGTCTCG
>NFUN01000087.1 GCA_002197525.1 Acidobacteria subdivision 13 bacterium RH2 MAG17b | reverse complement strand
GGGCGCGAAGGCTGAGCCTTCGCGCCCAAGGAAAACCGGGGTGGGAGGATTGCCGGGTGCCGGAAAGGCGAAGCCTTTCCGCACAGCAAGCGGCGGAGCCGCAGAACACTTCGCCAAAGGCAGACCGTAATGTGGACAAGCTTGGTCACAGACCGCCGCACCAGCCGCAGTTTTCACACAGACTCTCCAGCCGCATGATACGAAGCATGGCCAACTCCGCAGACCGCCCCATTCCCGTCTACCGCATCCATCCGGCGGCGTTCTGGGCTAGTCTGTTCATCGCGCTGCTGCTGCAAGTTTCACTCCCGGTTAAGGTGCCCCTGGCCCGGCTTTTTGATTTCCCCGTCCTGATGACGATCTACTTCGGTGCCATGCGCCGCAGCAAGATCTTCGGCATGGCGCTCGGCACTGGCTTGGGCTTGGTGCAGGACGCGCTATCGCACGGTTTGCTTGGCATGTTCGGTATTGCCAAGGCGTTGGTCGGATATCTCGCCGCCTATGCCGGGGTCAAATTTGAAATGGAGCAGCTCGGCGCGCGCTATTTCCTAGCCGGCGGCTTGGTGCTGGTGCACAGTCTCGTGCTGGCGGCTTTGCGCCACATTCTGTTTGAATCGCCCGCCCCTATGGTTCCGCTTAACTTGGCAAGCGTCGTGATCGTGAATGTAGCCTTGGCGCTCCTATGCTATCCCATCCTTGATCGTTTCAAACATCACGTTTAAACCCATCCGGCCACCGGCCGCGGCGTAGGCCAAGCTCACAACTTTGATTTACAAAGTGCTTGACACAAAATAATCCCCCGCCTATTCTGGCGGAGATGTTTAACCGGTCCCGCCATCATCCTCGATTCCGGCCCGCCCCGGGCGTCCGGCAGCACGCCATCGAGAACCTGCGCTTCATTCGCGAGACCATGGAGCGCTCTGCGGCCTTCACCGCCGTGCCTGGCTGGGGCGGATTGGTTATGGGACTGACGGCAGGCGCCGCGTCGCTGCTTGCGGCCCGGCAGTCCGCGCCGCAAGGCTGGCTCGCCGTCTGGCTTGCCGAAGGAGCGCTGGCGTTTGCAATCGGCGGCTGGGCGGCGGTCCGCAAGGCTCGTGCGGCGGACGTGCCGCTGCTCAGCGGTGCGGGACGGAAGTTTGCCCTCAGCCTGCTCCCTCCAGTCGCGGCAGGCGCGCTGCTGACCGCCGCGCTGAATCACGCCGGTCTGATAGCAGTGCTGCCAGGGCTGTGGCTGCTGACTTATGGAGCAGGCATAGTAACGGCGGGAGCTTTCTCTGTCCGCGTGGTCCCGGTGATGGGGCTGTGCTTCATGGCGGCCGGCGCTGCGGCGCTGTTTTGCCCGGCGGCTTGGGGCAACTGGTTCCTGGCGGCGGGTTTTGGAGGCCTGCACATTCTCTTCGGTCTCATTATTGCTAGGGGGTACGGTGGCTAAGAGGTTGACAATCGCGCACAATCGGGCAGAACTGGAGCGCTCCCCGCGCGGCCAGCGGCTTAGCCGTCCTGTTCAGCGTGGCGTGCTGGAGTTGGACCGGCTGATTCATGAGCAGACGCGGCTCGGCATTGTAAGCGCGCTGGCAGTCAATGAAGCGTTGAGCTTCAACGACCTTAAACAAATCCTGAAGACTACTGACGGCAACCTTAGCGTGCACGCCCGGAAGCTGGAAGTGGTGAACTATATCGCTTGCCGCAAGTTTTTCCAGGGGCGGACGCCGAAGACCGAATACCGGCTCACTCCGCTCGGAAAGCAAGCGCTTGAGCGGTATCTCGAGAGGATGGAAGCGTTGATTCAAGCGGCGCGTCCCCGGTAGCGGCGGCGAAAGTTTCGCCCGCAAGGAGATCCTTTCATGAGCCTTGGTTTGAAACAGACCGCCCAGGCGGGGCGCCTCCACGTCGCGATCATTATGGACGGTAACGGCCGGTGGGCGAGCCTGAGAAACCTTTCCCGCGCCGAAGGCCATCATGCCGGCGCGGAATCCATCCGACGGATCGTTGATGCGGCCCCGCGGCTCGGCGTTCAAATCCTCACGCTTTACGCCTTTTCGGGAAACAACTGGGGGCGGCCCGCAAACGAAATCCGGGAATTAATGAAGCTGTTTGAAGCTTTTTTCAGGACCGAGGAAGATGCGTGGGTGGGCCGAGGAGTCCGCGTTTCCGTCATCGGGCGGAGGGACCGGCTGCCCGCGTCACTGCTCGAAGCAATAAGCGCCGCTGAGCAGGCGACTTGTTCGGGGACAAGGCTGAGCCTCCGGCTCGCCATCGACTACTCGGCGCAAGCCATCATCGTGGAAGCCGCAAGGCGCTTCCGAGAAAGCCAGCCTTCGGCGCGAGAGGAATTCTCACGCCTCCTGGCCGAGGTCTGCCACGCAAGTTCCGAAGACCGCGACGTGGACCTCATCATTCGCACCGGAGGCGAGCAACGCCTCAGCGACTTTATGCTCTGGGAAGTCGCCTACGCCGAGCTTTTCTTCAGCAGCCGCTATTGGCCAGATTTTGGAGAGGACGATCTTGCCGAAGCACTAGCGGAATACAAGCGGAGGGAGCGGCGTTTTGGGCGGCTGAAGGAGCCTGCTGAACTAATACAAACGCATTAAGTGGCGTGTTGTCTGCTGGTGCGGCGATGTCGTCATCGCCGGTTTTTCGCCGGTGGGGACGCTGGCGCACCAGAATGGCGTCACATCAACAAATGCGTTTGCACTATTGAGGTTTACAAATTATAGTGACAACATCCGCTGGTGCGGCGTTGTCCTCAGCGCCGAAAGACGCCGGTGAGGACACCGGCGCTACAAAAAAAGCCGTCACTATAATTTGTAAACCTCAATAGTGGGGGCGCGCAGTTAGATTGAGATCTGTTCAGCGGATCACGCTTGCTAAATATCCAGGTTCTTGACGTCGAGCGCGTTGGCTTCGATGAATTGCCGCCTAGGCTCAACCGCATCACCCATCAGCACGGTGAAGATGTCATCCGCGGTCACTTGGTCTTCAACCTGGACTTGCAACAACATGCGCTGTTCGGCATCCATGGTGGTTTCCCACAATTGGTTCGGATTCATCTCCCCAAGACCCTTGAAGCGCTGCACGGTGAAGGCTTTTTTGCCCGCAGCCATCACATGATCGAGCAGTTCTCTGCGGCCGCGGATGGCGATGCGATCGCCATTTGAGACGATCTCATAAGATGGGGCGTCGTAGGTTCGCACGCGGCGGTGCAGATCAAGCACCCGCTTGTAATCGGCGCTGGAAACCAGCTCCCAATCAATGGTCCTCTCACCCAAAGTGTCGTTTGAAACGGTAAGTACATAGAGATTGTGCTCTTCGTCGAGCCTTAGATTAGACTTGAAGCCTGCGTCCTTAAGGTCCTTGGCGATCGCTTCGAGTTTGGTCTTTTCCTCGAATTCCGCCTTCTTGCCGAGCTCCACTTTCAGCATCGCACTAAGCGGGCGCGCGTCGCCGAGCCGCTTTTCAAGCTTGTCGAAGAGGTCCGCGTACTCGGCAAGCGCCATCAGGAAATTGGTCAGCTCACCGCCCTGAAGCTTCACTCTCTTGTCGCCGTTTCCCACCTCTACGGTGTGATCTTCCGTCGCCCGCCGCATCACTTCGCGCCGGAATTCCTTTTCGTCGCGGATGTAGCGCGTGGTCTTACCCTTCTTAATCAGGTAAAGGGGCGGTTGCGCGATAAATACGTGGCCGCGCTCCACAAGCTCCGGCATCTGGCGGTAGAAGAAGGTAAGCAGAAGCGTGCGGATGTGGGAGCCGTCCACGTCCGCATCGGTCATGATGATGATCTTTCCGTAGCGGAGCTTTGAAATATCGAAATCATCCTTGCCGATTCCCGTTCCAATGGCGGTGATAAGCGCGCGGATTTCCTCGTGGCCGAGCATTTTGTCAAAGCGCGCCTTTTCCACGTTCAGGATCTTTCCGCGCAGTGGAAGGATGGCCTGGTAGCGGCGGTCACGGCCCTGTTTGGCCGAGCCGCCTGCGGAATCACCCTCCACCAAAAACAACTCGCAGCGTTCTGGGTCTCTCTCCTGGCAGTCGGCAAGCTTGCCCGGCAAGCCGCCTGAATCGAGGGCTCCCTTCCGGCGCGTCAGTTCGCGCGCCTTTCGCGCGGCCTCGCGGGCGCGGGATGCTTCGATGGATTTAGAGCAAATCTTCCGCCCCACCGCTGGGTTCTTTTCGAAATGCTCCATCAGCTTCTCATAAATGAAGCTGGCGACCAGGCTCTGAATATCACTATTGAGTTTGCCCTTGGTCTGACCCTCGAACTGCGGCTGTGGCAGCTTTACACTGATCACTGCGACCAGACCTTCGCGCACATCCTCTCCCTGAAGGTTCTCTTTGACGTCTTTGAATAGTCCCTGGTTCTGGCCGAACTGATTGATAGCGCGCGTCAGCGCAGACCGGAATCCTGAGACGTGCGTGCCGCCATCGACGGTGTTGATATTGTTGGCAAAGGAAAACATCGCTTCCGAGTAGCCGTCGTTGTATTGAATGGCGAACTCAACGTGCACGCTGTCGCGCTCAGCCTCGGCGTAGATGGGGGTAGGGTGAAGAATATTCTTGTTCTTGTTGAGGTGTTTGACGAACTCGGTGATACCCCCGGTATAGTGAAACTCGGACTGTTTGTCCGAGCGTTCGTCCTTCAGGTGGATGGTCAGCCCTTTATTGAGGAAGGAAAGTTCCCGCAGGCGCTGCGAAAGTGTATCGTAGTTGAACTCGACACTCGGGAAAATGGTTGTGTCAGGCAGAAAGGTAATCTTGGTCCCCCGGCGTTCTGTTTTTCCAGCCTTTTTCAGTGGCGCGAGCGGCTTACCGCGCTCGTAGGACTGTTCCCATGTATAGCCGTCGCGCCAAATCTCAAGTTCGAGCCGCTCAGAAAGCGCGTTCACCACAGAAACACCTACGCCGTGCAGCCCTCCTGAAACTTTGTAGCTGTTGGTATCGAATTTACCGCCTGCATGGAGTACCGTCATCACCACCTCGGCAGCGGAACGACCTTCCTCTTTGTGCTGGTCAACGGGTATGCCCCGGCCGTTATCCACTACCGTCACGGAGTTGTCCGAATGAACGGTGACGTCAACACGGTCGCAGTACCCCGCTAGCGCCTCGTCAACCGAGTTGTCCACCACCTCCCAGACGAGATGATGCAGACCGGTTTGGCTGGTTGATCCGATGTACATAGCCGGGCGCTTGCGGACGGCTTCGAGACCGCCAAGGACCTTAATGCTGGTTGAGTCGTACAGCTCGGCTGTGGCGCTTTTTACTTCGATGTTTTTACCAGCTTCTTGCACTTGCCTGATTGCTCCTTACTTTTGGATCAAACCCTCATCGGCATCACAACGTAACGGTAGCGGCACGCGTCATCTTCAGCGGGACGAAGTTGGCCGGCGCTCTGCTCGTCTTTCAGTTCCAGCTTCACCTTTTCGCTCTCGCCCGCCGCGCCCAGAAAATCCAGCAGGTATTGATAATTAAACCCGATTCGCATCTCCTCACCGGCGTAATCAACGTCCATCACTTCTTGAGCCTCGCCGAACTCACCGCTTGAGGAGAATATTTCCAGCCGGTCTTTAGCAACCTGGAGCCGGACCGCCCGCGAACGCTCGTCGGCGAGCAGCGCCACCCTACGGATCGCGCTCTCGATCTGGGCCTTGTTAATCTCCACGACGCGGCTATTATCCCGAGGCAACACCGCCTCATAGTTTGGAAATTGGCCTGTAAGCACCCGCGAAATCAAAAGACGGTGGCCTACTGAGAAGAAAAGATGACTATCGTCCTTTGAAAATTTAATAGGAGCCTGATCCCCGCCCTGGCTAAGAAGCCGGTATATCTCGCCCATCGCTCTTTTGGGAATAAGCACCCGCAGTTCAGTGTTCAGCCCTTCCACTTGAATTTCACGCTCCGTCTGGGCCAAGCGGTGGCCGTCTGTGGCCACCATTAAGATGCGGTCCGGTTTCAGCAGTAAGAGCGCACCATTAAGCGTATACCGCGACTCCTCGTTAGAGATAGCGAAGATAGTCCGTTGAATCATAGTAATGAGCACGCCCGCTGGTATGGTTGCCACCGGCCGCGGAGCGGCCGGCAAGGCCGGGAAATTATCCTTGGCCATCCCTGCCAACTTAAATGAGGAACGCTCGCAAGTAAGGTGAATAAAGTTATTATCGAGCACCTTCAAGCGAAGTTCTGCGTCCGGCAAGGAGCGCACAATTTCCAGTAAGCGCTTGCCGGGAACCGCTGAGGCGCCAGCGGTTTTAACTTGTGCTGGGCACCCGCAAGTTAAACCCAACTCCAGGTCCGTGGCGCTGAGACGCAACTCTGATTCCGCCACTTCAAGAAGAATGTTCGAGAGGATCGGGATGGTAGTCTTTTTTTCTGCTACACCCTGAGCCAAGTCGAGCTCTTTTAAGAGGTCTGATCTACGGGTTGTGAATTCCATAAGATTGAATACCTATAGAGAATAGTATAGTCGTAGTAGGCGCTGTGGATTTGTGGAAGAAATACTATCCCATAGATCATGCGGCGCTTCCTGTTGTATATGCTGTGCACGCATTATAAATGTCAGACTGGGACTGTGCAAAACTTCCGGCAAAAACCGATTCACAATTCCTAATATAGTGTGATTCAGGCAAAACACCCTAAACCTAATTGAGTCCATCCGTCAGCTTGTGGATAAGTCTATTTACATCGCGGTCGCCCTTGCGCAACTCCTCAATTTTATTGATCGAGTGCAGCACCGTAGTATGATGCTTGCCGCCGAATTCCCGTCCAATCTGGGGCAAAGACGTTGGCGTGAGCCGCTTGGCAAGATACATAGCTATCTGCCGTGGGTAGGAGACGCTGCGGCTGTTGTTTTTTGATTTCAACTGAGTCAGTGTAATGCCAAATTCCTTACAGACGAGGCGCTGGATGTTTTCGATCGAAATCCGATGTTCGTCAAGGTCTACGACATTCTTAAGGATTTGCTGGGTTGTAGCAAGAGAAACCGGTTCCTCGGTAAGCGAGCAGTATGCGATTACGCGCGTCATCGCGCCTTCAAGGTCGCGAATGCTCGATTTGATGTGTGAAGCGATAAACTCTGCTATTTCCGGCGGGAGGGACACACCAAGAACCTCTGCCTTTTTAGCAAGGATAGCTATTTTAGTCTCAAGATCGGGAGGTTGAAGATCCGCTGTCAACCCCCAGGCGAAGCGGGACCGCAACCTTTCCTCTAAGGACGATATTTCCTTCGGCGCGCAGTCGCTCGAGATAACCACCTGTTTCTGTGCCTGATAGAGGGCGTTGAAGGTATGGAAAAATTCTTCCTGAGTTCGCTCCTTGCCGGCGATGAATTCAATGTCATCCATCAGCAGGATATCAACGTTGCGGTATTTTTCCCGGAAAGAGACCATTCGATCGTAACGCAGCGAGTTGATCACTTCATTAGTGAACGTCTCCGAGGAAACGTAGGCCAGCCGCATCTCTTTCGACTGGCTCTTGATCTGGTGGCCAATGGCCTGCATTAAGTGAGTCTTCCCCAATCCAACACCACCGTAGAGAAACAGCGGGTTGTACATTTTTGAAGGGGTCTGAGCCACGGCGCGAGCCGCGGCGTGGGCGAACTGGTTGCAAGATCCCACAACAAAGGTATCAAACGTGTAGCGAGGGTCGAGTTGGTGCGCGGCTGAGTCAAAATCAAGCTTACCCTGCACAGCTTTCGGCTCCGTACGTCCCTCAGACTTTTTATCCCCTGGCTCATCTAAAACGTAGGCAACTTGATGATAACCCAAATTAAGCAGCTGCAAACTGTCATTGATAAGCGATCCATAATTTTCCTCGATCCAATCCTGAAACTCCCGGTTTGGAACCCGGACCACGATGTGGTCCTCCGACACGTGGCTGAACCGCGTGGGACGGAGCCACGTCTGGTAGCTCTGCGTGTTCACCCGAGTTTTAAGGTACGACAGAATTTCCTGCCAGGCATTCATGGAGATATTGTCGGGAGTGGGAGTGCCGCGAGAGCGGAGGTCAAACGCCTTGCAATACAAATTGAGCCATCAAACGGTACGCCTGAGCATTCAAAAGACGAAAGCAACCCCAGGTTTACAATTAAACATTTTATTTACAATAACTTAATCAAGTTTTATGGCTCGTGTTTGCGACCTAAGCTGCGACCCCGCAGCCAATATAACACGAAAGAAATCCCGTGCCAACGCCACTCCGGAAGAGTTTTAAAATCCCCTCTCCTTTGATCAATCCCACCCTCTGCCATGTTAACCTAATTGTGACCCAGGGTGGGGTATTGGATGTTTTCCACAGGGTGTTGAAATTCCAGCCATGGCCACAGCAACCCGCAAAAAAATCACCGGGGTCATCCCGGCTCGGATCGGCGCCACCCGCCTGCAGCGCAAGCCCTTGTTGCCGATATGCGGCCATCCGATGATCGCCTGGGTTTACGCCAGGGCGCGGGCTGCCAAGGAACTTTCCGAGTTGCTGGTCGCGACAGATTCCGACGAAATCCTGGAATGGTGCCGGTCGCTCGATATTCCGGTCATGATGACCTCTCCAACCCACCGCTCGGGTACGGAGCGCATTTGCGAGGTCATGTTGCGCCAGGAGAAGGAGGACGCGGCGGCCGACATCTACGTCAACATCCAGGGCGACGAACCGCTAGTGGAAGCCGAGCACATCAGGTTGCTGATCGAACCGTTCCTGCAGGATTCCGCGACTCAAGTTTCAACCTTGAAGGTGCGTCTGGATCCGGCTGAGGCTGGCAGCCCGCATAAGGTTAAGGTGGTAACCAACCACCGGGGTGACGCACTTTACTTTTCGCGCAGCCCGATGCCTCACGATCCCGGCGAGTCCGCGTCCATCACATACTACAAGCACCTGGGTCTTTACGCTTATTCCCGCGCAACACTCGAACAGTACCGGCATCTACGCCCTGGCCCGCTAGAAGCGGCGGAACGCCTGGAGCAGTTGCGCTTCCTGGAAAACGGCATCCCGATTGCCGTCCGCGAAACCACGAAAGACACGATCGCAGTGGACACAGCGGAGGATTTGCAAAGCGTCGAGCGCCGCTTCACAGTTGCCAGAGTTGCCTTCCCCAGGTAAGCTCGAAGCGCGCGATTCACTTTTCTCCAATCAAATAGCGGCAACCCTGCGGGCCCATCCGGGCGGAGTGGACCGCGTGCGCGGGCACGTCGAAACGGTCACCTTCTTTAACTATTTGCTGGTTCCCTTCACAAATAACCGTCATCTCTCCGTTGAGGATGATGTGAGCGGTGGTCGAGGAGTGCGTGTGGTTGGGATAGAACGCGCTCGGGCCGTCCTCCCACACATAGGTTACGGTGAATCCTTCCTCGCGCAGCTTTTTCTCCAACACTTTTTCGTTCATCAGACGCGCCCTCTCTGCCCGGCTCAGGCCAAATTCAATTAATAGGATGCGCAGCAAGCAGCGCCGATTGCGATCCTGCGCTATCATGAACAACAGGGCGAGGGAATCGCAACCCTCGTACCCGTTGAGGAGGCTAAACGAATGACCGTACTGGCCGACAAAGTTGCCGTGGTGACCGGCGGCACGCGAGGCATCGGCGCGAGCATCGCCGAGGCTTTGCTTAAAGAAGGCGCCCGAGTCTTTATCTGCGGGCGTGACAGCTCAACCGTTAACAGCGCATTGGACTCACTCGCAGCAATAGCCGGGCGGAAGCGTGTCGGCGGCCTCGCGGCTGATGTTCGCCGCTACGAAGACTGCCGCAACCTCATCCAAGAGGCTGCGGAGCAGTTCGGCGGGATCGACATTCTGGTGAACAACGCCGGTCTCGGAATCTTCAAGCCGGTCGATCAGCTTACTCCTGAAGAGTGGCAGACTGTTATCGAAACTAACCTCTCCGGCGCTTTCTACTGCTGCCGCGAAGCCATCCCTTTGATGCGACGGCGCGGAGGCGGATACATCTTCAACATCTCAAGCTTGGCTGGGGTGAATGCTTTTGCCAACGGCGCCGCCTATAACGCCTCCAAGTTTGGCATGAACGGCTTCAGTGAAGCGCTTATGCAAGACGTGCGTTACGACGGCATTCGCGTAAGCTACATCATGCCCGGCAGCGTGGGTACGGATTTCGGAAGCGCGCAAAGCCGGAAATCACCCGAGCCTTGGAAACTGACGGGCCAAGACATCGCCAAGGCTGTGATCGACCTGTACAAGTTTCCCACGACCACGCTTGCCAGCCGGATCGAATTGCGGCCTTCGCAGCCCCCGCGCAAGAAGTGAACCGCTTAAGCCCCTTCACACCGTGGCGTAGCCGTCCTCGGTGAACAGCTCTTCACCTGGATACCAGCGGATGCTGGGTCAAGAATGGCGTTCGGGTCGGTGGGCTAGTTTGGATTGAGGGCCATGCTGCTGTCCCCCTCCGGTCAGAAGATTCAGCTTGCGGTCTCGTGTACAGGGGTATCGGGGAGTCGCCGGTTCTTGAAATCGGAAGCGGCCCAGCACGATTAGGCAGGCGCGTCACACGCCCACAGCCTCGCGCTCAAAAACCTGCTCAGCGTTGCTCTTAAAATCGTCGAGGGATACGAACTGCTTGTCCGCCGCGCTCGTAATCCGTCTGCGATCCTTGGCGGCCAAGTTCTCAAATTCTTCATGGACTACAAAGCTCTTGAACGGGAGTTTATTCCTCTGGAATTCCAGGCAGGAGATCGCTGCCAAGCGGGCCTTGGCGCTGTCTCGCACGCCAAACAGATAAACCGGGCGTGGCTTGATTTCAAACTCGAAATCTACCTCCAAGTCGTCCCTTTCGGGAATCGGAAACGAGTTCGCCCGTGGGCGATACTTGTTGCCGAGCGATGCCTCAATAAATTCCTGCAGAAGCTCGTAGAAAAGGCTGTGGATCACCTCACGGCGGTAAAGTTGCATATTGGAGACTTTTGAGACGGCCTGTGCAAACTGCAAGATCGCAGGGTACAGACTCTTTGGATCAGTATCCGCAAAAAGGTTCCCATTCTCTTCATTCACGCGGTTTTCCGCAAGAATGCGCTGGAAAATCCGCTCCTTGTTCGGCGTGTCCAGATCAAATGAATAGGAAAGCCGCATGAGCGTCATGCCGCCATCGCAAATTCTGATTCGTTCCTCTCCGCCGTTGGCAGGTTGAAGAAAAATATCCATCATGTCACCGTCTTCGTGGTAAAGCGGCGCGACCAATTGCAGAACTCCCGGCCGTTTTTCGCGAAGAAGAATGTGGTGGTTAAACTGTTCCTTGAGCAGATCAAGGTAGCTCATACTTCAGACCCCTCGTCTTCAAAGTTGAATGGACGTTGGTAGATGTCTGAAAAAAACTCATTGGCATTCTTCACGGTGACGGCCTTGAGGAAGTAAGCCAGCGCTTCCCGATACGAAGCGTATTCGCTCGTAGGCTCCGCTCCACATTCGGCCCTTAGTCCCAAATCGAGGTTTGCAGCCCTGGCCTTGTGAACATGATAGAGATGGTGGAGATTCTGCAGATCCTCTCCGCCGAGGTACTCACCGTGAGGCCCATTGCATCTCATCAAGCATAGGATACCCCCTTCATCTCGCGGAAAATAATTCAAGCCGATGGAAAAGTTTTCCGGGAACCTGTCATTGATGCGCATGAAGGCCTACGTCGTCGCGACGGCTTCCCCTTTCCAGCCGCATCACCTTTCTCGGCGATTCGGTGATTAGCTTGGGCACGGCGATCAGCGCATCGATCTCAGTTTGGGTATAAACCCTCAAACCTTCACCTCCAGGTACCCACCACCTTCGTCGTGTCGTTTCCAAAAATATCAAGCACCTTCACGGTGATCTCGTAGCGGCCTCTTTGTTTGTATTCGTGCTTCCCGCTGGTCAACTCAAGGGCGCGGTTCTTGCGCGTACGGTAACTTTGCCATTCGTTCTCGAAGATGTAGTTTCCCCGTCCAAGCGTCCTTGTAGCGCGGGCTTCCAGCCCCTGTTTCGTCCAAACCCACGGGCGAGACGCCCGTGCCACCCTCTTCCACCACCCGGATGATCTCCTTGCGATTCTCATAGTCGAAATCTACGGCCCAATAGTCAATCCAATCTGTCCATTTTGGGGTCAGGACCTCGCGGCTGCTCATCTTGCGGCCCTTGTCCTTAATGATCTGCTTGTCCCGTTCGGTCAAGTTCATTTTTGCTTCTACAGTCGGTAGAGTTCCGCAAGGGGGGAACCGATCATCACCTTTTCCTTGGTTTGCGGATTAAGCGTCCCCGAGTTTATCACTAAAGGCCAAGCCGCCCTGCGTTCGCGCCTGGCCTGCTTGGCCCAGTCAGCGCCTCCAGCCACTTTGTTGATTCTAAAGGCTTTGGTAGGCTTCGATGGGCGAGTTTTATATGTTGCTGCTGAGCTTCCCGGCCCCCGGAAAATTTTCAAAAACCTGCCGCACGATGGTCCAGTCCCTAGCAGCCAGCGCTTCGAATCAAGCCTATCATTCCAAAACGAGACAAAGGAGACAGATGAGACGGGTTTTCGCTACTCGCCCTCATTGCGTTCAGGGACTGCCAACTCGCGCGGGTTGGCTTCGACGGGGTTGGCTTCGGCGATCTCGTCGCCGGTCGCAGCGCCATAATCCCTGAACTTGCGCGCCGGAACCAAGACGCGGCTTTCGAGCGACCCCGCCGCTTTGTTATAGCCTTCCACGGCGCGTCCTAGGGCTACGCCGACGCTCGAAAAGTGGGTGATGAAGGTCCGCAGGCGGTCATAGAGCTGTTTGCCGAGTTCGCTGATTTGGCGGGCGTTCTGTTCGATGCTCTGCTGGCGCCATCCGTAGGCTACGGCTTTGAGCAGGGCGACGAAAGTAGTGGGCGTGGCGAGAATCACGCGCCTTTCCATCGCATCTTCGATCAGCGTGCGGTCCTGTTCGAGGGCGGCGGAGAAAAACGACTCGCCGGGCAGGAAGAGCACCACCATTTCCAGATTCTGCTTGAGTAGGTCGTCATAGGCCTTGTCGGCTAGTTCGTTCATGTAGGCGCGCACGCTCTGGCTGTGCTGAAGAAGCCGTTTTGCGCGCTCCTCGTCATCGGTCGCCGAAAGCGCGTCCTGGAACGCCAGCAGCGGCGCCTTGGCATCCACCGCGATGCGCCGGCCTCCCGGCAGGTTGACGATCATGTCCGGGCGCAGGCGGCCAGTTTCCGTCGTAAACGACTCCTGCTCCACAAAATCGCAACGTTCCACCATGCCGGCTAGTTCGGCGGCACGGCGCAGCGTCATCTCGCCCCAGCGGCCGCGCACTTGCGGCCCGCCCTTGAGCGCATTGGCGAGCGTGCCGGTTTCCTTCTGCAACTGCTGGTTGACGCTCGCAAGGTTGCGAAGCTGCTCTTCAAGGCTGCCGTAAGCCTTCTGGCTGGCCTTTTCCATTTCCAGTATCTCTTTTTGGTACTGCTCAACCGATTCCTTCAAAGGAACAACCATCGCATGAATTTCCTTTTGCCGGGCTTCGAGATCGCCCTGCGCTTGCGTCTGGATGACCTCAAACGTGCTTTTTGCCAGCGCGATGAAATGCTGGTCATTGCTCTTCAGCGCCTCCGCTGCGAGAGCGCGGAACGTATCCGCAAGCCTGGCTTGCGCTTCCTCAAGCAATCGACGCTGTTCGGCGAGGCCCGCCTGCGCTTGTTCGAGGCGCGTCTGGGCGGCCACGCGGCCCACCTCCTCCGCCTTAAGCTTTTCCCTCAGCGCCGGGACTTCTTGAAGCTGGGAACGCAGCTCGTTCAGTGCGCTCTCGGCTCCCTTGATCCTTCCTTCCGCTTCGATTCGAGTTGCGGATACCTGGCTTTGCGTGCGCGCCTGGGCCCACAGCCACGCCACCACAGCGCCTGCAATCACGCCTGCTCCGAGCGCGAGCCATGGATTCATAGGAGACCTCGTTTTCTGCGTTGCAGCCTGCTTTAGAATCTATGTGACAACTGCCGTTTTTGAATTGGTGCGGCGCTCTATGAGCGCCGAAGCACTTGAAAAGTAAAGACCGGCGGGCACAGACCGCCGCTACAGCCGCAGTTGTCACACAGATTCTAAAACCCTGCTCTTCCGTCACGACCTTGTCAATCCTCGTGCGCGGGGCAGAGCGGCTGATAATCGCACCAGCGGCAAATGAAACCCGGCTTCGCCGGAAACTGGCCGCTGCGGATTTCCGCGGCTGCCTCGCGGATCAAGCTCGCGGCTTCTTCCAGGTCTTCGGGCGTGCGCACCGTGGAAACCGCCTCATTATTGGTGAGGTTGTAGAAAGCCAGGCGAACGGGTTTCAGCCCCAGTGTCTTATGCGCGGCGAGCGCGTAAACCGAGAGTTGCAAGCTCTTGTCTGCGTCCTTCTGCGTGCGCGGACGCCCGGTCTTGTAGTCCGTGATCTCGATCGAGCCATCTTCGACGGGGTCCAGCAGGCGGATCTGGTCAATGCGGCCTTCGATCTCGAGGTCGTCAAGGCCGAGCCGGAAATTCAGTTCCATTTGGATTTTACCGCTGTCGATCTCCTCCGCGTTCTGGCGTTCGACGAAAGCGCGAAGCTGGTCGAGCCCTGCCTTCCGGTAGGTTTCTTCCTGGTATGTGTCATCGAAGCCCGCGCTTTTCCAATGGCTGGTGTAGAAGCGCTCGATTTCATCGAATGAGGGCAGAGCCGTCCGGCGGATCTCGAAGTAATGCCGCACGCTCTGGTGCATCAGGTTGCCGAACGTCAGTGCCGCCTGCGGCCCGGTGGGAATTTCCAGGACGTGGTGAAACTTGTACTTGAGGGGACAGTCGCGATAATCCTCGGCGGCGGTCGCGCTCATGTGGAGCTTCTCTTCCGCCGGGAATATTGCGGGCTGCCCGGCCCAACTCTCAATGTCTGGATGAGACGCATCCGGCTCGCCTGCCGCATCGAACAGGCGCCCCTGGGCCGCGCCTCGCGCTGTTTCAGAGAGCAGCATTTTCCCCCCGGCTTGGGCTTGGACTTTCGCTCGGCCTGGGCGGGCAGCGCGTGGAGCGGGCTGGCCCGGGTTTCCGGCGTCGGGTGAAACGTCGGGAACTTCGACGGCCTGGATGTCGCGCGCCGCAACGGCTGGGTCCGAGAGCAGGTTATCGACAAAGGCCGACTGCTGGCGGGGCGACTTCGCGAAGCTTGAGACGGTGAGGCGCTCCCGCGCGCGAGTGAGCGCCACGAAGAAGAGCCGCCGTTCCTCCTGCACGTGGATGTTGGAAGGCGGCGGCGGGCCTTTGCGCAGCTCATCCGGAAATTCGATCACCGGCTTGCGCTCCATCGACGGAAACCGGCGGGCCGAGACGCCGATCAGAAAAACCACAGGAAATTCCAGCCCCTTGGCGGCGTGCACGGTCATCATCTGCACGGCATTCGAAGGGTCGGCGGCTTCCGGCGCCTCGATTTTTCCACCCGCCTCAACGTAATAGTCAAAGTATTCCACAAATTCGTCCAGCCGCCGCGTTTCGCTTTTCTCTTCCCAGTCTGCGGCAAATTTTCTGAACGCATTGACGTAGATCAAATCCAGCGAGCCGGGCACATAACGCCACCCAAGCCGGTCAAGCATGAGATCGATGAGCGCCGTCACCGGAATGCTGGCGGCGGATCGCCGGAGGCCGCTCAAGAACCTTTCGAGGTCTCTCCATCCAGTCGCGGCAAGCTGCTCCCGGAATTCGCGGTCCTTCTTGAGCGTGTCGTAGAGCGAGCAGTGGTCCTTCGCCGCCCGCTCGCGCACCTGCTGGGCGAGATCTTCCGGAAATCTCCACCGCGGCGCGAGCAGCACTCGCGTGAGGCTGATGTTGTCGTGGGGCGACGCGATCACCTTGAGGGTGGCCACCAAATCCCGCAAAACCGTCGTGGAAAGGATCGACAGCCCGCGGATCGCAAACGGTATGTTGCGCTGGCGGAGTTCTTCCACCAGTAGGTCGCGGTTGTTGTGCGCGCGGTAGAGAACCGCCATCGCGCCATACGAAAAGCCTTTGCCGGCCAGCCGTGCGAGTTCTTCGGCCACCCAGACCGCCTCGCTCAACCCGTCGTGTGATTTGAGTAGATAAACCGGGGAACCCTCTTCGCCTTGGGCGGCGAGGGCTGGCTTGCTGGCATAGCGGGTGTTCTGCGCGATCACCGCTCCGGCAGCGCGCAGAATCTTTATGGTGGAGCGGTAGTTGCGATTGAGGTACACGGTTGCGTGGCCGGGAAAGGCCTGATGAAACATGTCGAAGGCGCCGTGCGACGCGCCGCGAAAGCGGTAAATCGCCTGGTCGTCGTCGCCGACGGCGGTGATGAAATAAGGCGGTGGGATCAGCCGTTTCAGCAGCTCGACCTGCCCGTAATTGGTGTCCTGAAATTCGTCCACCAGCACGGCGCGAAAAGCGCTCCGGGCCTGGTCAAGCGCGGAGGGCTGGCTGTTCCACAACATCACCGTTTCGCTCACCAAGCTTCCCAGGCTTGAAGCGCCAGCCTGTTCGATCAGCCGCCGGCTGTTGCGAAAGACGCGCGCCAGCTCTCTTTTCTTCAGGATGTCCGCCCACTCGTAGGCTTCTTCGGCGGACATCGCTGTGGAGGTTTTTCCGCCGCCAGAGGCCGCCGGTGAGGGCGGCGCGCCAAGGACCTTGGCAAGATGCGGGCGCCGCAGGAAGAACTGGCGTTCGCACTCGCGGACGTAACGCTCAAAATCATCCGGCTCGATCAGCTCGTCCTGGCAGCGCGAGAAAAACTCGTTGAGGTCGTGCAAAAAGGCTCCGGGTTCGGCAAGCTTCTGATAAAACTCCAGCCCAAGCTCCGCCATGCGGCGGCGGAGGAAAATCCACACGTCAATCTTATCCAGCAGCAGGCGATCCACATGGTGGCGGCGCAAGGTGTGCAGGCAGAAGGCGTGAAACGTGGAGATGAAAGGGAGCGTTTCAAGGCCGGGCAGAGCCTCCACCACGCGGCGTTTCATTTCCTCGGCTGCCTTTTCGGTAAAGGTCAGGGCGAGAATCCGTTGCGGAGGGATGGGATCGCCGCCGTTGGGTCCCTTTTCAATCAGGTGAACGATGCGGCGCGTGATGACGCGGGTCTTCCCGGTTCCAGGACCGGCAACCACCAGCAGCGGCCCCTCGCCGTATTCGACGCCCTGTTGTTGCTCCGGATTCAGTTCCAGCATGAAGACCGACCCATTATTCTCCGAACTTACTGAGGAAGGCAACACATGCGGACGGGCATTATGTGCAGCGAGCGAGCGCAGACCTCTGGTTCTGAGGTCTGCGGTTCTTTTCTACCGTGCCCCACGGCCATAGGTCAGATTCGCATTTCCGAATCCGAAGGGATATTCACCCGGTCAATCGTCAATCCGCAGCGACGCTGTTGTTCTGCCGGACTCACGCCCGCATACTCGTTCACGCTGGACAATCGGCAGGAAGCAGGGATCGGCGTCGCGGAATTCGGTGCGCCGCTTGAGCAGCCGCACGGTGACAAAAAAGAACCGATCAGAAAGAAAAGTGCGACGCAACCGCGACACGGCGCAAGAATACACCACTGTAGACGCGATGACCACACAAGCCGCAGACCTCGGAGACGGAGGTCTGCGCTACCCTTGCTCTAAGCTCACCTAGTGCAAAGGTCCGATGTGAGTCGGTCGTTAGAAGAGCGGCATGATGGAAAATCGCAGCCGAGAACGGTATCATCTAGACGGGCGGCCAAGACCTTTGTGCGCGCTGAGTGGCCACGTTGTTGGACCGGTAGCGACTGAGCCCCGTACTGTCTACTGCAACAACATCTTTCAGCGCGGCCCAGTTGAAGGATCTCTGCCACGCAAATAAACTGGGGCTAGAAGAACAAAGGAAGGGGGCAAAGTGAACAAGGTGAATATTGATCTGGAGAATTGCTACGGGATCAAGAAGCTCCAAGAGCAGTTCGATTTCTCGCAGTTCAAGGCTTACGCGATCTATGCTCCCAATGGTGCGATGAAGACGTCCCTGGCACAGACCTTCAAGGACGTAGCTGACGCGACTGCATCCAAAGATCGGATATTCCCAGCACGTGTGTCCAGTAGAAAAATCACCGACGAGAACGGTGTTGACTTGCCCAAGGGAAGCATTTTTGTTGTTCCTCCCTATGTCGAGGAATTCGGCCACACAGAAAAGACCTCGACCCTACTCGTGGACACCAAGCTGCGAAAGGAGTACGAGCAACTTTACATCGAGATTGACAAATCCAAGGAGACGTTCCTGGAGGCTCTAACCCGGGTTATTCATGAACACGCCGGAGAAACCAGAAGGGCAGGGTTTTACCCCTGCCGCAGACGCGCTCTTTTGTTAATCTTTCGTCTCGCGTCCGGAGCGGGTTGTGCCCGCCACTTGCTCAGGCCGCGAGACGAAT
>NFUN01000086.1 GCA_002197525.1 Acidobacteria subdivision 13 bacterium RH2 MAG17b | reverse complement strand
GGGTGAGGGGTGCCGGTTGGAAGATGGAACAGTTATTTCTGAACGGGACCTAAGCGCTAGGCGGCTTCAAACGGGGAACAGCGAGCGAGTAGCTCGTGAATGGCGGCGGCGACGCCGCTCTGGGCGCCAAAAACCGCGGTTCCTGCCACTAGCACGTTTGCGCCAGCCTTGACGGCTTCCGGCGCGGTTTCAAGATTAATCCCACCGTCTACCTCGAGTTCGCAGTCTGTTCCGCGCTCGCGGATCATTTCGCGGATCTCGCGGATTTTGTGGAGCGTCCTCGGAATAAACTCCTGTCCTCCGAACCCAGGGTTGACGGTCATTACCAGAACGATCTCCACATCTTCAATCACTTCGCTTATGAGACAGGCCGGAGAAGAAGGATTCAGCGCCACGCCTGCTTTTTTTCCGAGGCTGCGGATTTGCTGCAAGGCGCGGTGCAGATGAGGCGTGGCCTCCTGGTGAACTATGATCGTGTCCGCTCCCGCCTGGGCGATGCGGTCGATGAAGTCCTCCGGGGGCGTGACCATGAGATGGGCTTCGAGCTGAATATGTGTGAGAGGGCGCAGGCACTCGATGGCCACTGCGCCAAAGGTGATGTTGGGGACAAATCGTCCGTCCATCACGTCAATTTGAACGCGATCGACTCCGGCCGCCTCTGCTTCCAGAACCTGCTCGCCAAGGCGCATGAAATCGGCTGAGAGTATGGAGGGCGCAATTTTTATCATGAGATTCTCAAAGTAGCCGGGCCGCGGCTTCATCCAAATACCAACTTACCGTACCTTGCACAGGCTGGATTCGCTGCGCCGGAAGCCGGGGCCAGGCTGCCGGCGGGCGCAGTATCTGGCGAAGCGTTTCCGCTTTTCCCACACCTGCCACTAGAAAGATCACCTTCTGGGCAGCGTTGAGCACAGGCAGGGTCAGGGTTAGGCGGAACATTTTCAGTTTTTCAACGTAGTTGGGGCAGACGGCGCGCTCGCGCTCTTCGAGCGCCGCGGTGCCAGGAAAAAGCGACGCCGTGTGGCCGTCATCGCCGAGGCCGAGATAGACAAGATCGAAGGACGGCCAAGCGGGCGGCGGGGCGCCGAGCGTTTCGCGCAGCTCGGATTCGTAGCGCCGCGCTGCCCCTTCATGGTCCGGTTGCTCGGCTGGCATACGGTGAAAATTTGCGGCGGGAAGCGGGATACGCTCGATCATGGCTTGGCGCATCATCCGGTAATTGCTCTCGACGTCGTCCGGCGGGACGCACCGCTCGTCCACTTGGAACAGATGCACGCGCGGCCAGGGGATTTTGCCTGAAAACTCCGGCGTGGCCAGCAACTCGTAGAATCGCTTCGGCGTGGGACCGCCGGAGAGCGCGGCTGCGAAAGGCTTTCGTTGCGGCTTAGCCTGCGCGGCAAGCGCGGTGAACTCGGCGGCCGCGGCGCGGCTGAGCGTTTCGATGTCCTTGAACACGCGTATTTCCAGTGCAGGCATAGGAAACGTCCAATGGCTTAGCGCCAGCGCTCAGAGGTCCTGCCACTTGCGCCCATCGCGCTCTATGAAAGCGTCTGCCTCGGGCGGTCCCCAGGTTCCGGCCTCATAGAAGGAAAGGCCCTTCTTTCCGTCTTCGTGCCAGCGGTTGAGCAGCGGCGTAAGTAACTCCCATGCGAGGTCGACGAAATCGCTACGTGTAAACAGCATGGCGTCGCCCAACATGCAGTCGAGCAGCAGGGTCTCGTAAGCGGTGGTGGGCGGCGCCTGGCCGAAAGCGTCTTCATAGCGGAACTTCATGGTAACGGGGCGGATTTGCATGCTGGTGCCGGGAATCTTGGCGTTGAACATCAAGGACATGCCTTCGTCCGGCTGTATGTGGATGGAGAGTATATTGGGCTCAATCGAGGTCGTGCTGGTGCCTTTGAACAGCAAGTGAGGCGCGCGCCGGAATTTGATGGAGATTTCCGAGACGCGCTTGGGCAGGCGCTTTCCGGAACGCAAGTAAAAAGGGACGTCGGCCCAACGCCAATTGTCGATGTAGAGTTTGAACGCCGCAAACGTTTCAGTGGTAGATTGCGGGGAGACCTTGGGTTCGGCGCGGTACGCCGGCATCCTTTGACCATCGGGCCAGCCCTCCACGTACTGTCCGCGTACTGTGTATTCGCTGAGGTGATCAAGGGGTATGGGCCGAAAGGCGCGCATGACTTTGGCCTTCTCGTCGCGCACCGCCGTGGCGTCAAAAATAGCAGGCGGCTCCATGGTGATGAGGCTCAGCAGGGAGAGGACGTGGTTCTGAATCATGTCCCGCACCAGTCCGGTCTCTTCGTAATAGGAACTCCGGTTTTCCACTCCAATCTCTTCCGCTACCGTGATCTGCACGTGGTCGATGTACCGGCGATTCCAGAAAGGCTCGAAGATTCCGTTTCCGAAGCGGAAGACCAAGAGGTTTTGCACCGTCTCCTTGCCAAGATAATGGTCGATCCGGTAAACCTGATCTTCCTGGAAAACAGAAGTGACCATGTTGTTCAACTCGCGGGCGGAAGCAAGATCCCGCCCAAACGGCTTTTCGATGACGATATGAGTCCAGCTTTTCCCCTCGTCTTTCGGCTTCGCGAGACCCGCCATCCCGAGGTGGCTGACGATGACCGGAAAGAAGCTCGGGGGCGTGGCCAGGTAGAACAGACGGTTGCCGTTGGTTCCGCGCTCACGGTCCAGTTGGTCCAGCAATTCCTTAAGCTGAGTGTAGGCGGCAGGATCGCCGAAGTCGTCCGCGATGTAATGAATGTCGCGCGTGAAGGCGTCCAAAATCTCGTTGTCGGAGCTGGAGACATTCAAATATTTCTTAACGGCCTGCTGCATCTTGTCTCGGAAGGTATCGTTGGTATAGGGAGTTTTGGCGCAGCCGATCACGGAAAAGCCGTCCGGGAGCAGGTGTGCGCGCGACAAGTAATAGAGAGCGGGAACCAGCTTGCGTTCCATCAAGTCTCCCGAAGCGCCAAAAATCACCATCGCGCAAGGCTCCGGAATGCGATGTCCGCCTGGCTCATGGGTGTGAAGCGCGCTCAGGACGTTCGGCTCAGCCATGGAACTGGTGCTCCCTTATCGAAGGATCGCGAAGCGAAAACCGGGCCAGCGGTCTTTGAGGCTCGATTTGTATAACCAAGGCAGAGGATTCCTCTAACCCCGGAGTAACTCCCGGGCTTTGGTGACCACTTGATCACGGGTGAATCCGAATTGCTCCGCCAGAATCTTTGCGGGCGCCGAGGCTCCGAAGCGAGTCATGCCGATCACGGCTCCATGTGGTCCCACATAGCGCTCCCAGCCGAACGGCGAAGCTGCTTCGACCGCGAGCCGCGCCGTGAAGTGCGCGGGAAGGACTGCTTGGCGATAGCTGGCGGGCTGCTTTTCAAACAGATCCCAGCTCGGCATGCTCACCACGCGGGCGGCCACGCCTTCAGATTTGAATTGCTCAAAGACTTCGACCGCCAGGGGCAGCTCTGATCCCGAAGCGATGAAGAGAATGCCAGGGGTTTTGCCGGGGGCGTCCGCTAGCACGTAAGCGCCTTGCGCCAATCCGTCGGCGGAGGCGTACTTCGAGCGGTCGAGCACGGGCAAACCCTGCCGCGTAAGGACGAGAGCGACAGGGCCGTCTCGATGTTCAATCGCCACCCGCCACGCCACGGCAGTTTCGTTGGCATCGCCGGGGCGGATGAGGCAGAGATTCGGCATGGCGCGTAGCGAGGGGATTTGCTCAATCGGCTGGTGGGTAGGGCCATCCTCTCCCAGAAAAACGCTGTCGTGAGTGTAGACAAAGATGGAGTGCGCCCGCATGAGCGCCGCAAGCCGGATGGCAGGCCGCATGTAATCGGAGAAATTAAAGAATGTCGCCCCGTAAGCCAGCAGCCCGCTCAAGGCCATGCCGTTCACCGCAGCCCCCATTGCGTGCTCCCGTACTCCGAAGTGGATATTGCGGCCGCCGAAGCTGCCCTTCTGAAAATCGCCCATGTTCTTGAGGTACGTGTCCGTTGAAGGATTGAGGTCCGCGGAGCCGCCGGTCAGCGTAGGGAGGGTGGATGCGATGGCGTTCAGCACCTTGCCAGAGGCTTGGCGCGTGGCCATGGGGCCATCCGCCGGCTTGAATACCGGGACTTTGTTCTTCCAGTCTTCAGGGATTTCTCCACGCACGTAACGGTCCCACTCGGCGGCGAGCCGCGGGTAGGTTCGCTGGTAAGTCGCCAGTTGCCGGCTCCAATCCTCTTCAAGCTTCGCGCCACGCTCGATGGCTTCGCGGAAGTGCGCGAGGGCCGGCGCAGGAATGTAAAAGGACGGCTCCACGGGCCAACCAAGGTTTTGCTTGGTCAGCTTGACTTCGTCTTCGCCTAGAGGGCTGCCGTGGGCCAGGTAAGTATCCTGTTTGTGGGGACTGCCATAGCCAATATGCGTGCGAGCAATGATGATCGAGGGCCGTTCCTTTTCAGTCTGGGTGGCGCGCAAGGCGTTTTCTACGGCTTCCAGGTCATTTCCGTCCGGAAGGTTCTGTACAAACCACCCGTAGGACTCGAATCGCTTGCCGACGTCCTCAGTGAAGGTAGTCTCCGTCGGGCCTTCAAGTGAGACGTGATTGTTGTCGTAGAGATAAACCAGATTGTCCAGACCCAAATGCCCGGCCAGTGAAGCGGCCTCTGAAGAAATGCCTTCCATCAGATCCCCGTCGCTCACCAAAGCATAAATCCGGTAATCCACCAGGTTGTGATCAGCGCGGTTGAAATAGGCGGCAACATGTTTGGCGGCCATGGCCATGCCAACGGCAGTGCCGAAACCCTGACCCAGCGGTCCTGTCGTGGTTTCGACGCCTGGGGTTAACCCATACTCCGGATGGCCAGGAGTCTTGCTTCCCCATTGGCGAAATTGCTTGATGTCGTCTAATGAAAGGTCGTAGCCGGTTAGGTGCAGTAATGTGTATAGCAACATGGATCCGTGGCCCGCCGAAAGCACAAAGCGGTCCCGGTTAGGCCAGTGAGGACTACGCGGATGATATCGCAGAAACTTGTTCCAGAGGACGTAGGCCATCGCCGCAGCGCCCATCGGCAATCCGGGGTGTCCCGAATTCGCCTTCTGCACCGCATCCATGGCGAGGCAGCGGATGGTATTGATGCAGAGCTGGTCGAGCTCGCTCGTGGAAACTGCTTCTTGCCCTGCGGAAGTCGTCATTTTGCCTGGCACCCGTGTGGTCCTCCGAGTTAGCAAATTCAGCGGCGCGCTGGCTTGCGCCTGTTGTAGTCCCGGCCATCACCTGGCCTAACGTTGCAACCGTGCCCGGCCTCACGCTCGCCTTCCTCCAGACTCCAGGAACGGAAGGGATTATCCCGGTGAAGCGTGGCAGGGCCATCGCGCGGGGGTAAAGTGTGGAATTCCGACATCGCACAGTTTAGGAAGCAACTCGTCGAAGATCGGTTGCCCTTGGCCTCTTGGCCAACGCGGCGGATTCTTGGGATTCTGTGCAAACCCAAAGTCATTATATACCTCTCCGCACTGAGAGGGACAAGCTGACGGATTACGAGGCGGTTTTGAACCGTATCGCCTGTTCACCGCCTCTAAAGAATCGATGTTTTGCTATGCTGGTAGGAGTCAAGAAAAATTCGATGTGAAGGGAGCCATGATGAGCCAACAACATCTCGGCGTGATCGGGTTAGGCGTGATGGGGAGCAATCTGGCGCTTAATGCGGAGAGCAAAGGCTTTTCCGCTGCGGGCTTCGACGTGAGTTTGGATAAGGTAAACCAGTTTGAATCTCTGGCGCGAGGCAAGAAGCTGGTTGCGGCGCGAAGCTTGAAGGAGTTCGTTGCTGATTTGGAAACTCCCCGGCGCATCCTGATGATGGTGCCGGCGGGAGCGCCGGTGGATAGCGTGCTTCGCGACCTGCGGCCGTTTCTGAGCCGCGAGGATATCGTAATTGACGGTGGGAATTCCTACTTCAAGGACACCGAACGCCGGGCGAAAGACCTGGACTCGGCAGGATTACGGTTCTTCGGCATGGGAGTGAGCGGCGGCGAAGAAGGAGCGCTGCACGGCCCCAGCTTGATGCCCGGAGGGCGCGAGGAATCCTATCGCCATCTAGAGGCGGTGCTTACCCGAATGGCGGCGCAGACCGAGGATGGCGCGTGTTGCACCTATCTCGGGCCCGGAGGCGCCGGTCATTACGTCAAGATGGTTCACAACGGTATCGAGTACGGCATTATGCAGGCGATCTGCGAGGTTTATGACCTCTTGAAGGGCGCCCTGGGACTGAGCGCCGCGCAACTGCGAGATATTTTTGCCGCATGGAATGACGCCGAGTTGAATTCCTTCCTCGTCGAGATTACGGCGCTCGTACTGGACAAGGTCGATCCTGAAACGCAAAAGCCGCTGGTCGATCTGATCCTGGACGAAGCTGAGCAAAAAGGGACGGGCAAGTGGACGGTGCAGGATGCACTGGATCTGGGCGTGGCGGTTCCGACCCTCTCGATGGCCGTTTCCACCCGTATCCTTACAGCCCAAAAGGAGGAGCGCGTGGCCGCCGCCTCGGTCCTCAAAGGGCCGGACGGCAAGTTTTCCGGCGATGCCAAGCGGCTGATTGAAGACGCGCGGCGGGCGCTGGGACTTGCTATGGTGATTTGCTACGCGCAAGGCTTCGAGCAGCTTCGCGTGGCCTCGGCGGAGTACCAATACAATTTGAAGCTGCCGGAGGTGGCGCGAATCTGGAAAGGAGGGTGCATCATCCGGTCCAAGATGCTCGATCCCATCGCAGCGGCGTTTCGATCCCAGCCGTCGCTCAAAAATCTGCTGCTCGATTCCTATTTCAGCCGCGCCGTTCAGGAAAACTCAGGCAGCCTGCGCGCCACGGTAAAGCTGGCCGTCGATCTGGGCGTTTCTTTCCCGGCTCTGAGCGCGTCGCTGGCGTATCTGGACGGGGTCCGGCAGGCTCGCCTTCCGGCAAATTTGCTTCAGGCGCTGCGCGATTGCTTTGGGGCGCATACTTACCGGAGGACGGACCGCGAGGGCGTCTTCCACACGGACTGGAGCCGGGGCGGGCGCTGAACGCTCTGCCGAATTCAGATGAGTTCAATCGGGATTAATACGGCCTATTTTGTGGCGAAACCCGCCAGAGATGAGATGGCATCGGGAGCTTCCGCATCCAGCACGGCTGCGGGGCGGTAACCGGCTGAAGTCCGCGGCTGGATTGCGGAGGAGTCAACCAATCGCCAGGTCTTCTTTTCCTGAAGCAGGCGAGAAACCAGCGTGTAATGCAGAGCGTGGCCAGCACGATGCGCCACTACATGGCCAATGAGAGGATAACCAAGCAAGGCTAAATCTCCGATCAAATCCAGAGCTTTGTGACGGCAGAATTCGTCCGCAAACCGCAGCCCTTCGGGGTTGAGCACCGCGTCCTTCGAGAGCACTACGGCGTTTTCGAGCGACCCGCCCCGCACCAAGCCCGCCGCGCGTAGTTGTTCAATCTCGTCCATGAAACCGAACGTGCGGGCAGGAGCGATCTGCTCAATGTAATCGCGCGAATCGGATCTCCAATTCAAAGTCTGCCTTCCAATCCGCGGATGCGGAAAATCGATGCTGCAGGTAACGCGAAAACGCTCTGACGGGTACACTGCGATTCGCTTGCTTCCCTCCTGAATCTCAACCGGCTCAACGACCTGAAGATACCGGCGGTGCGCCTTCTGCTGCTTCAAACCCACTTTCATAATCTCGCGGGCAAACGGGAGCGCACTGCCATCTATGATCGGGACTTCGAGATTGTCCAATTCGGCATAGACATTATCCACGCCGAGCGCCGCCAGCGCGGAGAGCAAATGCTCGGTGGTCGAAATCAGCACGCCTTTGCGCATCAGGCTGGTGGCATAGCTGACGCGGGCCACAGCTTGGGCGCGGGCCGTGATGGGAAACCCCTCAAGGTCAGTGCGTCTGAAAACAATGCCGGTGTTGGCCGGCGCCGGGTTGAGAACTAAATTGACGGCGACGCCTGTATGCAAGCCAACTCCGCCCGCTTTGATTTGACCGGCTAGAGTATGCTGCTTTTCTATAGTCTGCGAAGGCATAGAGGTTAGCTAGGAGCACTTTATATTCCAAACTCATGTTACATATCAACCTATTTATTATCAATAAGTTAATTAGGTTTTTACAGAGCGCTATGTAGCCGGATTGTGGCATAAATACCACAATCTGCCTCGATTCCGATCACTTGTATACGACGGGTCTGAGGGAAGGTTTGAGAGGGATGTCGTACCCGCCCAGGAATAGCCTGACGCGTGTATTTGCGGCGACTAGCCGGATTTTAAGAACTCCCGTATTTTTTCGAAATCTTCGCGCAGAATAACTTCTTCTCGCGGGCTGCGCAGCACGTAGGCGGGATGCACGGTGGCCAGGGCCTTTATTCCGGCATAATCGAAGAATCGGCCGTGAATCTTGGTGATGCCTTCCTTGATTCCGAGCACTGTGCGGGCCGCAGGAGCGCCCAGGCAGCAAATCAGGCGCGGATGAATCGCTTCGATTTGCCGCAGCAGGAAAGGCGAGCAGGCTGCGATCTCATCCGTCTCGGGCGTGCGGTTCCCTGGGGGGCGGCACTTGACGACGTTGCAGATGTAGACGTCTTCGCGCTTGATCTGAACCAACTGCAACATGCGGTTCAAGAGTTGGCCCGCGCGTCCCACAAAAGGCAATCCCTGCTCGTCTTCATCCGCTCCCGGCCCTTCGCCGACGAATACAACCTCAGCGTGGGGATTACCCTGGCCGAAGACGATGTGTTTGCGGCCTTTCGACAGCTTGCAGCGCTGGCAGTCACCGAGATCGTTGCGAACGTCCTCCAGCGTTTCGTGCTCGCGAACCGGCTCGGGCGGTGATTCAAAGAGGTTCAAGGGTTGCGCTCCAAGAGGGCTGGATAAATTGCTGGGCGGTTCTGAGGGGGCAGCGCCGGGCGCGGTAGCGATTGCAGGTGCGGGAGCCGCTTCTGGCTCGAGAGGCGTGCGGCGGTAGAAGTCTTCAACACCGATGTCGCGGAAGAATTGCAGCCAATCGTTCAACTGCCGCGCGAGATCGGGATTCATGAGCAACGATCCTCTGCCTGTTGCACGCCGTGGCCGCGCCAAGCGCAGGCAGCTTTTTGTAGCCGTGTCGTGAAGGTTCTCATCGGGCCTTGCGCAGCTCCACCACTTCGTCCAGAATGCGGCTGGCCACCTCAAATTTGCTCATCTTTTCGAGCGGCTTCCGGCGGCCGTCCGGGAACAGCAGCGTCACGATGTTCGTGTCCACGTCAAAGCCCGCGCCTTGCTGAGTGACGTCGTTCGCAACGATGAAATCGAGGTTTTTGGCGCGCAGCTTCTGCTCAGCATTTTCGAGCAGGCGCTCGGTTTCCGCGGCAAACCCAACCACCAGTTGTCCAGGGCGGCGGCACGTGGCAATTTCCGAGAGGATATCCCGCGTGGGCTTCAGCCGGAGCGTCAGGCTGCCGTTGTGTTTCTTGATCTTCCCCGCCGTCACGGATTCAGCCTGATAATCCCCCACGGCCGCGGCCATCAGCACGACGCTCGCCTCGCCCAGACGCTTGAGCACGGCTTCCGCCATTTCGTCCGCCGTCTGAATCCGCTCAAAGAGCATGCCTTCGGGCGGATCAAGGCGAGTCGGGCCGCTAATCAGCACGACGCGCGCGCCGCGCCGCCGGCTGGCCTCCGCGAGCGCATATCCCATCTTGCCGCTAGAACGATTGCTGAGATGGCGCACCGGGTCGATGGGTTCGAGCGTGGGTCCGGCCGTCACCAGAACCGTTTCTTCGCGCAGATCGTCGCGTAGGCCTAAGGTGGAGCAAACAGCTTGAGCGATGGCCTCAACCCCGGCGAGCCGTCCCGATCCGGTCATGCCGCAGGCGAGCTCTCCGGCTTCCGGGTCCACGATTCGCACTCCGCGCTCGCGCAGCACGGCGAGGTTGGCCTGCGTGGCGGCATGCTCCCACATATTCACGTTCATGGCCGGTGCGATGATCAGCGGCGCCTTGGTGGCGAGCGCCGTCGTGGTAAGAAAGTCATCAGCCATGCCGTGCGCCAACTTGGCAAGCACGTCCGCTGTGGCTGGCGCGATCACCAAGGCGTCGATGCTCTGCGCCACGGTGATGTGTTCGATACCGCTTTCTGCGCTGGCGGAGCCTTCGGCGGACTCAAACAAACCGGTGATCACCTTTTGCCCGGACAGGGCGGCGAAAGTGAGCGGGGCGATGAACTCGCGCGCCGACGCGGTCATGATCACCTGCACTTGGATGCCACGGTCCTGGAGCAGGCGCACGAGTTCGGCGGCCTTGTAGGCCGCGATGCCTCCTGTAACTCCCAAAGCCACGCGCATCATTTACTCCTAATCGCCAGAGGCCCTCACCCACCGCTTCGCGGTTTCCCCTTTCCCATAGGGAGAGGGCGTAGGGTTGAGGGAGCCGCGACGGCGGGGCTCAAGCCCCGCCCGTCCAAGCCGGCAAATGATATAAAGCCTGTCACTACCAGTTTCTAGCATAGCAAGGAGGCGAAGCCAAAATCAAAACCAAGGCGGAGCAGGGAACGCTCGCGCCTGCGGATCATGCCCTGGGCTTGCCTTGCTTGAGGCGATTTTCCCGCACGCGCGCGATGCAATCGATTTCCACCTTTACTTTCGGAAGCTGCGATCCGACGGTCGTCCGTGCGGGCGGATTATCCGGGAAAAACTCCTGAAACACTTCGTTCATGGCGGCAAAATCGTTAAGGTCGGCAAGAAACACGCCCAGCCGCACCACGTGCCGCAGGGAACTGCCCGCGGCCTCCAAGACCAGTTCGATGTTTCTCAGCGTGCGCCGGACCTGCGACTTGATATCGCCGAGTTCGAGCTCGTCAGTCGCGGGATTCACCGGCACCTGTCCGGAAACGAAAACGAATCCATCGGTGACGATTGCCTGGGAATAAATCCCGCGGGGCTTCGGCGCGTCCTGCGTGCGAACAATCTTGCGCATGGCATCTCCTTGATGAGTTGAGAGTCGAAAAACTTCGTCCGCTCGCGGAGTGCGGAGTTGTTCTCTAACTCCGCGGCTTTTACCCGCCGGACAACGAAAAGCCGCAACCTTCGAGAACAACGTGCATACCTGCGAGAAGTTCCACGAAGCGAGAACCAGCCTTTCAGTATAAATAGGCGCTTTGACCGGGTAAAGCCTCTGTACTCGTCCAGTAGATTAGTGACACTCAGGTTCCTTTCGAGGAGATGAGGATTGAGCCAAGAACTGCTGGGGAGTGAGATAGCCCAAGGCTTGATG
>NFUN01000085.1 GCA_002197525.1 Acidobacteria subdivision 13 bacterium RH2 MAG17b | reverse complement strand
GTCTGTGTGACAACTGCCGTTTTTGAGTTGTAGCGGCGATCTATGATCGCCGAAGCACTTGAAAAATAAAGACCGGCGGTCACAGACCGCCGCTACAGCAGCAGTTGTCACACAGACTCTCTCCCCCAATGGGGCGAGGGCGGAATCTTCGAATACGCCACCGTACTTATGAGAGGCAGCACTTAGACATCAAAAAATACCGTCTCGCGCTCGCCGCACAAATGGATGTCGAATTGCCAAACACCAGGATGAGTTGGATCGGGCTGCGCGAGAAGCGTACCCCGGCGCTCTTCGGGCGCCAAGGCAAGCACAGGGTCTTCTTCGTTGCCTGGGTCTCCCGCAAAGTAGACGCGCGTCGCCAGGCGTTTCAGAACGCCACGGGCGAAAACCGAGATATTCAGATGGGGCGCTTGCAATGCGTTACCGTTGCCGGGCACCCGGCCCGGCTTGATCGTCTCGAAAGAGCAGCTTCCGTCCTCTGCCGTGGCCATGCGCCCGAATCCGCAAAACGCAGGGTCCGCCGGCTTTTCCTGAGTGTCCTCGGGGTGGTAATACTTGCCGTTGGCGTTCGCTTGCCACACTTCGATCAGTGCGTCGTTGACCGGCGCACCATCGCCATCGAGTACGCGGCACTTGAGCAATATGCGCTCCCCTTTCGCTTCAGGACCAGCTAGGCATCCGCTAAATCTGCCCGTAGTCAGGCCAAGGTGAAAGTATGGGCCGACGGTTTGCGAGGGAATTGGAGTCAAATCCATCTCACGTTTCAAACGGTGTCTCCTCACGGCCGCGCAGAATGATGTCGAAGCGATAGCCAAGCGCCCACTCCGGCCTCGTGACGTCGAGGTCAAACTTGGCGATCAAACGCTGCCTTGCCCTCTCATCCGGGATCGATTGAAAAATTGGATCAAAGGCGAAAAGCGGGTCGCCGGGAAAGTACATCTGCGTTACCAGACGCGTAGCGACGGCTGGCCCGAAAACTGAAAAGTGGATGTGGGCGGGCCGCCAGGCGTTCTCATGGTTGCGCCACGGATACGCTCCCGGCTTTACGGTCACAAAACGATAGAATCCGTTTGAATCGGTCAACGTGCGGCCAGCGCCAGTAAAGTTAGGGTCGAGCGGCGCAGGGTGGTCATCTTTCGCGTGAAAGTAACGGCCCGCGGCATTGGCCTGCCAGATCTCGATCAGGGCGTGGGACGCCGGGCGGCCGCTATCGTCAAGCACGCGCCCGGTCACGATAATCCGTTCGCCCAGCGGCTCCCCCGCGTTCTGGCGGGTAAGATCGTTGTCCGTCTCGCTGATGCCGTCATGCCCATAGACCGGCCCAGTTATTTCGGACAGCGTGTGCGGCAGCAAGATTAGCGGCTTGGATGGCGCACGGCGAATCGTGGCGCGATAAGGCTCGTATAGGGCCTTTGGCTGGCTGCCGGGTTCGTGGCGCCGGTATGGCGTGACGCCGGTTAGTTGCCTAGTCCCATCCATCAAGCGGTTACCTCATCCTGAAAATTCCCTAGTGTCCGAAAAATGCGTTTATCTGTAGCGCCTTTAGAGTGGCGGTGCCGGGCATAAAACCCGGCGCTACAACTTTGGTCTGCCAAACATGCGCCAAATGAGTCAAGCTTTCCGCCCCCCTCATCCCATCCCCTCTCTCCCCAACCGGGGGGAGAGGGTGCCCCGCGTAGCGGGGTGGGTGAGGGGGAAGAATACGTCATCGTAATTGCGAATTGCAGTACTTTAGTCACGCCCCCCCATAGGCCACGCCGCCTACACCCGCTCCAAAATGACGGCTATGCCTTGCCCAACACCGATGCACATGGTGCAGAGCGCGTAACGGCCACGGCTGCGCTGCAATTGGCGCGCCGCCGCCGTCACAATCCGGCCTCCGCTTGCGCCTAAAGGGTGGCCGAGCGCTATCGCTCCGCCATTCGGGTTAACGTGCGCGGCGTCATCGGCGATGCCCAGCTCGCGCAGCACGGCCAGCGCTTGCGATGCGAAGGCCTCATTCAGCTCGATCACATCCATGTCTGCGAGCGTGAGGTTCGCCTTAGCCAAAACTGCTCGCGTAGCCGGCACAGGGCCAACACCCATGATGCGCGGCGCCACCCCGGCTGAAGCCGCAGCCACAACGCGCGCTTTGGGCGTGAGACCGTGCCGCCGCGCCGCCGACTCAGAGGCAAGAAGTAGTGCGCATGCCCCGTCATTCACCCCCGAGGCATTGCCTGCCGTTACCGTGCCGCCGGGTTTCACCACGCCCTTAAGCTTCGAAAGCGCTTCGAGCGTCGTGTCCGGACGCGGGTGCTCATCTTGGGTGAAATGAACCTGCTCTCCGCCCTTCTTAGGAATCAAGACCGGAACGATTTCTTCGGCGAGATGTCCGTTTCGCATCGCGAGTGCGGCTCGCTGCTGGCTTCTGAGTGCGAACGCATCCTGGTCTGCACGCGAAATATGGAATTCCTCCGCAACGATCTCAGCAGTCTCCGGCATGGAATCCACGCCGTACCGCTCCTTCATGAGCGGGTTAACAAACCGCCAGCCGATGGTTGTGTCTTCGATCTTCATACTGCGCGAAAATGGGGTAACCGCCTTGCCCATCACAAACGGCGCCCTGGACATGCTTTCCACGCCGCCAGCAATCAAGAATGAAGCTTCGCCGCTCTTGATAGCGCGAGCCGCTACGGCGACCGCCTCCATGCTCGAACCGCAAAGCCGGTTCACGGTCGCGCCCGGCACCTCCTGGGGCAGACCCGCGAGGAGCAGCGCCATCCGGGCAACGTTGCGGTTGTCCTCACCCGCCTGGTTTGCGCATCCATAGATAACATCATCCAGCGCCCCCCAGTCCGCCTTCGGATGGCGTTCGATGAGCGCCTTGATCGGAATTGCTGCCAAATCATCCGTGCGAACGGCAGCGAGCGTTCCACCGTAGCGCCCGATGGGCGTCCTGATCGCATCGCAAATATAGGCTTGTTCGCTCAACGCACTCCCCAATCCATCAGTCCCCGGCCTTCAGAGTCTGTGTGAAAACTGCGGCTGTAGCGGCGGTCTGTGACCGCCGGTCTTTATTTTTCAAGTGTTTCGGCGCTCATAGAGCGCCGCTACAACTCAAAAACGGCAGTTGGCACACAGACTCTTCACGCTTCCGTGGGCCGCGCGACTGCGCCACCCACGGTTGATCCCAAGAACAAACAGAGGAATTCTTGCAAGGGCGCGCCGCGTTGTCAACGCGATTATCGACATAGTGTGCGGATATCGCCCATTTACTGCCTTTTGCGAAGTGTTCTAGGCTTTGCCGCTCGCTGTGCGGAATCCGGCAGCCGGAATCCTACCGAGTTGATTTTCTTTGGACGCAAAGGCCGCTACGACAAACTACCTTAGCTCCGCCTCCGACCGCCGCGGTATGGCCCCCTCACCCATCCCGCTACGCGCGACACCCTCTCCCCCTTTTCAGGAGGAGAGGGGCTGGGGCGAGGTGGCGGCCGTACGCGTTTTTCCGGCAACCTGCCAGCTTAGCTACTCGAAGGGTAAGGGCAACGTTGTGGGGCGGGTTTTGATCGTTATTTGGAGCGAGGATTTACAGGAAGGTTCCAGCCGGATCGCCAATCCTTCGATAGAGAGATTAATGACGTTAAGGATTCATTTGGGCTACGACCGATCGGCCACAACCACTTTTCCCGGCTGTTCAAGGGCAGCCGCAATCTGCTCCCACTCTTTCGTCATTTCTTCCAGCCGGGCGCGGCGTTCATCAATGAGCTTGGCAAGGCGAATGGATTCCTCCGCGCTCTTGAAGTTCGCGCGATCCAGCTCGCAAGTGGTGATTTCGGCTTCACAGCGGGCGATCTCTTCCTCCAACTCACCGCGGCGAGCCTGCATTTGCCGTATCAGAATCGGATTGAGCTTCTTGGGGTGCGGCTCTTCACGTTTCCCGATCGCCGCGGCTCCTTGCGCGCGCCGCGAATCCCCACTTGAATCCGCCTGGCCGGCCGAGCCACGCTCTTTTTGCCACAGATAGTCTTCGTAATTGCCCGGATAATCGTGCAGCTCGCCTCCTTCGATCTGGAAAATGCGCGTGGCCAGCTTGTCGATAAAGTACCGGTCGTGCGAGACGAACACCACCGTTCCGCTGAATTTCTCAAGCGCTTCAAGCAGCACATCCTTGGCGCGCAGGTCCAGGTGATTGGTGGGTTCGTCGAGCAGCAGGAAATTCGGAGGCCGCAGCAACATGCGCGTAAGCGCATAGCGGTTGCGCTCACCACCGGAGAGCACGCCGATGCGCTTGAAGACTTCATCATCCGAAAACAGGAAGCTGCCGAGCAGCGTGCGCAGTTGCGTCTGGCCGCTGAGGGCGGCGGGCGCGACGCTCGCCAGATCATCGATCAGGCGGGCGTTCGGGTCGAGCGCCTTGTACTGGTCCTGCGCGAAATAGTCCACTTCCACGTTGTGTCCCAGGCGGCATTCACCGGACGTCGCCGTTTCCGCGCCCGCCAGCAGTTTGATGAGCGTGGACTTCCCGGCGCCGTTCACGCCCACCAGGCCCACGCGGTCCCCGCGGTTGATGACGAAGCTCGCATTTTCGAACACGCGCTTCGCGCCATAGCTCTTGGCGACGCTGCGAAACTCAACCACCATGCGCCCGCTTGCCGGAGGCTGGGGAAACGAAAAGTGAATGGTCTTCTCCCCGGCGGGCAATTCGATTTTTTCGATCTTTTCAAGTTCTTTGATCCGGCTCTGCACCTGCCTGGCTTTGGTGGCCTGGTAGCGGAAGCGGTTGATGAAGGTTTCAAGGTGACCGATCCGCTCCCGCTGGTTGCGGTAGGCCGCCTCAAGCTGGGCTCGGCGTTCGGCTTTCTGGGTGAGATAGTGGTCGTAGTTTCCGCTATAAAAATAGGCGCGGCGGTTCCAGATTTCAAGGATCTTATTCACCGTGACGTCCAGAAAATAGCGGTCGTGAGAGACCAGGACGAAGGCGAAGGGATAATCCTTCAGGTACTGCTCCAGCCAGTTGCGCGCCTCAAGATCCAGGTGGTTGGTAGGCTCATCGAGCAGCAACAGATTGGGCTTGATCAGCAGCAGCTTGGCCAGCGCCAGGCGCATCTGCCAGCCGCCGGAAAACTCTTGCGTAGGACGGCTCAGGTCCTCGCGCGAAAACCCCAGGCCGTTCAGCACCGCGCCAGCCTGCGCCTCCAGTGAGTAGCCGTCGCGGCCGTGGAATTCGGTTTCGATCCGGTGGTAGCGCTCCGTGATTCGCTCGTATTCATCACTCTCCGGATCAGTTTCCGCCATCTGATGCGTGAGCGCTTCCATCTCCTTTTCCATTTCCAGCAAACGCTCGAAGACGGAGAGGCACTCTTCGAGCACCGTGCGGCCGGAGAGCGAGAGGCCATCCTGGGGAAGATAACCGGTGGTAATCCCCTTGGCGGCGGAAAGCGATCCATCGTCCAGGGGCTCGATGCCCGCCAGCACCTTCAGCAAGGTCGATTTGCCGGTTCCGTTTCCGCCCACCAGCCCCACACGCTGCCCAGGGGTCACGAGCCAGTCGAGACCTTCAAAAAGGGTTTTGGAGCCGAAGTGCTTTCCGGCTGAAGAGAGTTGAATCATAGATGCGTCCGGAGTCCGTCACGCAATCAAGACGCGGAGCATCTTGCGCGGGCTTCCTTCTTTTACTATATCAGGCTTGGACTTCGGTTCGCGCGGAGAGCGTTGGCGGAACGATGAAGGCGCAAGCGTTTCCGGATCAGAAAACTTCTCGCTGCCTCGCTTGACAG
>NFUN01000084.1 GCA_002197525.1 Acidobacteria subdivision 13 bacterium RH2 MAG17b | reverse complement strand
GGCCGGGTCGGGATCGACGATGTTCATGGTTGGCGGCAGCATGCCTTGCTGCATCGCGATGACCGTGATTCCGGCTTCCAGACCGCCGGCGCCGCCCAGCAGGTGCCCGGTCATCGATTTGGTGGAGCTGATCTTGAGCTTGTGGCTGGTGGCGTGATCGCCGAATACATTGGCGATGGCGGTCGACTCCAGCGCATCGCCCAACTGCGTGGAAGTGGCGTGGGCGTTCACGTAGTCGATCTGAGCGGGCTGAATGCCGGCGCTTCGGATGGCATTCAGCATGGCGCGCGCGCAGCCCTCGCCTTCCGGAGCCATGCTGGACATGTGGTAGGCATCCGCGCTCATGCCGTAGCCGATAATTTCCGCCAGAATCTTTGCGCCGCGCGCCTTGGCGTATTCCAACTCTTCAAGAATTAAAATTCCCGCGCCTTCGCCGATGACAAAGCCGTCCCGGTCTTTGTCGAACGGGCGGCAGGCGTGCGTGGGATCGTCGTTGCGGGTGGAGAGCGCGCGCATGGCGGCAAAACCGCCGACACCCATGGGAGTGATCGCGGCTTCCGATCCTCCGGCAATCATGGCGTCGGCGTCATCGCGTTCGATAATGCGATAGGCATCGCCGATGGAATGCGCGCTGGTGGTACAGGCGGTCGCCGTGGCTTCGTTGGGGCCCTTGGCTCCGTAGCGGATGCTCACCTGTCCGGCGGCGAGGTTCACGATGGCGGCAGGAATGAAAAATGGAGAGATTTTGCGCGGACCGCCGGCGAGCATGGCGCTGTGCTCGCGCTCAATAATGTCGAAACCTCCGATGCCGGAACCGATATGGACGCCAATCCGCTCGGCGTTCTTCGGAGTAATCCTCAAACCGGAAGATTCCAGGGCTTCCTGGGCCGCCGCCAGCGCGAAGTGGATGAAACGGCCCATTTTGCGCGCTTCTTTTTTCTCAATGAAAAGATGCGGGTCAAAATTCTTCACTTCCGCCGCGAAGGTGACGGAGAAGCCGGTCGTATCGAAGGCTGTGATGGGCGCCATGCCGCTTTCGCCCGCCAACAGATTGCTCCATACCTCGGTTGCGGTCTTGCCTACTCCGCAAATAAGGCCTATGCCTGTGACAACGACACGCCGCTTCAAGACTGGACTCGTTTTTCTGTTGCCGTTCGCTTGCAAGCAGCCCTCTCGTGCATCCGTTCTGTGCCGGACGGATGCGTAAACTTTCTTTCCGCCGATGTCGACCTGCGGGGGACCGGTCTAGCTGCCGGCTTTGCCGTTCTTCTTGATGTAATCGACAGCATCCTGCACAGTCTTGATTTTTTCGGCTTCCTCGTCTGGAATCTCCAGGTCGAACGCCTCTTCAAACTGCATGACCAGTTCGACCACATCCAGCGAGTCCGCTCCCAGGTCTTCCTGGAACGATGCTGTAGGAGTTACTTCCGCTTCGTCGACCTGCAGCTGTTCCACAATAATCTGCTTCACTTTTTCTTCAACGGCCATGTCTTTCTCCTAAAACTCTGTTTAGACCCAAAAACCTTTTCCGAAGCGCAAAGATCGAACCGGCAGGGATTCGCCTCCTGGCGGAGAGGCACGCGTCGCCAATCCCTCTTTGGGCACCTCATTCAGAGTACAGCCAAACCCGATTGGAGGCACACTGTTCCCCTGGTTGCGTTTATGCTCGAAATTCGAGTGTACTGAGGGGCTGTGCCAGTGTAAAGCGGTGGCAACGTTTTCGGCACGAGGGCGGATGGATTTGGCTGGATTTCCGCAGCTCCTTCCCGCAAGGTTACAGTAAGGCAGAGGCAAATTTCAGATGAATATCGTCGCGGCGATGGGGATGGTGGGGTTGGCTGTAGTAGCGTTGCTGGCCGGTTGGTGGCTTGGAAGGACCTCTGTGGGTGCAGCTCTGGCAGCCAGCGAGCAGCGCGCAAAGGACCTGGAATTGAGGAACACTCAACAGGAGGTGGAGATTCGAGGCCTGCGCGAAATGGAGAAGGAAAAAGCGCGCTCCGAGGAGCAGTTGAAGGCTTCCCAGCAATCGCTGGCCGACGAACGGGCCTCGTTTGCGAGCCTGAAACAGGAGATGGAGAAGACGTTCAAGTTGCTAGCGGGTGACATTCTCGAGGAAAAATCGAAGAGCTTCTCAGCAGGTAGCCAGGCGGAGCTGGGAACGCTACTCGGCCCGCTGAAGACGCAGATTGAGGACTTCCGCAAGAAGGTCGAAGAGGCGCAGAGCGAATCCAAGACCGGGGTAACAAAGCTGGAGACGCTCATCGGGGTGCTGGCCACTCAGAGCAAGGAGATAAGCGAGAAGGCCGAGAATCTGACCACGGCGCTGCGCGGTTCGGCCAAGGCGCAGGGCGACTGGGGCGAGTTCATCCTGCGCGATCTGTTGGACAAGGCAGGGATGCGCGAGGGCGAGCAGTACAGCTTCCAGGAGACATTTTCCGGAGTCGCGGGCGAGGATGGGGAGAGAACCAAATCCGTGCGAACCGACGTAATTGTTTTTTTGCCCGGCGGTCGCAATCTGGTGATCGATTCTAAGGTTTCGCTCACTGCGTATACGGATTTCGTGAGCGCTGTGGATGATGGCGCGCGCAACGCGGCCCTCAAACAGCACCTGGCTAGCGTGCGCGGGCACGTGGACGGACTGTGCAAGGCGGATTATCGTCGGCTGCCGGGTGTCGAGACACCGGATTTCGTGGTGATGTTCGTGCCTGTGGAGCCTGCGTTCCTGCTCGCGCTGCAGAAGGATTGCGACCTCTGGGCTAAGGCTTATGAGAAGGGGATTTTGCTGGTGGGGCCCACCACGCTGCTCTACGTGATCCGCATTGTCAATGTTCTGTGGCAGCAGGAGTTGCAGGCCCGGAACGTGCAGGAAGTGATGGACCGCGGGGCTGAGCTTTACGACAAGTTCGTGGGATTCGTGAGCGATTTGGAGGCGGTGGGCAAGAACTTGCGCGCCGCCGATCAGAGCTATGGCACAGCCATGAAAAAGCTGAGCGAAGGTCGCGGCAACCTGGTGCGGCAG
>NFUN01000083.1 GCA_002197525.1 Acidobacteria subdivision 13 bacterium RH2 MAG17b | reverse complement strand
GGAGAATATGGAAGTCACCGTTTTGTTGACGCGCCGGGCCCCCCCCCGGCGTCTTTCCGCGGTGGGGACAGCGCCGCACCAGCGGATGTTGTCACTATAATTTGTAAACCTCAATAGGTTGTTGCCGCTGTCGGCCCGGTGAGATAAAATCCCCTTTTGTGGCTCTCTCATTTCGGGCCCGGGCATACACAAGGATTTCAGCAGCCCAGCCCGAGGCTTCATCAACAGAGCAAGCCTGCATTACTGTGTTTCCGACCCCTTCCGAAGGAAACCGGAAAAGCATTGGCAAACCAGCTAAATCCGGCAGCCGCACTTGCCCCGCCACGGGTCGTGATTACCCGCGTGAATCCGGAAATCGAAGGAGGACGCTTTCCGGTCAAGCGTGTCGAGGGAGATACCGTCACCGTTACCGCGGATATTTTCGCCGACGGGCATGAGGCGCTCACCGCCGTGCTGCGATCCCGCCGTGCGGAGAATGATGGCGGGTGGACCGAAGCCCCAATGCGCGAGTTGGGCAACGATCTGTGGACCGGAACCTTTGCGGTGGGCGAGCCGGGTCTTTATGAATACGGCTTGCAAGCCTGGGTTGACAAGTTTAAGACTTGGCAGCAGGATCTCGACCGCAGAATACGAGCGAGTCAGGACATTTCTATCGACTTGGCAATCGGCGCAGTTCTGGTGTCGGAAGCCGCCGGGCGCGCCGGCGCGGCCGGGGTACCGGGGGATCAGGAGCGTTTGCGCGAATACTCTGAAACTCTTCGTTTGGCCGACGTGATGTCGCAGGGCGCAACTCCGCCGGAAGTAAAGCTGCGTCGCGCTATCGACCTCGCAGTCAGTGAGGAGTTGCTCATGCTCATCGAACGCTATCCCGACCGCAGCGCCGCCGCCTCCTACGAGCGGAGATTGCTGGTGGTAGTGGACCGGCAAAAGGCCCGCTTCAGCGCCTGGTATGAGATGTTTCCCCGCTCGTGTGGGAGCGAGCCAGGGCGGCATGGCACGTTCAAGGATTGCGAAGCCCGGCTGCCCTATGTTGCAGCAATGGGATTTGACGTTCTTTACCTTCCGCCAATCCACCCCATCGGCCACACGCATCGCAAGGGAAGCAACAACGCTCCGGCCGCCGGCCCCAGTGATGTGGGGAGTCCGTGGGCCATCGGAGCCGAAGACGGTGGGCACAAATCCGTGCATCCGCAACTCGGCACTCTCGACGATTTTAGACATTTCCTCGCCACGGCAAGCGAGCACGGCCTCGAAGTGGCCATGGACCTTGCCTATCAGTGCTCGCCAGACCATCCTTACGTGCGTGAGCACCCCGAGTGGTTCCGCCACCGCCCGGATGGAAGCGTGCAGTTTGCCGAGAACCCGCCCAAGAAATACGAGGACATCTATCCGTTCGACTTTGAAACCGGGCAGTGGCGAAGTTTGTGGGAGAAGCTTAAGAGCATCGTTCTTTTTTGGATCGATCAGGGCGTGCGCATCTTCCGGGTTGATAATCCACATACGAAGCCCTTTGCATTCTGGGAGTGGCTGATCCCGGAAGTCAAAAGCCGCTATCCCGAAGTTCTCTTTCTTTCCGAAGCATTCACGCGGCCCAAGGTGATGCAGCGCCTGGCCAAGTTGGGCTTCACGCAGTCTTACACTTACTTCGCCTGGCGCAACACCAAGCCGGAGTTGACGGACTATTTTACGGAACTCACGCAAACGGAGATGCGGGAATACTTCCGTCCCAGCCTGTGGCCGAATACGCCGGACATCCTCACGGAGTACCTGCAATCCGGCGGCAGGCCCGCCTTTATAATCCGCCTGGTGCTGGCCGCGACACTGGGCGCGAACTACGGCATTTACGGGCCCGCCTTCGAGCTTTGCGAGAATCAGCCGCGCGAGGCAGGGTCGGAGGAATATCTTCATGCAGAAAAATACGAGCTTCGGCGCTGGGACTTGGACCGCGGCGGCAGCCTCAAGGATCTGATTGCGCGTGTCAACCGCGCCCGCAGGGAAAACCCGGCGCTGCAAAGCAATGACAACCTTCGCTTCCATAGGCTCGACAACGATCAGCTCATCGCCTATTCCAAAGCCACCGAAAACCGGTCTAACGTGATTCTGGTGGTTGTCAATCTCGACCCCCATAATACGCAGTCGGGGTGGGTCGATCTCAATCTGGACGCGCTCGGCCTGGACGGGCATGCGCCCTTTACAGTGCACGACTTGTTGACCGGAGTTCGCTACGTTTGGCAAGGCCCCCGGAATTACGTCAAACTGGCTCCTTACGCCGTTCCCGCACACCTGTTCCAGGTCCGACTCGGCGCGTGACGGAAGAACGAGTTCGATTACTTCAGGGAAAGGCTTGAAGCGGCCGTGGACGCGCAGCCTGCGGCTTCTTTCAAGCGCACCACCATGGCTCAAGATACGTTTCCCCACGGCGCTGATCCTCTTTGGTATAAAGACGCGATCTTGTACGAGGTGCACGTCCGGACGTTCAGGGACAGCAACGGAGACGGGATCGGGGACTTCCGCGGTCTGGTCGAGAAGCTGGATTATGTCGAAGACCTGGGCGTGAATACCCTGTGGTTGCTTCCTTTCTATCCATCGCCGCTGAAAGACGACGGATACGATATCGCCGACTACACGAATGTGCATCCTTCCTACGGCACTCTGGACGACTTCAAACTTTTCTTGGACGAAGCTCACCGGCGCGGCATGCGCGTGCTCACCGAGCTGGTTTTGAATCACACCTCCGACCAACATCCGTGGTTCCAGGAAGCGCGGAGGTCGCCCGATAATCCGCGGCGTGATTGGTATGTGTGGAGCGATACGCTCGAACGGTACCAAGGGGCGCGCATCATCTTCACGGATACCGAGCAGTCTAATTGGGCGTGGGACCCGGCTTCCAAGTCTTATTACTGGCACCGCTTTTTCAGCCATCAGCCGGACCTCAACTATGACAATCCTGCCGTGCGTGAAGAAGTCTGGAAGGTGATGAAGTTCTGGCTGGATGCGGGCGTAGATGCGTTCCGCCTGGACGCAGTGCCCTACCTGGTGGAGCGCGAGGGCACGAACTGCGAAAACCTTCCCGAGACGCACGAAGTGCTCAGATCGCTGCGGCGCCGCCTGGATGAATCCTACTCCGGCAGGTTTTTCCTCGCCGAGGCGAACCAATGGCCTTCGGACGTGCGCGCCTATTTCGGCCAGGGGGACGAATGCCACGCCGCCTTTCATTTCCCGCTCATGCCGCGCATGTTTATGGCGGTGCGCTTGGAAGATCGCAAGCCGGTCATCGAAATCCTGGAAAAGACCCCGCAGATTCCCGAAAACTGTCAGTGGGCCACTTTCCTGAGAAACCATGATGAGTTGACGCTCGAGATGGTTACCGACGAGGAGCGCGATTATCTCTACGACGAATACGCGCGAGACAAGACCATGCGGCTCAACGTGGGTATCCGGCGCCGCCTGGCTCCGCTCATGGATGACGACCGCCGGCGAGTTGAACTGATGAATGGGCTGCTGCTGTCGCTTCCGGGCAGCCCCATTTTGTATTACGGCGATGAAATCGGCATGGGTGATAACGTTTACCTCGGCGACCGCAATGGCGTTCGCACGCCCATGCAGTGGACCGGAGGCTGGAACGCTGGATTTTCCAACGCTGATCCGGAGATGCTTTGCCTGCCGCTCATATCCAACCCCATTTACGGCTTTCAGGCGGTGAACGTGGAATCGCAGAGAAGGTCGGCGCACTCGTTGCTCTCTTGGATGAAGCGAATTATCCGCGTGCGCAAGGCCACGCGCGTGTTCAGCCGCGGCTCGCTCGAATTTTTGACTCCGGCCAACCATCGCGTGCTGGCCTATCTGCGCGAATTGGGCGAGGAAAGAGTTTTGGTGGTTAACAATTTGTCGAGTTCCGCGCAGGCGGTCGAGCTGGATCTCAGCCGCTTCCGCGGGCTCATCCCGATCGAGATGTTCGGCGGCAATCTTTTTCCTAGTATCAATCATCGCCTTTATCTGTTGACATTAGGTCCATACCAGTTCTATTGGTTCAAGCTGCGGCGCTTCTAGCCCGCGACCTGCACGAATCCGGGCCGCCTGGCAAATTCCTGCCGCAGAGGTTTGAGGAGCAGCTTTGGCGGAAGGAACATTTCTCTCCGACGATTTTGTGCGCCAGTTGGCCGCGGTGGGCGAGGTGGATGTTCTCGTCGGTATTCCCACTTATAACAACCGCCTGACGGTGGAGCGCGTCGTGCAGGCCGTTCAGATCGGTCTCGTGAAATATTTTCCGCGCGAGCGCACTGTCGTCATCAACCCGGACGGCGGCTCGCGCGACGGCACACCCGATTTGCTGAAGAGCGCCTCGGTTCCGGATTTCCGCAGCATGCTCGCCGCGAGCCCTTTGCGAACCACGCACACGCTGACCACGCGATACCCTGCCAGCCGCGGCCAGGGAGAGGCCTTGCACTTGATTCTGGCCGCGGCGGACCTGTTGCGGGCCAAGGCGTGCGCCGTGGTTTCTCCGGAATCCGTCAGCATGACGCCGGAATGGATTGAAGCCCTGCTCCGCCCGATTTACCGCGAACGGTACGATTTTCTGGCACCCGTCTACCAGCGCCACAAATTTGACGCGCTTTTGGTGAAGAACATCCTTTCTCCTCTCATTCATGTCATGTACGGCGCTAATCTCGAAGAGCCCGCCGGGACTGAGTTTGGGTTTTCCGGTGCGTTAGCTTGCGATTTTCTGGCGCAAGACGTGTGGCGCGAAGATTTCATGCGCTACGGGTGGGGAGTTTGGATGACCACGACCGCGCTTGCTGGCAACTACCGCCCGTGCCAGTCCTTTCTCGGCCCCAAGGTTCATTCCGGCAAGCAGCCTGAGCAGGACCTCGCGGGCGCGATTCAGCAGGTGGTCGGCGCGCTGTTTTACTCGCTTGAGGCGCACCAGAATTTCTGGACGTCCCGCACGGAGCCGGGGAATGCGCCGCTCTTCGGTTTCAAGTCGGAATTGGATCTCGGTCCGGTGCGGGTGAACCGCAAACGGCTGTTTGAAATGTTCCGGACTGGCGTCGAGGAGCTTTCTGCAATCCTCAGCCAGATCCTTTCCGCCTCTACGCTGCAACAGATTCGCGAAGTAGCCTCGGGGCAGGAGACCGCCAGCCATTTCTCGGATGATCTCTGGGCGAAAACCGTGTACGAATTTGCCGTGTCCTATCATCGTCCGGTTATGAATCGGGACCATCTGCTCCGGGCTCTAACGCCAATCTACCGGGGCCGCGTCTGTTCTTACCTTCTCGAAAACCACGGCGCCCGGATGGATGAACTGCACAGGCGCATTGAGGCTCTTCACCAGGAGTTCGAGCGGCTGAAGCTCGATTTCATCCAAAACTGGAGCGCCAAGACGTGAGGTGACCTATGGGAGATCTTGTAGTAAAAACCCTGAGCGTAACGTCGCAAAATCTGGGTGACATGGTTACCGAGTTTCTGCCTCGCTTGCTCGCGATGCTTGTCATCGTCGCGGTAGGGGGCATCGTCGCATGGATTTTGAAGATCGTCGTGCGGCGCGTCCTGACATTGGTAAAGTTCAACCAACTCATCGAAACGACGGGATTCACGCAACTGGCTGCCCGGGCCGCGCTGCCCACGCCGAGCGAGCTCTTAAGCAGGCTGATCTTCTGGGTAGTCTGGGTCAGCTTCATGCTCTTCGGACTCAATGCCCTGGGCGTGGCTGCCCTGCAGGAGGAAATCGCCCGGTTCTTTCTGCTTCTGCCGCAGATCTTCGTCGCGATCATCATTCTGGTGGTCGGTGCGCTGGCGGCGAATTTCTTCGGGCGCTCCACGTTGCTCGGCGCCGTCAACGCCAATTACCCCTCGCCACGGTTGCTCAGCAGCATGGTACGGTTCCTTATCATTGCGCTGGCCGTGATGATGGCGCTCGAACGCATCGGGCTGGGACACGGCGTGGTGCTCATCGCATTCGGCGCAGTCATGCTAGCCCTCGCCCTGGCGTTTGGCCTGGGAGGGCGTGACGCGGCGCGGCGGCTGCTTGAAAAGACGCTCTTTGAAGATCGCAAAGAAGATGGTGATGATGACAGCATCTCCCACCTCTGACCAGTAGCCGCCATGGAACCGCCCGTAACCACCTGCGATCGCTTCTGGAGCGAGGTTCGCGAACGCCTGCCCGCCACCCTGCCGGATTATCTCCGCCGCCAGCGCTGGTTCGGCGGGAAAGCGGAGGTCATCCGCTCCGTCGAAATTCCCGAAAGCATTCCGCTGCCTTGGGCGGAGGGAACGGCGTGCCTGTTCCTCGCGGCCGTTCGATACGAAGCCGGCCACGCACAGCGATACGCCTTGCCACTGCTCGCCCACGACCCGCAAGAAAGCGCGCAAAGCGGCAGCGTGGCCTCTTCATTCTCGCTTCAGCTTGGGCTTGAGCGCTCATCGCCCGTGACGCTTTCCGACGCCCTGCAGAACCCGCGTTTCGCCGCCTTTCTATTGGACTTCATCCGGCAGGCAAAGCAGTTGTCCGGCGTGGCCGGTGATCTGCGAGCCGCTCGGGCCCCGGCGCTCGCCTCTATCTGGAAGCGCGATGAGGGGCCGCTTGAACCTTCACTGTTGGGCGTTGAGCAGAGCAACAGTTCCATCCGTTACGGCGAGCGGCTGATGCTGAAGTTCTTCCGGCGGGTCGAGCAAGGCGTGAATCTTGATCTCGAAATGGGCCGGTTCCTCACAGAAAGGGCTGCGTTCCAGCACGTCCCTCCCGTGGGCGGTTCCATCGAATACCGCAGCCGCGGAGGAGAAACTGCCACGCTTGCCCTGCTGCAAGGCTTCGCGCCCAACCGGGGCGATGCCTGGCGCACCACGCTTCAAATGCTGGATTCATATCTTGCGCGGGTTCCCGCCCGCGAACCGCAATCCTCCGGCCTGCCGCCACGGGTTTCTGTAGTTGACCTTGCGGCGATGGCGATTCCCCAAGTCGATGCCGGACTGCTGGGCGAAGCGCTTCCTTTCGCCGGGTTGTTGGGAGTCCGCACCGCGCAACTTCATCTGGCGCTCGCTTCTGGAAACACTGGCCCGGATTTTGCTCCGGAGCCGTTTACCGCCGCTTACCGGGAAAACCTGACGGAAACCGTGCTGAGGCTGGCGCGACAAACGCTGCGCCTTCTAAGCAACTTGCGCCCATCGCTTCCCGCGGCAGCTCGCGACGCGGCGCAAGCGGTACTGGCTTCAGAGGGCGAAATTAGCCGCCGCTTGCAGGCAATTCGCTCCATGCCGCTCACCGCGATGCGTGCGCGCGTGCACGGCGACTATCACTTGGGTCAGGTCCTGTGCACGGAATCGGATTTCGTCATCATCGACTTTGAAGGCGAACCGGAACGGCCGCTCGCCGAGCGCCGCGAAAAGCGCTCGCCGCTCTATGACGTGGCTGGGATGCTGCGATCCTTCCATTACGCCGCCTATGCCGCACTTCGTGAAAAGCTTCCCGGAGCGGCGAGCCCCCGTCAGCTCGAAGCCGGAGCGCGCTTGTGGAGGATGTGGGTTTCGGCAGCCTTTCTCGGCAGCTATCTCCGCACGGCGGGCGCCGCCTGCTTCATTCCGCAAGACCGGCAAGAGCTTGGCGCGCTGCTCGACTTCCATCTGCTCGAAAAGGCTGTTTATGAGCTAGCCTACGAACTCAAGAACCGCCCCGGCTGGGTGAGCATTCCCCTTGACGGCATCCTGGATGTGCTGGGCCGGGCCTGAGCCGCGGGCTGCTCGCCCGCGCGGCTATTGAAAAGTAAAGACCGGCGGTCACAGAGCAAGCTTGTCCAAATTACGGTCTGCCTTTGGCGAAGTGTTCTGCGGCTTCGCCGCTTGCTGTGCGGAAAGGCTTCGCCTTTCCGGCACCCGGTAATCCT
>NFUN01000082.1 GCA_002197525.1 Acidobacteria subdivision 13 bacterium RH2 MAG17b | reverse complement strand
TTAAGCATCATCAGCTCTACGACGGTTCCCAGCTCTTCCCACTGCTCGCCCCAGTCCGGACGGCTCCGGCCTCCGCGGAGGTGGCATGAACTAAAAAAATCCCTTGAATTTCAAGAGAGAATCTACAAACTCGGGTCCACACAGGTGGCACGGCCGTCCCGCCCGTGAGCGCACACGGCCATAATTCACGGCCGGGACGGCCGTGCCACAACAAGAAAAGCCAGCAAAGCGCTGACCGGGGCTACCGCCTTCGAATCACCCCAAACCACTTCCCTTGACGCCCATGTGATAGCGTAGTACACTACGCTATCACCCAATCAACAGAAAATAAAGGCGTTATTTGACATTCCCCCACGGCTTTTGAACCAATGATGGTGCAACCTCATGGATTTTCAGCTTTGTTCTTCCCGGAGCAAAAAGGCAACGCGCGCTCCCTTGCATTCAGGGTGAGGCGTCTCAGTTCTACGAGGGCGATATGATGTGAATAGGCTCTACCAATGCTCCGCCACTATTTGACTTGGCGTTTTGCCGCCGATAGAATCGGAAATTGCCTTTCTTGATCCGCTGATTCCCTATGAGTCTACGCTTGCATAACACGCTCTCCGGCCAGATTGAGGAATTCAAACCGCTGGTAGATAACGAGGTCCGCATTTACACGTGCGGCCCCACGGTCTATGATTACGCTCACATCGGCAACTACCGGACGTTCGTCTTCCAGGATATTCTGCGGCGCTACCTGAAGTACCTGGGCTTCCAAGTGAAGCAGGTGATGAACCTGACCGACGTGGACGACAAGACCATCCGCAACTCGCAGGCTGCGGGCATGGGCTTGCGCGATTACACGCAGAAATTCATCGATGCTTTCGCCGTGGACCGGGAGCTGCTGAACCTGGAGACGCCCGAACTGATGGTGCGGGCCACCGATTACATCGAGGACATGGTGAAGCTGGTCGAAATCCTCGAACAGAAGGGCTTCGCCTACCGGAGCGAGGGCTCGGTCTATTTTCGCGTGTCGGCATTCAAGGACTACGGCAAGCTTTCCAAGATCAATCTCTCCGGCAACCGCGCAGGCGCCCGGGTGGACGCGGACGAGTACGAAAAGGACGACGCGCGAGACTTCGTGCTCTGGAAGGCGGCCAAGCCCGGCGAGCCGAGCTGGCAGACGCTTTTCGGTTCCGGCCGTCCCGGCTGGCACCTGGAATGCTCTACCATGGCAATGAAGCGCCTGGGTGAGAGTTTCGACATCCATTCCGGCGGCAGCGACCTGATTTTTCCCCATCACGAAAACGAAATCGCGCAAAGCGAAGCGGCCACCGGCAAGCCTTTCGCCCGCTTCTGGCTGCACGCCGAGCATTTGATCGTGAACGGCGAAAAGATGTCCAAATCAGCCGGCAATTTTTATACCCTGCGCGACCTCATCGTTCAGGGACACAAGCCTTCGGCCGTCCGATATCTGCTGGCGTCGGCGCCTTTTCACAAACCCCTGAATTTCACATTTGAGGGGCTTCACCAGGCTCAGAAGTCGATTGAGCGGCTGCGAAATTTCCGTTACCGGCTGACGATGGAGCGGTTCCGGGCCGGTGAAAATCCGGCTATGGCCGAGCGTGCCACACGGGCCCGCCGCGAGTTTGAAGAAGCGTTGGACAACAACTTGAACACGGCGGAGGCGCTGGCGGCGATCTTTGATCTGGTCACGGACGGCAACACGGCCATGGACCACGGCGAGTTCCGGGAGGGTGACCGGCACGGCTTGCTTGACGTGCTCGATCGCTGGGACCGGATGTTCGCGGTCCTGGAAGATAACGATTATGCTCGCCTCCGCCACCATGGATTGATTAATGTCAGGGAAGAAGGCGCCGGAGAAGCAGCGTTAGCCGGATCGAAGGATGGTGAAAGCGGGCGTCCGGCCCTCGAAAGTTTGACCGACGAGGAAATCGCGCAGCAGATCGCGCTGCGCAACACGGCGCGGCGAACCGGCCATTACGCTGATTCGGATCGCATCCGGGAAAGCCTGCTGAAGGCCGGTGTCATCCTGGAAGATACTAAAGCGGGCACGCGCTGGAAAAGAAAGTAAAAGCGTGAAGGCGCCCCGGCGCGCTCAGGCTGGAGAAAAGGGACCGAATGCAGAAAACGCTACCGCAAATTCGCACGGCGCTTCCGGGACCGGAAGCGCAAAAAATTCTTGCGCTGGATCACCAGTACGTCTCACCCTCCTACGCCCGGGACTACCCGTGCGTAGCCAAGCGGGGCGAGGGAATGCTGGTGGAGGATGTGGATGGCAATACTTTCCTCGATTTCAGCGCCGGCATCGGCGTGGTCTCAACGGGGCATTGCCACCCCGACGTGGTGCGCGCCATTCAGCGCCAGGCGGAAACGCTCATCCACATGTCGGGAACGGATTTCTACTATCCGTTGCTCGCGCAGGTGGCGGAAAAGATGGCCGCCATCACGCCCGGAGACTTTCCGAAGCGCGTCTATTTTGGAAATTCCGGCACGGAGGCGATTGAGGCGGCGATTAAGCTCGCCCGCTACCACACGCGGCGGCACCGCGTGATTGCCTTTCTGCGGGGCTTTCACGGCCGCACGCTCGGATCGCTGTCGCTCACCGCGAGCAGATCCGTGCAGCGCGCGCGCTTCGGGCCACTGCTTCCCGGCGTCACGCACGCGCCTTACGCCTATCCTTACCGCTGCCCATGCCGCCGCGATGCGGCTGAATGCGCGCGCGAATGCTCTTGCGCGGACTATATAGATCAAACGTTGTTCAAAACAACTACACCGGCGGAAGATGTGGCGGCCATCGTGGTCGAGCCGGTTCTCGGCGAAGGCGGGTACGTGGTGCCGCCCGCGCGTTTCCTGCAAAGGCTGCGCGAGATTGCAGACCGTTACGGCATCGTGCTGATCTTTGATGAAGTCCAGTGCGGGATGGGACGTACTGGCAAAATGTGGGCAGCGGAGCATTTCGGAGTCGTGCCGGACATCGTGGTCTCCGCCAAGGGTATTGCCTCCGGCATGCCGCTGGGAGTGACCGTGGCGCGGGCCGATCTGATGGACTGGGGACCCGGTGCGCACGCTTCTACCTTTGGAGGCAATCCAATAGCTTGCGCGGCCGCTCTTGAGACCATCCGGCTGATTGAGGAGAAGTACATGGCAAACGCTGCCAGGATGGGCAGTTATCTACTCGAAAAACTCGCCGCCTGGCCGAGCCGCCATCCGGCCGTGGGTGACGTGCGCGGTCTGGGACTGATGATCGGCATCGAACTGGTGAAAGACCGCAAAACGCGCGAGCCGCACCCGGAGGCCAGGAATCGGGTAATTTACAGAGCTTTTGAAAACGGGCTTTTGGTGCTCGGCTGCGGCGAAAGCACTGTGCGGCTGATGCCTCCGCTCATCCTAGAAACGGAACACGCCGATTTCGCGCTGGAAGTTCTGGATCGCTGCATCAGCGAGATCGAGCGTTAAGAGTCTGTGTGACAACTGCCGTTTTGGGGTTGTAGCGGCGCTCTATGCGCGCCGAAGCTATGGAAAAATCAAGACCCGGCGGTCACAGACCGCCGCTACAGCCGCAGTTGTCACACAGACTCGTTAAGCCTGCTCTGAGTAACGCCAGAAGCGTCTGCCTCCGTTCGCCCGGCGGACGCCAGCCGCAAACAGGAATGCGATGAGCCTCTTCGCACGCCTTATGTACGCAACCCTGGAGTGGAAGGAGCAGCGCCAGGCGGCCGCGCCGGCGCAACCCCGGACAGAAGCGAGCCATTTAGAAATCGGACGCCGGGGCGAAACGCTCGCTTACTGGTATCTGCGGCGCGCAGGCTACACCATGGTCGCCCGCAATCTGCGCATGCGGCAGGGCGTGGGAGAATTGGATCTTGTCGGCTGGGACGGACAGGTGCTTGCCTTCATTGAGGTCAAGACGCGGACCAGTGAGCAGTGCGGCCCGCCTGAACTGGCCGTCGGAGCCGCGCAGCGGCAGCGCATCGTTCGCGCAGCGCAATTCTATATGCGGCGGCTGAAGCAAAAGGCGGTAAACTATCGCTTTGATATCGTCAGCGTTAGCTGGAATCCGCAGGGGGGATACCGGCTGAAGCTCATCAAAGACGCCTTCAGAGACGCGCCGGGGTTGCGGTCGTAAACAGATTTCAAAAGGCGCTGCTCCGAGCGCCTATCGGCTAAATCCCAGGGCGCTCTTCAAAGTGTTTGGTTGGACTAATCAGAGTCGCGATTTGTCCGCAAAGGGAAGGGAAGCAAGGAGGGAATTCCATTGCCCGAACTGAGAAAGGATCCAGTCACCGGCCGGTGGGTGATTATTGCTACGGACCGCGCCAAGCGGCCCATGGATTTTGTGCGCGACAAAGTGGAAATTCGCGGCTCCGGGTTTTGCCCTTTCTGTTACAACAACGAATCCAAGACACCCCCTGAAATCATGGCATACCGGGGCGAAGGGAGCGCGCGAGACACTCCTGGATGGTCCCTGCGCGTGGTGCCCAATAAGTTTCCGGCGCTTCGCATTGAAGGCAGCCTCAACCGCCAAGGAGAGGGCCTTTACGACAAGATGGAGGGAATCGGCGCGCATGAGGTTATTATCGAAACGCCGGACCACCACAAGACGCTCGCCAACCTGTCGCCGCATGAAATCGAGGACGTGCTTTGGGCGTTCCGGGACCGCATCCTGGATCTGAAGAAGGACCGCCGCTTCAAGTATATTTTGATCTTCAAGAATCACGGCGAGGCGGCTGGAGCCTCTCTTGAGCACACCCACTCGCAGTTGATCGCGCTTCCCATCGTGCCCAAACGAGTGCTCGAGGAACTGGAAGGCGCTGCGGAGTATTACGGGTTCAAAGACCGCTGCATTTTTTGCGACATCATTCAACAGGAAAAGGAAGCAGACGTTCGAATGATCGCGGAGAGCGAGTCCTTTGTAACCATCGCTCCATTCGCGCCGCGTTTTCCGTTTGAGATGTGGATTCTTCCCAAAGCCCACCAATCAGCCTTCGAGGAGTCGCTGAAGCCGGAGTTCGAGCAGTTTGCTATCGTGCTGAAGGATATGCTGACGCGCCTGGACCAGGTGCTGGAACATCCGGCTTACAACTTTGTGATTCATACTTCCCCCCTCCCGAACAGCTCCAACGACCACTATCACTGGCATATGGAGATCATGCCCAAACTTACCAAGGTGGCCGGTTTCGAGTGGGGCACTGGGTTCTACATTAATCCCACGCCGCCCGAAGAGTCGGCAAAGTTTTTGCGGGAGGCGGCGGTCCCGGCGGCGGCGGCTCCCTGAATTTCTTCGGCGCTCGTGCTGCTGCAATGTTGTTACAGCTTTTAGGGGTTAGGTAATTTAACTGCCCCGCTGTTTCATCCCCGTTTCACCGGGGGCGTTGCGGCTTGTCGGGCATCAAGACCGCCCGGCGCGCCTCAGGCTGTTCGGGGATCAGGCCTAGGAGAAACCACTATGGGATTTTCAACCGATGCGATTCACGTCGGGCAGGAACCGGACCCTGCAACCGGAGCGATCATCGTTCCCATCTATCAGACGTCCACTTTTGTGCAGGAAGAGCTGGGCAAGCACAAGGGCTATGAATATGCGCGCACGGCGAACCCGACTCGCTCTGCGCTCGAGCGCAATCTGGCAGCGCTTGAAGCGGGCCAGCACGCGTTTGCCTTCGCTTCGGGGATGGCCGCCATCAACGCGGTCATGAGTTTGTTTAAAAGCGGGGACCACATCCTGGCGGGGCGCAACCTTTATGGAGGAACATTCCGCCTGTTTGAGAGTGTGCTCAAGGATTTTGGACTTAGCTTTAGTTATGTAGATACGCGCCGGCTTGAGGAAGTGGAGCAAGCCCTCCTTCCCAACACGCGCCTGCTTTACGTCGAGACTCCGACCAACCCGGTGATGGAAATCACGGACCTTGCTGCCGCTGCGGAGCTGGCGCACCGGCACGGCGTGCTTCTGGCCGTGGACAATACTTTTATGAGTCCTTTTTTGCAACGGCCGCTCGAATTGGGCGCCGACATCGTCATTCACAGTACAACGAAGTATCTAAACGGACACAGCGACGGCGTGGGCGGCGCAGCAATCCTCCGTGATCCGGCAATCACGGGCCGGCTAAGATTTCTGCAAAACTCGGCGGGAGCCATTCTGAGTCCGTTTGAGAGCTGGCTGATCCTGCGTGGCGTAAAAACCCTGGCGGTCCGCATGCGTCAACACAACTCAAACGGGCTAGCCGTTGCCCAATACCTCGAACGGCACGCCAAGGTCAAGCAGGTCCATTATCCCGGACTTCCTTCGCATCCTCAGCATGAGCTTGCCCGGCGCCAAATGAAGGGCTTTGGCGGCATGATCTCCTTTGAGACTGGCTCGATCGAAAACGCGCGCACTGTCCTTCGGTCGGTCCGGCTGTGCTCGCTTGCGGAAAGTCTGGGAGGCGTCGAGACTCTCATCTCTCATCCTGCCACCATGACCCACGCCAGCGTCCCTGCCGCGGAGCGGAAGCATCTCGGAATCACCGATGGCCTGGTGCGCATCTCCGTGGGAATCGAGGATGTCGAAGACCTGATTGCTGATCTGGACCAGGCGCTTGGCCAAATTCCAGAATAAGTTCGCCTGCCAGCCCGGTTGCGGTGGGTCCAACAAACTAACGGTTCCTCCAATTTGTCTGCCAGATCCGGCTCAAATCATATCGTCAAGATAAGATGGTAGTGGCTCATTTTGGTTTTGTAGCGCCGGGCTTCAGCCCGGCACAGCCTTCAAAATGCCGACCTTCAGAGTCTGTGTGACAACTGCCGTTTTTGAGTTGGTGCGGCG
>NFUN01000081.1 GCA_002197525.1 Acidobacteria subdivision 13 bacterium RH2 MAG17b | reverse complement strand
GGCGCTCTATGAGCGCCGAAGCACTTGAAAAATAAAGACCGGCGGTCACAGACCGCCGCTACAGCCGCTGTTGTCACACAGACTCTTTAGGGCGAGCGTTCGCCCGCCGGGTGAAAATCATGGCTACCAATGAATGCCCCCAATGCGGCGGCACAGGATGGAAGCCGGTTGAGCGCGAGGGAGTGCGGCGCGTGGTGCGCTGCGACTGCGTTGAGGCTCAGCGTACGGAGCAACTGCTTGCCCAATCGCGCATCCCGCGGCGTTATGAACACTGCGCCTTCGAAAATTTCGATATTCGCAAGGACCGTGCGAGCGGCCAATCCAATCGCTTTTTGGAAGCCGCAAAGCTTTATGCACACCGGTTTGTGGAGGAGTATCCGGCGGATTTTGGCCTGCTTTTTATCGGCCCAACCGGGGCCGGCAAGACGCACCTGGCCGTCGCCGTTATCCGCGAACTGATGTTGCAGAAGAACGTTCCGTGCCTGTTTTACGATTTCCGCGACCTGCTGAAGGAAATCCAAGACAGCTACAATCCGGTCTCCCAATCGTCCGAACTGCGCGTGCTCCAGCCGGTGCTCGATGCCGAAGTTCTGCTGCTTGACGAGCTCGCGGCGCTCAATCCCAGCGACTGGGTGAAGGATACGCTCGCTTTCATTATCAACTCGCGATATAACGCGAAGAAAGTCACGCTGATCACCACCACGCTTCCGTTCGGAAACGGATCGGCCCGCAATGAAGTGCGCGCCCCATCAGGCGAAGCGGTGCCGGACACAGAGAAAGCTCTTAATCAATACGGAGTAACGCTGCGGTCGCGGCTCTACGAAATGTGCAAAGTGGTTGAGATGCAGTCAGATGATTACCGCAAGGCAATTAAGCAGGCTGGCTGGAGATTTCACACCGAGTAAGGCTGGGCGCAGGTGGCGCATACATTGCACGTCTTGCGATGTATGCGATGAGCGCGAGCCGCGCTGTCATACCCATTTCTTGGCGAGCCCTTCGCGGTTCAAGAATCATGCAGGTTGACTCCAATCTGCGGGAAGTCCGGCTGCAAATCTCGCTGCCGTTTGATCCGGGCGAAGCGCTGGACTTTGAAATCTTCCCTCCCGTCCGCGCGGTTTTTGCGCTTTTCCCGCAGGAACAGTCCGGCGCAACGCCGCAACCTTATCTCAGTTACACGCACGATTTCCGCCGGCGCCTCCGGCGGCTGCTGGCCGAACCTCAACCGTTTTCCCGGCGATTGAATCTGCGCCAGGTGGCGCGGCGGATCGACTACCAATCTACAGGTTCCGCCTTTGAATCGCAGTGGCTGCTATTCCTTCTAAACCGGTTTTATTATCCGCGCCACTTTCGCCGCCGTCTGCGGCTGAAGATGCCGGCGCTGCTGAAGGTGAACCTGCGCAACCGGTTCCCGCGCTGCTATCCCACGCGGCGAATGACGGAAGACGGCTCGCGCTACTACGGCCCGTTCCCTTCGCGCGCCGTGGCAGAGCGTTTTGCCGCGGAATTTCTGGATCTGTTCAAGATTCGCCGGTGCCTTCCGGACCTCGAACCCGATCCTTCGCATCCTGGCTGTATTTATTCGCAGATGCACATGTGTCTTGCGCCCTGCTTCAGGGGCTGCACGGATGAGGAGTATCAGCAGGAAGTGCAGCGCGTGGTTGGGTTCCTTGATTCCGAAGGCGCGGCGTTTGTGCGGGAGTTCGAAAGCGAGCGCGAGGAAGCCTCTGCGAATTTGGAATTCGAGGAGGCTGCGCGCCTTCACCGGCGGCTTGAAAAAGCCCGCGACGTTATCCGGTTGAAGCCGGCGCTAGTCCGCGAGATTTCAAGTTTGCACGCCATTCTGATTCTTCCTGGGGCTCAGGAAAAGAGCGTGGTCTTCTTCAGGGTCGTTGGCGGCGAGTTGCGTGGACCTGCGCCGCTTTCGCTTGAAGATAACGTTTCCGCTCCCATTTCCCTGGATCAGCAAATTCAGCAGGCGCTCGGCTCGCTCGCTCAGGAGCGGGCCGTAGCCCGGCTTGGAAACTCTGCCCGGTCCAAAGCCATGCCGCTACTGCCGCCTTGGGAACATCTTAGTATGCTCGCCCGCTGGTATTACAGCAGCTTTCGGACCGGAGAAATCGTCATGCTCCCGGCCAGCCAGGAAATTCCCCATGCCCGGCTGATCAGGTTATGCCGCAAAATGGTTTCCGGTGAATCGTTGCGCCCGCTCCAACCCGAATTGTTACCCAATGCGGCCCGCCAGCAGAGCTAGGAAACTGCGAGCTGGGCGCGCGCTTCGCGACAGCGCAAATCGAAGTTATTGAAGTTTACAAATTATAGTGACAACATCCGCTGGTGCGGCGCTGTCCTCAGCGCCGAAAGACGCCGGTGGGGACACCGGCGCTACAAAAAAGCCGTCACTAT
>NFUN01000080.1 GCA_002197525.1 Acidobacteria subdivision 13 bacterium RH2 MAG17b | reverse complement strand
AGGATTACCGGGTGCCGGAAAGGCGAAGCCTTTCCGCACAGCAAGCGGCGAAGCCGCAGAACACTTCGCCAAAGGCAGACCGTAATTTGGACAAGCTTGTGTGGTCTTTCCGATCGGTTCCTTTTTGTCACCGTACGGGTAGCGCGGGATCGACGCCGAGGGTCGGTTCTTGCAATGAGGAAAGCAAGTGAAAAGCTTTGCACAATAGTTGCAATCATTTTCAACATTTCAGAGTAAATCGCCCGATGGAATATTGCGTTTGGGCCGGGGTCGCGGCCAAATTGGCGCCTCTAACCGACTGACTTGGCAAACCTTCGGGGCTTTAAGCCAAAATTGGCGGCCCCAGGGCGCTGACTTGGCAACCAACCTGCCGTGAACCTAGAGCGAGTGTAGGGAGAGAGTTGACCCGCAACCAAGAGGTTGCGAGGGGAGGCGTGATATGAAGGCGAGAATCAGCAAGAGTTCTCTGGTGCAAGGTAAGGGCGCGATTGAGGTAACGATGAAGGCATTGCTTGGTTTTTCGGCGTTGTGCGTTATTTGCCTTGGGCTGAGTGCGCCTTTGGCGCGCGCCACCAGCTTCTCCGCGACCGCGTTTGCAGGGCCGTCGCAGCGGGGGGCGACGAGCTGCGGGGTTACTCTGCCGGCTGGAGGGCAAGGGTTCGCCTCGGCCACACAAGGACCAGTTAGTTGCTCCATCACTCAACCTGGCGGCTATGCTATCAACACCTCGGCCTTCGCAACAGGAAGCTGGGTCACCGGAGAGTTATCCGTGAAGGCCAACGTCGGAGCTTCCAAGCCAGTCGGAGGTGCGAACGCTGGAGCGGGTACCGTTTTAACAGACGAGGGCATCCTTATGCTGCCCTCTGGAATGAGTTCCGCCCAAGTCACGTTTGGCGTGAGTGGCCTGTCAGGGGCCGTATCCAGCTGCGGCCCCAAATGCGAAAATATCGATTCTTCAGCCACTTTCGGTTTTAGTATTGTGGACCTCTCCAACGCCCACTCAGGCGGAGCGGTGGCCTGTGCCGAGTCCTTCGGGAAAGGGTGCAAGAATGGCCTAGGCGGTGCACTGAGCGCCACGTTGACGGCCGGGAACTTCAATGAGATCGCATTATTTGTGAATGCCGGTGCGGATTCCATAGTGGCCGGTGGCTACAGTGGCAGCGCCAGCATCACCGTGGACCCCCTCTACCTCAATTTGCCAGCGGGCGCTACGTTTGATTCCGGCATCCCCGGCTTCCTGAGCGGACCGCCTGCCTCGACTCCAGAGCCCAGTTCCTTCCTCCTCCTGGGTACGGGGCTGTTGGCACTCTGCGTCCTGCGCCGCCAGCTCGCCTGATTGCGCTGCCGCCCCTCTCATAGATGCACCACCCGGCAAAAGCCCGCTCGGCCGCAAGATGCTGCCCTAGAGTGTGGTAGATTAGCGTAGTGGGTAAGTATGATGAACTCCGGCTTCGGATTCTGCAGGGTAAATCAGATGCGAACATCAACTTCGATGATTTGTGCCAGTTGCTTGGCTGGCTCGGTTTCGAAGAGCGAGTACGTGGCAGCCACCATATTTTCAGAAAGCCCGGCGCCCAGAACAGGATCAACCTCCAGCATGACGGCAGCAAGGCCAAAGTGTACCAAGTTCGTCAGGTGCGCCGCGTTATCCTGACGTATGGACTGGGAGGAGAACCATAAGACCATGCACAAATACGAAATCATCATCTACTGGAGCACCGAGGACGGGGTGTTTATCGCTGAAGTCCCGGAATTGCCCGGCTGCATGGCCCACGGCGCTAGCCACGAAGCAGCGCTCCAGAATGTAAACGAAGCCATCCGTTTGTGGATGGATACGGCAAAGGAATTTGGAGATCCAATACCGGAGCCGAAGGGACAGCGCCTTATGCTGGCTTAGGTCCGGCCTACCGCAAGCAAGCGCAGACCTGCCTTCGAGGTCTGCGGCTTCGCCGCTTACGTACCTATCTGCGGGGCAGAGGATTCATGGTCTGGCTTCACTGCTCCGGAATACCCAGTTCCCTTGACTCTTTGGTGCCCCTTCGATTTTCTAAATGGAGTCTCGACTGGCCTATTGGCGGGCTGGCGCGGACCTTCAGGTCTGCGCCCCTTTCATAGATGCGCCACCCGGGAATCTGACCGATGGCCATGGGGCACGGTAGAAAAGAACCGCAGACCTCAGAGACGGAGGTCTGCGCTACGCTGAGCAAGACGGACGCCTCCGAATCGCCCCAAACGGTAATGGGGTAGTTTGCTGTAGCGGCGACCTTCAGAGTCTGTGTGACAACAGCGGCTGTAGCGGCGGGCTGTGACCGCCGGGCTTTATTTTTGAATAGCTTCGGCGCTCATAGAGCGCCGCTACAACTCAAATACGGCAGTTTTCACACAGATTTTTCAGGCCGGCATTTTGAAGGCTGTGCCGGGCTGAAGCCCGCCGCTACAACACCAAATTGCACCACTGCCGACATTCCCTTGACATAACATGGTCTAGCGTAGTAAAGTACGCTATGCCACACTCCAGGCAAGCCATGACGCGCTCCATTCAAACTTGGAACACCAACAATCCGGCAGCGAATCGCAGGTGGGAAGCCCCGCAGGACCGGTTTGGGCTTCCACAAAGAACTGCCCGGCGAAAGCACAATCTGGCAAAAATGCCCGTTTTGACTGAGCAAACCCATTCCACGTTGAAAACAAAAGAGTTAAGCTAGAAACAAACCCAAATTCCAACAAAGCAAACCCAATCCCGCGATCACACAGCGGGTGGCGCGGGGCGTTTTTTAACTCCGAAGACTGTGGCATTTTGCCACAGTTTGCGACTGCAATACCGGTGAAACCAGAGTAAGTGCGGTGTTGTGTGTAATCAAGTACATTATTATCAATAACATAGATTCTAGCTGTCACGTTGGAAGCAAAAGTGCTCTGTGCTATAAGTGAAAATGAATGTAAACTTGGAGAGTCCCGAGGCGTGACCAAAGTTCTGGTGGTAGACGACGACAAGGAAAGCCGGGATCTGCTCTTCGAGGTTCTGACCACGAACGGATATTCCGTAGGCGTGGTTGAGAACGCCGCTGCGGCGCGGTCGGTTCTCGACACTGATGAGAGTTATCGCATTGTGATAGCCGACCTGCGAATGCCGGATGGTAGCGGGCTTGAGCTGGTGGAAGAGTTGCGGAGGGGAACTTCGAAGCATGAGATTATTCTGATGTCCTCGTTCATCAGCGGAACAGAACGGGAACTTGCCCTTGATTTGGGCGTGGACGCTCTGCTCGAAAAGCCTTTTCAGCTTTCCGAGTTGCTGGAGCTTGTGGCGGGCCTGGACGGAGAAAGATCCGTGGAAATCTCATCCTAAAAGGCGGTTTCAGCCGCAATCGGTCCCAGGATGCAGAGAAAAAGGAGACGAGATGAACGTTGAGGAAAAGGTGATCGAAATCATTACCCGGGAGCAGCATCTTGACCCCGGCGTAGTGAAGCCGGACTCCACCTTTGCGGAGCTGGGAATCGACTCCCTGGACGGAGTCAACATCCTTTTTGCTCTCGAGGAGGAATTCAAGATCGACATTCCGGACAGCATCGCTCAGAACATGAAGAGCGTTCGGCAGGTAGTCGACAGCTTGACCCGGGTGATCGAGGGAAAGGACATTTCGGACCTGGTGGCGATGGCGAAAAGCGAAGCGCAGACCGGCAACTGATTTTACTGGGGTTGGAGGGTACACCGTGCGGCGAGTCGTCATCACAGGTCTGGGGGTGTTTGCATCGACCGGGAAGGACGTCGAAAGCTTTTTCTGCAATTTATGTCACGCGAGATCCGGCATACGCCGTATCACTCAATTCGATCCTTCGGCTCTGAGCATTCAGATTGGCGCCGAAGTTCCCGGCTACAATCCAGCCGACTATTTTCCTGCCAAGCGGCTTGACCTGCTGGACCGGTTTGCGCAGTTCGCTCTTTTGGCGGCTGGGCAAGCCATGAAATCGAGTGGCTTGGAAGTGCAGGGCGAGGAGCGATACCGCTTCGGCGTTATCATCGGCTCGGGCATGGGCGGCGCGCAGGGTCTGGACGAAGGATATCTGAACCTGTACGCCAAGCAGGCCACACGCCTGCATCCGTTTACCATCCCGAAAATCATGCACAGCGCCCCGGTCTCGCATGTCTGCATGGAGTACGGCGCGCACGGCCCTTCGTTTTCCACCGCTACGGCATGCTCGTCGTCGGGCCACGCCATCGGCGAGGCGTTTCATCTGATTAAGTTCGGTCTGGCAGACGTGATGCTGGCTGGGGGAGCGGATTCGCCGATTACTTACGGCATGATGCGATCTTGGGAGTCGGTGCGGGTTCTGGCAGCCGGCAACGGCGACCCCGGCCGGGCGTGCCGGCCATTTTCAGCTGATCGAGAGGGCATGGTAATCGGGGAAGGCGCTGCCATCTTGGTGCTTGAGGAACTCGATCACGCCCGCCGCCGGGGAGCGGAAATCCTCGCGGAAATCAGCGGCTTCGGGATGACCTCCGACGCCTCGCACATGACCCAGCCAACCGTTGATGGCCCGGCGCGAGCTATCCGCATGGCGCTCGAAGAGGCGAAAATTCTTCCAGAAGAAATTGACTATATTAACGCCCATGGAACCGGGACCCGGCTGAACGATCCCACTGAGACGCTTATTATTAAAGAAGTGTTCCGGGATCATGCCCGCCGCGTCTGCGTAAGCTCGACGAAATCGATGCACGGCCACGTCATGGGAGCGACCGGGGCCGTTGAGCTGGTAGCCACGGTTATGGCAGTTCAGCGTGGCGTGGTTCCTCCGACGGCCAATTTCACCGAAGCGGACCCGGAATGTGATCTTGACGTGGTTCCCAACGAGGCGCGGACCATGCCTGTGCGGGTCGCCATCTCCAACTCTTTTGCCTTCGGGGGACTGAATGCGGTCCTGCTGGTTCGCCGCTTAGAGTAAGCCGTTGTTGAGCGCCTGATTGGTAGTGACTCAGTTTGCCGTAGCGCCGACCTTCAGGTCGGCATTTTGAAGACTGTGCCGGGCTGAAGCCCGGCGCTACAAATGGCCGTCGTCGGCTTATGTCGTTATGTATAATTTGCGATCGTCATGGATACTGTGAAGAAAATTCTCATTTTGACCTTAAGCATAGGGTCGGGTCACGTTCAAGCTTCGTCCGTCATCCGTGACGCTTTGGTCGAAGGGCCTGATAGCGTCGAGGTCCGGACCTTGGACGTGGTTGATGTGGCAGCGGCCTGGTTTCCCTGGGTGTACATACAGCCCTATTGGTGGATGCTACGCTACCGGCGCGACGCCTGGCGCTGGCTTTATGAGCGCCGCCACAAAAAGAGGCACCGCGCGACGGCGCCGCGCTGGGTTTTTCGCCGGGGTTGTGTGAAAGTTCTGAGGGAACTTAAGAGTTTTGCCCCTCATCTGGTGGTGGTAACTGAAATTGGCGCGGCGGAAATCGCCGCGCTGGGGAAGCGCGAGGGCTGGTTTTCCGCGCCCATCCTGGCCGTGCTGACCGATTTTCAGGCGGAGCCGCCCTGGGTGCAACCCGAAATCGACTTTTACTGTGTTGCCACCGAGCATGCAAAAATGCAATTGATCAGTTGGGGCATCTCCCCCAACCGGATTCTGATCTCCGGAATTCCTATAGATCCGTGCTTTGCCCTGCCCTTCGAGAAGGCGACCCTGCGCCAGTCGCTGGGCCTGCGGCCTCAAAATCCAACCGTGCTGCTCATGGCGGGCGGGATGGGGATGGCCCCGCTCGACAAGATAGCTCCCAAGCTTGCGCTCTGCGGTTTGCCTGTGCAGGCGATCGCGGTGGCGGGCCACGACCAGGCGCTGCACCAGCGGCTTCAGGCCATGCGCGGCAAGCTGGCAATGGAGTTCGTGACTTTCGCATGGACGAACCGCATTCCGGAATTAATGGCGGCATCGGACCTGCTGATCACCAAGCCCGGTGGGCTTACGGTCTCTGAGGCGCTGGCTTCCGGTCTGCCCATGATCTTAACGCATCCCATTCCCGGCCCCGAGGAGCGCAACATCCGGTACTTGACCGGCCATCGAGTAGCCCTTTGCGCTAAAAATCTCGACGAAATCCCTACACTCGCCGCCCAGTTGCTGAGCCATCCGGAGGCCAGGGAGGAAATGGCCCGCCGCCAACGGGAACTCTCTCGTCCTGATGCAGCACATGGGATCGCACAGGTGTGCAGGGCGTTGCTCGAAAAGGCTACCTATATCGATCTGCTGGCTCCGCCTCCGCTGCGCTCGGGAGAATCGGCGTTTTTGATGTAGGGTCGCGCGGCGCGCAAATGGACTTTCATGTTGAGTGATCTCAGGCGGATATTCGAACGGGCGGTCATCGGCGGCTCTGCCTCATCTCTCATTGCATGGGGAAAAGCCACGCCACGCCCTTTGATCCGCCGCCTTCAAAAAGACGCATTCCGTCAAACGGTTGTTTACGCGGCGCGGCGTCAGAAGTTCTTTGCGCGCAAACTGAAGGAGCGCGGCCTTGACGCCTCCAAGATCAGGAAACCGGAGGACTTGGGCGATCTGTTTACGACGCCCGAGGACCTGCTTGCCTATCCGGCGGAAGATTTTCTATGCCGGCCAGCCCAAGCCGTGTTTGAAACCACCGGAACTTCAGGTCCGCCGAAGCGAGTCTATTTCACCTATGACGAAATCGAGCGTTCCGCTCTTTACGAAGCCGCGGCGCTTTGGGAGAACGGGTTGCGGCGCGAAGACCGGGTCGTTTGCGCCTTCGATGCTGGCTACTGGGTGAGCAGTTGGGTTACATTTCTAGCCTGCAAGCGCCTCGGCGTTTTTTGCTCCGCGATCGGCAAGCCTCAGCCGCGTGAACTTTACTCCCGGATGGCGGTTTATCGTTACAACGTCCTCGTGGCTGATCCGACCTGGCTTGTGAGCCTCACGGAAATTGCGGAGCGGGAAGGCGTGTTTCCGGTGAAGCTTATTTTCGCCGCTGGAGACCGGATGAGCGGCGTTTACCGCGATTACGTGGGGAAGATTTGGAAGGCGCCCGTCATTCTAGGTTACGGCTCGACCGAAGCCTGCGGAGGTCTCGGCATGGAGTGCCGTTTCGGAAAGGGTTATCATGTAGATGAGTTCAACTTCCTCTTCGAAATTCTGAACCCAGACGCCGAAGGTTATGGAGAACTCGCCGTCACTACGCTTTCGCGGCGTACGGAGCCGCTCATACGCTACCGCGCCCGCGACGTGACTCGCTTTCTTGACGAACCTTGCCCTTGTGGGACGCCGCTGCGGCGGATCGAAGCGATTAAGGGCCGCCGCGACGAGATGGTGGTGATGGGCGCTGGCAACATGCATCCGGTGATCTTTGAAGAAGTGCTCCACGATGTTGAAGGCATCGGAGACAACTGGCAGGTCGCTGTCCGCCAGGAAGGGCTCCGCGACATCCTGGAGTTTCGCTTGGAGCTTACCAATGGAATCGATCCTGAGCGCGTGCAGCAAGCCGTGGCCCGCAATTTGGAAGTTCGCTACCCGGACGTCTGGGCGAACCAAGTATGCGGAATGTATCGCCTGGTTTTCCGGTTTTGCTCTCCCGGGACGCTCAACCAGGGCAGAAAGCCCAAGCGCCTTGTGGATGAACGCGCTGGCTGAGCTATAAGAAAGAAAGGATTGCTTGCTCTCGTATGAACACTGACCCGTTGGATTTTGACGCCCCCTCTACGGTTGATCCCATCGTTTTCTGTGATTTCGACGGGACTATCACCAGCGCGGACGTTACGGATGAGATTCTCACGCGTCTTGCCGACCCGGCCTGGAAGGAAATCGAGGCGTTGTGGATGCAGGGACGGATCGGCTCCCAAGAATGCCTTCAGCGGCAACTAGCCCTGGTAAAAACCTCGAAGGGCGATTTGAACCGCCTGATTGACTCGATCTCCCTCGATCCTCATTTCCATCAGTTTGCGCGATACGTGCGCGAAACTTCGTTGCCTTTCATTGTGGTGAGCGACGGACTGGATCACGTCATCCGGCGTATCCTCGTGAAATCCGGCTTATGGCGCCGGCCGCGCAATGGGTCTGACTTCTTTTCAAGTTCAGCTCGCCTAAAGGACGGACGCATTGACGTCTCGTTTCCGCACGGCCGCCTATGTTGCGCTCATGGCTGCGCCACCTGCAAACCCAGCCTTATTCGCAAACTGAAGCAGGAACATTGGCCCGTGCTCTACATTGGGGACGGATTCTCCGACCGGTATGCAGTTTTTGAGGCGGATTTCGTCTACGCCCGCCGCCCTCTGTTCGAATTTTGCCGCGAACGAGGCATACCTTGCCGCGTCTTTGAGACTTTTGCCGAAATCGAAGGCGCATTGGCGCGTTGGCGGGACGGCGGAGCCGTTATCGAGATGGGTGAAGCGGCCACACGCGCACGGCCTTCCGAGCGGCTTTTGGTCCCGGAGGCCGGGCCGCCCTGGATTTGACCGCCGCTGCCGCGCGGGCACCTCATTATTGAGGTTTACAAATTATAATGACGGCTTTTTCTGGTGCGCCGGTGTCCCCACCGGCGTCTTTCGGCGCTGAGGACAGCGCCGCACCAGCAGAGGTTGGCACTATAATTTGTAATTCTCAATAGCTTCTGCCCGCTGTTTCCCCCAGCCGGACCCGTTGAGGAAGGAGACCCAAGGCTTGGCCATTTCGGACGTTGCTCATCAAACCGCAGAATTGCTCGACCTCGAAAAGCGTTACTGCTCTTTCGGCGACACGGTGCATTACGCCGAACCGCCCAAGATTTTCACGGCATGTGAGGGCAGCTATCTGTATGACGAAACGGGAGCGCCTTATCTCGATTTGCAGATGTGGTATTCGGCCGCCAGTTTTGGCTATAAGAATCCACGGCTGAACGAGGCTCTTAAGCGGCAGCTTGACCGCCTGCCGCAGCTTGCCTGCCAGTATCTTCACGCCGAGAAGGTGGAAGTGGCCGCACGGATCGCCCGCGCCTGCGAGGAGCGCTTCGGAGTGAAAGGCCGCGTCCACTTCAACGTGGGCGGCTCGCAGGCCATCGAGGACTCGCTCAAAATCGTTCGCAACTACACCGGCAAGAACCTGATGTTCGCTTTCATGGGCGGCTATCACGGGCGCACGCTTGGCGCTTCCGCCATTACGTCAAGTTACCGCTACCGCCGGCGCTACGGGCACTTCGGGGATCGAGGCCAGTTTGTCTTCTATCCCTATTGCTTCCGTTGCATCTATGGCTTGAAGCCAGAAAGCTGCGGCCTCTATTGTGAGGAGCAGTTCGCCCGTCTGTTTGACAGCGAATACTTCGGCGTCTGGGACGCGAAGGCTGGCTCGGCCGAGTACGCCGCCTTTTACGTAGAACCCGTCCAGGGTACGGGCGGTTATGTAATCCCTCCCAAGGAATATTTCAAGCGGCTCAAGGAGACCTGCGACAAGCACAAGATTTTAATTGTCGATGACGAAATCCAGATGGGCTTCTACCGCACTGGAAAGCTTTGGGCCATCGAGCACTGGGGCATAACTCCCGATATCATCGTCTTCGGAAAAGCCCTTACTAACGGCCTCAACCCGCTTTCCGGCCTGTGGGCGCGGGAAGAACTGCTGGCCCCGGAAGTCTTTCCGCCCGGCTCGACGCATTCCACCTTTTCATCCAACACCCTCGGCACCGCCGTCGCCCTAGAAGCTTTGAAAATGATGGAAGAAGAAGACTATGAGGCGCTGGTGAATGAAAAGGGCGCCTATTTTCTTGCTGGCCTGCGCGAGCTTCAGCGGCGGCATCCCAAAGTCATTGGCCAGGTCGAGGGCTTAGGACTTGCTCTGCGCATCGAGGTCTGCAAACAAGACGGCTTCACCCCGGACCGCGAGCTTACTGACCGCATCTTCACCGAAGGCTTGAAGGGGAATCTTGAAGCCGGTAACCGCCGCTATGGGCTGGTTCTGGATGTTGGCGGGTATTACAAGAACGTCTTCACGCTGGCGCCATCCTTCACCATCACGCACCAGGAGATCGATCTAGCCATCGACCTGCTCGATCAACTCTTCCACCGCTGCACGGCGTAGAGGCAAGCGCCTTGCCCCCCTACTATGGATCGCACGCAGTGAGGCGCTGCCCTCACTGCCCAGCAGGCCCTTAATCTTTACGGACCGGGCCTCCTCACTGCTCCTTTTCACGTCAGGCAAGCTTGTCGCTGCTTACGATAATTCCGTCGTTGTCGCTGTACACCCAATGGCCGGGGGTAAAGACTACGCCGCCGAAGGATACGGCTTCATCGATTTGTCCTGCTCCATGCTTGCTGCTCTTCTTGGGGTTCGAGCCCAGAGCTTTTACGCCAAAATCCATCTTGGCGAGCGCGCACACATCTCTGATCGCGCCAAAAATTATCGCGCCTGACCAGCCGCTCTTGGCGCCAATGGCCGCGATCATGTCCCCCATGAGCGCGGCGCCGAGGTAGGCGCCGCCATCCACCACGAGTACTTCGCCGTCAGAATGGGTTTCTAGTACGCGGCGCATCAGGACATTGTCATCCAGGCACTTGACGGTTCTGATGCGGCCGGAAAACTCGCGCCGTCCCCCGTACTGTTTGAATTGTATTTCGCATGAACTACACCGCTTTATGAAGGCATCGTACAAATCGGACGTCGAAAACTGTGCTTCCACTTTTCACCTCTCCGCTAGATTAGTTTGTAGGTGCTCATACAGCACTCGCACATCGCGTTCTCCGGGTGCGGCTAAGCCGGCCTTGCGCGCCTGGGATGATTGCTCTGTGTTTCCAGAGCAGCACTAAGGCTGAACCGGGTCGCCGGCCAAGCGGACCGTTATGCGCGAACAGATTTCGTGGTGCATTATATAATGCAGAACGTCGAAGGTTCGCTGGCTTGTGATAATTCTCCGTAGCGGATCGTACTTGGCATTGCGATGCAAGACTGCCGGGATGATGGCGGCGCCATCGGAGACCCTGCCATAAACGTCGGCGACGCACTACTTGCCGGGAACGCGAGGGTACGGGGCGTTTCGCGCGCTCCCTGGACGAAAGCGTCCTTCGCGCCGTGTTGGAGGAACCCGAAGTGGCTAATCCTGCCGTTGTAACAGAGCTAGAAGACCGCTCGATTTTGGGTCGCGTGACCGACTTCTTCGTGCTTCTCTTCGAGAAGATCATGCCGGACCCATACGTATTTGCGGTGATGCTCACCTTTATTACCGCCATCCTCGCCTTTTTACTGGCGCCTCATGGATCGGTTGCGAGCATCGCATCGGGCTGGTACGGCGGGCTCTTTGACATTATGGCCTTTGCCTTCCAAATCGTGCTGATCTTGGTGACAGGTTACGTCCTGGCGAATGCGCCGGTTATTCATTCGCTGCTCGAAAAACTTGCGTGCCTGCCCACCACTCCCCGCTCCGCAGTTTCTCTGATGATCGTGATTTCTATGACGGCCGGCTGGATCAACTGGGGCTTTGGCCTGGTTGCTGCGGCGCTGCTGGCGCGCGAGATCGCCAAGCGAATTCGTATGGATTTCGGGTGGCTGGTAGCTGCTGCTTACTCCGGCTTTCTGGTCTCCGTTGAAGGGTTATCAGGCTCGATCGCGCTATCCCAAGCGACACCGGGATCGGCGCTCAATATGGTCCAAAAGGTGGCCGGCCACAGTTTGCCGCTGAGCGATACGATCTTTACGCGTTTTAATCTGCTGCCCGTGGCGGCGCTGTTCATTATTTTGCCTCTGGTCTTCCGGCACACTCAGCCCTCGGCTGCGCACTCGATTGCGGTGGATCCGGAGCGCTTGCGCGCCGAGGACCAGCGAAAACCAGCTAAAGAACGATCTGATACGATAGGCGCGCGGCTTGATCGCGCGTGGATCCTGAACGTGGCGCTTGCGGGAGGCGGTTTGCTCGCGGTCGCGCTGCGATGGTGGCACGGAGGAGTCTCGCTTGATTTGGATTCCGTGATTCTGATTTTCCTGTGCATGGGCCTATTGTTTCATTGGACGCCGGCTGCTTACGTCGAGGCGATGAAGAGCGCTTCCAGAGTTACAGGCCCACTGATCCTGCAATACCCTCTGTACGGCGGGATCATGGGCATTATGACGGCGACCGGCCTCGCGGGTGTAATTTCAAAGGCGTTCTTAGCCTTTTCCACTGCCCGGACGTTGCCGTTTTGGAGCTACCTCGCCTCCATGGTGATCACCTTGTTCATTCCGAGCGGTGGCGGCCACTGGGCGGTTCAAGGACCGATCGTGATTCCTGCCGCGATGTCTCTTCATGCCTCGTTGGGGGGGACGACAATGGCCGTGGCTATGGGCGAATCGGTCGCTAACATGATTCAACCTTTTTTCGCTCTTCCCGTGTTGGCGATTGCGGGCATCGGCATGCGGCGCGTGATGGGATTTATGGTCATCACCTTTTTAATCGGGCTAGTCACGTTCGGCATTTCATTGCTGTTCTTGATTCCGGTAGCTTGAATCAGCGGAGTCATATGGCATGGGGGTAGTGACTCAGTTTGCCGTAGCGCCGACCTTCAGGTCGGCATTTTGAAGGCTGTGCCGGGCTGAAGCCCGGCGCTACTTGGGGCGCGGCCCGCGTAGCGGGACGGGTGAGGGGAAGACTGCTCGCCTGTCTGAGGCGAAGTCTGCCCTGAAAATTTTCATGCTTCACGGGTGCCGCGAAGCGGCGCGAAAGCTCGTTAGCAGTTGCCAACACAAAACCGGGGGACAACAATGCAAGAAAACCAATGGCCGCGTATTGCGGTGCTGGGAGCGGGCGCTGTCGGTTGTTATTTCGGCGGGATGCTCGCCCGGGCGGGCGCTCCCGTTACTCTGATTGGCCGGCCGCAGCACGTCGAGGCCATCAACCGGGGCGGCTTATTCCTTGACACCATAAATTTTCAGCAGAAGGTTGCGGTTTCGGCTACCACGGAGGTCAGCGCGGTGCATGACGCCGAAATCGCGCTTTTCTGCGTGAAAACGCTGGACACCGAAGACGCCGCGCGATCTATAGCATCCCAGCTTGCTCCCGGCGCCACCGTGATCAGTTTTCAAAACGGAGTAGACAACGTTGAACGCATTCGCGCCGCATCCAGAATTGAAGCTTTCGCAGCCGTTGTTTACGTGGCCGCTGAGATGATTGGTCCCGGTCACGTGAAACATTCAGGCCGCGGCGACCTCATCATTGGCGATCTTTCTGAGCGCGGCCAGAGCCGCGCCCGCCGCCAGGGCCAACTTGAAAATATTGCGGCGCTGTTCGCGCGCGCGAATGTTCCGTGCCGCGCTTCGGAAAATATCGAAGGAGAGCTCTGGAGAAAAATGATTATGAATTGCGCCTTCAACGCAATTTCGGCCTTGGGCCGCGCCCGCTACGGGCGGATCAAGCATAATGTTTGGGCGCGTAACATCATGCAGAAGGCAATCGAAGAAGCGGTTGCCGTCGCTGGCGCCGCCGGAATTCAACTGCCGGACACCAACATGATCGAAGTAGGGATGAAAATCGCCGATGCCATGAGCAACGCCACGTCGTCAACCGCTCAAGACATCGCCCGCGGCAAGAAGACGGAAATTGATTCGCTGAATGGCTATCTGGTCCGGCGCGGCGCGGAGCTGGGCGTAGCGGCGCCCGTCAACCAAACGCTCCACGCGCTCGTCAAACTCCTGGAAGAATCCGTCTAAACAAACTCTGCCGTCCTATTGAGGTTTACAAATTATAGTGACGGCTTTTCCTGTAGCGCCGGTGTCCCCACCGGCTTCTTTCGGCGCTGAGGACAGCGCCGCTACAGCGGATGTTGTCACTATAATTTGTAATTCTCAATAGACGCAGAACAAATTGGTATCGAATCATGGCGATGCTACTGGCACGAGGCTATGAATGAAAATACGAGGCTGGCTGCTTGGCCTATTGCTGCTTACCTGCAGCGCCTCCGGCGGCGCTGCGCCGCATGAATGGAAAGTTCCTGTCGAAGAACGAACGCTCGCTAACGGCCTGCGGGTAGTCGTTTCGCGTGACGAATCCGCGCCCATCTTTGGCCTGTGCGTTACCTATGGCGTTGGATTCCGCCTGGAGCCCAAAGGAAGCAGCGGGTACGCTCACCTGTTTGAGCACATGATGTTCGAGGGCACTCCGGATGCCGCCAAGGGCGACTTCGATCGTGTCATCGAGAACGGTGGCGGCGCCGACAACGCCGATACGCGCTTCGATTTCACCGAGTATTTCGAAACCGCGCCCATTTCCGCCCTGAATCCGGTTTTGTGGCTGGAAGCCGACCGCATGAAAGGTCTCGATCTTTCGCAAAAAAACTTGGACAATCAGCGGCATGTCGTGGAGGAGGAGATTCGCACTAACTTTCTGAACCAGCCTTACGGGCAATTTTACTGGCTGGACTTGCCGCAGCGGGCGTTTGACAAATTTTCCAACGCCCACAACTTTCTGGGTGACTTCAGCGATCTTGGCCGCGCAACGCCTGAAACCATAGAGAGATTTTTCCGGGAATATTATGCTCCTAACAACGCAGTGCTTTCAGTGGTGGGTGACGTGGAGCCAGCCGAGGTTTTTGCGCGAGCTCAAAGGTATTTTGGAGCCATTCCGAGACGCAAGTTGTCCGCGCGGCCCGACATCTCCGAATCGCCGCAGAAGACCGAACGCCGCGTCACGGAATACGACAAGCTGGCTCGTGAACCTGCGCTTGCCGTGGGCTATCGAGTGCCGCCGCACAACGCGCCGGACGCTATGGCCGGAGCGGTGGTGGGGCAGATACTTCATGGCGGCCACGCTTCGCGCCTGTATCAGGCGCTGGTGAAAGAAAAGAAAGTGGCAGTGGACGTGTATGGCGGCGTCAACTGGCCTCTCGGCAGTCCTTATGAATACGGCGGCCCTACACTGATGACATCCTTCATCGTGTATCCTTCGAATGTCTCTGAAGGGCAAGTGCTTGCCGCCTACGATGCTGTGATCCACCGGCTCGCTGCCCGCGGCTGCTCGCGAGCGGAGATCGAACGCGTTCTCACCAAGATGCGTTCGAAGTGGTATGGGGAACTGGAATCGCCTGAGCACCGCGCTTCGATCCTGGGCCAAGTGGCACTGTTTGATGGCAACCCTGAGAGGGTCAACGCTATTCCTGCGGAAATTTCCGCAGTGACGCCGGGCGAAGTTCAGGAGTTCGTCCGCAAGTATCTCGTGCCTACAAATCGAACCGTAATTAACCGCGTTCCGGTTTCGCTCGAAGCCCCGGCCCAGCGGGAAAAGAAAGGCGGGCAACCGTGAAGAGTGCGAGAACCGCCGCGATTCTTCTGTGCAGCCTCATGACACTTTCAAGGGCGCTTTTAGCCCAGCAACCCGCGCTGCCGCAGGGTTTGCCGCCTTACGGCCCTATGGTTGCGTTCCGGGTTTCGCGCGTCGTGGTGCGTAAACTGGCGAATGGCATGACGCTGTGGCTCGCGCCGCGGTCCGGATTTCCCAAAGTGGCGCTCGCAGTCGCGGTCCGTGGTGGGTATGCTGCGGATCCGGCTGACGCACCCGGTATTTCGGACCTGCTGCTTGACGCCATCGATCAGGGAACTCGAACGCATACAGCGCTGCAAATTGCGGACAATTTCCAAGCCGCGGGCGGGGCGCTCGATGGGCAGTCCTTATCCGACGCCGATCTTTTGACCGTGAGCGTGCTGGCTTCAAAGCTCGATCTGGCGCTGGGGACGCTCTCCGGCGTGCTGCGCAACGCTACGTTTCCGGCCGCCCAGCTCGCAATTACCCGGCGCGATGAAGAGGATGCTCTGAAGGCGCGCGAAGCCGACGCGCAGTTCGCCGCTTCCCGCGCCATGGTGCGAGCGCTTTTTGGAAACCACCCATACAGCATCGTTGCGCCGACGCAGGCAGCGCTTTCCGCCGCGAGTGATAGCGAAATCCGCGCCCTTTACGCGCGAGAATTCCGGCCGGATCAGACCGTGCTCGTGGCGGTGGGCGATTTTACTGTGAAAGGCTTCATGCGTTCTGCGAAACGGTTTTTTAGCGGCTGGGTCGCCCCGCATGAACCACCCATTGCCGCCCCACCGCCGCCTGCGGAAAAGAATCCAAACGATGCTTTCGTGGTCGCGCGTCCCGGCTCGGTGCAGACCAACCTGATACTCGGCGCCTTCGTTCCCACCGAGGGGCAGCCGGACTTTCCCGCCGTCGAAGTGGCGAACGCCATTTACGGGACCATGTATGGATCGTTGCTGTTCACGGTGGTTCGAGAGCAAAAGGGCTACAGCTATTCGCCGCACTCAGCCTTGCGTTCGCGCCGCTCCGCCGGCACGATCGAGACGATTGTGAACGCGCGCAACGCCGTCACAGGCGCCTGTCTGCAAGAAGTTCTACTGTTGCTCAATCGCATGGCTACTACGCCTCCGAGCGCGCAGCAGGTTTTGCGCGCCCAGCAATTTCTCACAGGGACCGAAGCTATCCGTTACCAACTTCAGGCGAATTTTGCGAAGCGGCTCGCCACGCTTTGGATGGAAGGATTGCTGCCTGGGGAAATCGAGCGCGAGAGCGCAGAAATCGAGGCCGTGACTCCGAGGCAGGTGAAGATCATTGGGGCGCGGTATTTTTCGCCCCATCGCATGTCCATCGTGGCGGTTGGAGACGCACGGGTGATCCGGAGCCAGCTTGCACCGCTGGGTATTCCGCTGAAATCCAGCCCGTAATGCCAGATCGCGTGGTAGGCCACCGCATGGAAATCGTGCGGTGGCTGCATCTCACTTTTTGCGGGGGCGGTAGAAGTCCGTGGCGGTGCCGGAAAAGACCTCGGCGGCTTGCATCACGGTTTCAGAGAGCGTTGGGTGGGGATGAATGGTAAGCTCGATGTCGCTCGCGAGCGCCGCCATTTCGATGGCCAGCACGCCCTCGGCGATCAGCTCGCCCGCGCCTGCCCCGACGATGCCCATGCCCAGCACCTGTTCAGTTTCCGGATCGATAATGAGCTTGGTGAGGCCGTCGGTGCGGTCGAGCGTGGTGGCGCGGCCAGAGGCACCCCACGGAAACTTCGCCACCTGAACCGGGCGGGTTTGGGCGCGCGCCTCTGTTTCCGTCAGGCCGGCCCAGGCGATCTCCGGGTCCGTGAAGATCACGGCCGGAATTGCGCGCGGCTCAAAAGCCACGTTGTGGCCGGCCACAGCCTCAACGGCGGTGCGGCCTTCGTGCGATGCTTTGTGCGCGAGCATCGGTTCGCCCGCCACGTCGCCGATGGCGTAAATGTTGGGGTCGGTGGTCTGCCGCTGCGGGTTTACCTGAACAAAGCCTCGCGAGTTCACCACTACCTTCGTGTTCGTGATCCCCGGAACGCCGGAATTGGGTTTGCGCCCGACGGCGATCAGCACTTTCTCATAGGTTTGCTCGGGCTGCGCCGCGCCCTCGGCTTCAAACTTCACGCGCAAGCCTTTTTCGGTCTCTTTCATCTCAACCACTTTGGTCTTGAGCATGATGGAGTGGAAGATTTTTTCCAGGCGCTTTGCCAGGACGTTCACCAAGTCGCGGTCAGCGCCGGGAATCAGCCCGTCTGTCATTTCCACCACGGAGACCGCGCTGCCCAGCGCGGCGTAGACTGTGCCGAGCTCAAGGCCGATGTAGCCGCCGCCTACCACGAGCAGCGTCTTTGGAACGCTGGCCAAATCGAGTGCGGAAGTGGAATCGAGCACGCGAGCGCTTCCCGCCGGAACGCCCGGAATCATCGCCGGCCGCGAGCCGGTGGCCAGGATCGCATGACGAAAGGAGAGCTTCTCCTCGCCGCCGGAGTTGGTCCGGATGCTGAGGGTATTCGAATTCACGAAGCTCGCCGTGCCCTGGATGTAGCGCACCGAGCGCTGCTTCGAGAGTTGACCGAGGCCGCCGGTGAGTTTTTTGACGACGCCGTCTTTCCATCCTCTCAGCTTGTCAAGGTCGACTTTAGGCTCGGAAAATTTGACGCCCCAGTTCGCCGCCAAGTGAGCTTCCTCGATCAATTTGGCCACATGAAGCAGGGCCTTCGAGGGAATACAGCCGCGGTAAAGGCACACGCCGCCGGGGTTGACCTCCGGATCGATCAGCGCCACCTGCATGCCGAGATCGGCGGCCAGAAACGCTGCTGCATAACCGCCCGGCCCGCCTCCGATCACCACCAATTGTGTTGCGTTCGCATCTTGGCTCATGTTCGCACTCTTCTGTTTCGGATTTGACGTGTAAGCTCCGGAAGGAGCTTCATCCTTCGAGGGGTAACAGGAAGGGCTGTTCCAGCGCTTCGGCGACCCAGCGCACGAAGCGGGCAGCGTCCGCGCCGTCGATCAGCCGGTGATCATAAGAAAGTGATAAGGGCAGCATAAGGCGTGGCTCAAATTGGCTCCCTGTATAAACCGGCTCGGTGCGTGAACGCGAGAGGCCGAGGATCGCGACCTCTGGATAATTCACGATGGGGGAAAAGTAAGTTCCTCCGATGCCGCCCAGGTTGGTAATAGTGAACACGCCGCCGTCCATCTCTTCGAGCGTCAGTTTCTTGCTCCGGGCCTTTTCCGCCAGGCGCGACAATTCCGCCGAAATCTCGACGATGTTTTTCCGGTCCGCGTCGCGAATTACGGGAACCAGCAATCCGCGGTCGGTATCGACGGCGACGCCGATGTGAATGTACTTCTTGTAAATGATCTCGCTGCGCGCCATGTCCAGGCTGGCGGCGAACTGCGGAAAGACTTTAATGGCCGCTGCCACCACTTTCACGGCGATGGCGGTCATGGTGAGCTTGCCCCCGGCTTTTTCCACGCGGGTAGCATACTGCTTACGGACGGCCTCAAGGTGGGTGATGTCGGCCAGTTCGTGTTGCGTGACCTGGGTAACATTGGCCCACGCCTGCGCCATGTGTTCAGCCGTTTTGCGGCGAATCTGGGTCATGGCTTGGCGGTCAATCGCGCCCCACCGGCTGAAGTCGGGAAGCGGAGCGGCCACAAGCGCGGTACCGGCCTGGAGCCCTCCGCGCGCTGCCTGCTCCGTATAACGTCTTACATCTTCCACGCTGATTCGTCCACCCGGCCCGGTTCCAGTCACTTGATTGATGTCTACACCGATTTCGCGCGCAATCCTCCGCACCGAAGGAGCGGCAGGAGCGGGACCAACCGGTTCGCTCGCTTGAGCGGCGGGCGCAGGTGTAACGGGCGCGGCTTGTCGCGCGGGAGCTTCCGCCAAAGGAACTTGAGGGGCCGGAGCCTGAGTCACAGCGGCTGGGGCAGCCGGCGCGGCCGCTTCGGCGGGCTTAGCTTCTCCTGAGCCATTCTTCGGCGCTGCATCGCCGCCATCCACGGTGAAGATAAGTTGGCCGACCTTGAGTTTGTCGCCGTTCTTGACGAAAATCTCCTTTACCGTGCCAGTCACAGGCGAAGGCACCTCAATGGTGGCCTTATCGGTTTCGAGCTCGAGCACCGGTTGGTCCTGGGCCACCTTATCGCCCGCGGAGACCATGACCTTGATCAGGTCCCCGTCCTTCACATTTTCGCCGAGCTCCGGAAGTCTGAATTCAGTCGCCATAAGCAATCTCTTTCCTCTTTTTATGAAACCACCGGTTCGGGCTTTTCAGGATTGATGCCCATATCTTTCATTGCTTTTCGAACCACGTCGGCTTTGATCTTGCCCTCTCGCGCCAGCGCGGAAAGCGTGTTCAGCGTGATGTAGCGGGCGTCCACCTCAAAAAAATCCCGCAAGCCGCTGCGGCCGTCGCTGCGCCCGAAACCGTCTGTGCCAAGCGAAACCAGCGGTCGCGGCATCCAGCGAACCAGAGAATCCGGAAGCGCCTTCACGTAATCCGAAGCTGCCACGATCACTCCTGGCGTATCCGCAAGCTGCGCTTTCACATAGGGAACCCTTTCCGCCTCGCCAGGGTGTAGCGCATTCCAGCGCTCAGCGGTGTGTGCGTCGCGGTACAGTTGCTTGTAGCTGGTCACGCTCCAGACGTCCGCAGCCACGCCGTATTTCTCACCGAGCATCGCCTGGGCTTTGAGCGCTTCATTCAGAATGGACCCGCTGCCGAGTAGTTGCGCGTGCAGTTTGGCGTTCTTAAGTTCCGAGGTTTTGAAGCGGTACAAGCCCTTAAGAATGCCTTCTTTCGCGCCCTCCGGCATGGGCGGCATGGGATAGTTCTCATTCATTACCGTCAGGTAATAAAAGATGCTCTCTTGTTCGTGATACATGCGGCGGATGCCGTCCTGGATGATCACCGCGATCTCATAAGCAAACGCGGGATCGTAGGCTACCATGTTAGGCAGGGCATAGGCGAACAGGTGACTGTGACCGTCCTGGTGCTGCAGCCCTTCACCCGCCAGCGTCGTGCGTCCGGCTGTTCCACCTATCATGAAGCCGCGAGAGCGGCTGTCCCCCGCCGCCCATACCAGATCTCCCACGCGTTGAAGGCCGAACATGGAGTAATAAATAAAAAACGGGATCGTATTGATCCCGTGTGTTGAGTAACCCGTTCCTGCTGCGATGAAAGAGGCCATCGATCCTGCTTCGGTGATGCCTTCCTCCAGGATCTGGCCGTCCTTGGCTTCCTTGTAATAAAGCAGGGTATCCCTATCCACCGGCTCGTAGAGCTGTCCGTGGCGCGAGTAAATGCCAATTTGCCGGAACATCGCCTCCATGCCGAACGTTCGCGCCTCATCAGGAACGATGGGCACAATGAGTTTGCCAATTTCCTTGTCGCGCAGGAGCTTGGCGAGCATGCGCACGAAGGCCATTGTCGTCGAGACTTCGCGCCCGCTCGTGCCCTCGTAAAACTCCTTGAAAAGCTCCTCGGATGGCTCCTTGAGCGGCGGAACAGTGACGCTGCGCGAGGGAAGATAGCCGCCGAGTTCCTTGCGCCTCGCATGTAGATACTGTATCTCCGGGCTGTCGTCAGGAGGCCGGTAAAATGGCATACTCGCCACCTGATCGTCAGAAATCGGAATGGCGAAGCGAGAGCGGAAGTGGCGCAACTCGTCTTCGTTCAGCTTTTTTTGCTGGTGAGCGATGTTCTTTCCCTCGCCGCTCTCCCCGAGTCCGTAACCCTTGATGGTGCGAGCCAGGATCACCGTAGGCGAACCTGTGTGCTCCATCGCAGCTTTGTATGCCGCATAAACCTTCTCCGGGTCGTGCCCGCCCAGGCGCAGTTTGGCGAGCTGGTCATCGGGAATGTCCTTCACCAGTTCAAGTAGGCCCGGATCCCCTCCGAAGAAGTGGTGCCGGAAGTACTGGCCCGACTCGACGGAATATTTCTGCCGTTCTCCGTCCACCACTTCGCCCATGCGTTGTTTGAGCGCTCCCTCACGGTCGCGTGCCAGCAGCGGGTCCCAGTCGCCTCCCCAAATTACCTTGATGACGTTCCATTGCGCGCCCATGAACACCGCTTCGAGTTCCTGAATGATGTTGCCGTTGCCGCGCACCGGGCCGTCCAAGCGTTGGAGGTTGCAGTTGATTACAAAAATCAAGTTGTCGAGCTTGGTACGCGCCGCGAGTGAAAGACCTGCCAGCGTTTCCGGCTCATCCACCTCTCCGTCGCCAACAAAGGCCCACACCCGCGCGCCGGAAGTATTCTTTAGCCCGCGGTCCTCGAGGTAGCGAAGGAAGCGCGCCTGGTAAACAGCCATCAGCGGCCCGAGACCCATTGAAACCGTCGGGTATTGCCAAAAGTCCGGCATCAGCCAGGGATGCGGGTATGAGGAAAGCCCGCCGCCCGGCAGCAACTCGCGCCGGAAGTTTTCCAGGAGTTTGGCCGGGAGCCTGCCTTCAACGAAGGCCCGGGCGTACATGCCCGGCGATGCGTGCCCCTGGAAGAAGATAACGTCAGCGTCGTGGTCTTTACTCGCGCCCCGGAAAAAGTGATTCAACCCGACTTCATACAGCGTCGCCGCCGAGGCGTAGGTGGAAATATGTCCGCCGATGCCTTCTTCGTTGCGGTTGGCGCGCACGACCATGGCCATGGCGTTCCAGCGCACCAAGCTCTTGATGCGCCTTTCCATTTCGCGGTCTCCCGGAAACGCTGGCTGCTGATTTGCGGGAATGGTATTGATATAGGGTGTGTTAATAGCGGGTGGGACCGGTATTCCAGCGGCTATGGCGTGATCGCGCAGGCTGCCGAGCAGGTTGTTCACGCGCCGCGCGTCGCCCTGCTGGATCACGTAATCGAGAGATTCGAGCCATTCCTTCCTCTCGATACTCTCAAGTTCGGCAAATTCCTTTTCGGCCGCTTCAATCATGTTTCGTGCCTTCCCCCTGGGTCAGATGGCCCGGTGTTGTTGTTCTGTTGCGGAACACGGCAAGGTTGCAAACCCGGCGTTTGCAGGCCGCGCCCTGGTGGCTGCGTGTTCCGTGCGGCTCGCGTCCACCGCCCTTGGACGGTAGCGCCTTCCTTGCCTTCCACCAAACCGCTCCGGCCTATTGTTATCTTACGCCAAATGCCGGATGCGCGGGGAGTGCTTTGCGCACCGCGCCCGTACATCGGCAAGATGCGGCTTCATCGAGCATACTTGACGGAGCAGCCGTACGGGCGCGTGACAGGAGTGGCCACTTTTCCGCCGGCCAATGCTTCCTGCAAGGCTAGGGAAACGTAATTCGTGGCGCCTGGGACGTCTGCGAGGTCCGTGGTGGGTTTGTTGTCGATAGCACCGTCATAGATGAGGACGCCTTGTGGGTTAATCACAAACATGTGCGGAGTCGTTTTCGCGTCATACAGGTGGCCGAGCTTGCCCGCCGGATCAAGCAAAACGGCGGTGGGCGCTGCCTGTACCCTGGCGAGGTAGGCATTCTCCTGGGTGGCTGTCATGTAGCCTTGCTGTCCCGGTGTGGACGAAATGACCGTCAGCCAGATCACGCTTCGGGCTGTCCATTCCCGCTGCAGCTTCTGCATATTGCCGCTCTGATAATGCTTTCTGGTATACGGGCACTCGTGGTTGGTCCATTCGAGAACCACATATTTGCCGCGGTACTCGGAGAGGTTGTGGGCGGCGCCGTGCGTATCCGCGCCGGTAAAATCGGGAGCCGGTTCGCCGACCCTGACCGCCATCGCGCTCAAGGAGAAGGCAGCCATCACCGCCGTCCACGCCAGAATCCACCGTATCGTTTTCATGAGAGAATATCCTCACCGTGCTTTTGTGAAAACTCAGAGCTTTACGTCCCCCGGCTCGGGCGCGCCGCCTTTCGTGGGGCCGGTTCCACGCGTGCGTGGACCACCAACGCAGGGCCGGACGGAAAGACCACCACCCCATTCAAAACCGGCAGAGGCTTCAAAAGCTGGTCAGACTTTCTTAACCGCAAGCGCAGCCTGCGGCCGCGAACCAAGACTTCTTGCGGGGCGGTGTTTTTGATCTGTTCGGATTCGAGCGGAAAGAAGATTGCGCCTGACTCCGGCTTGCCGGAGTCGATGGACAGGATAAAATCGTTTTGCTCAGACACAGCGCTCACCTTCCATCCCGGCGGCGCCGGCTTGGGCAAACGCACCCAGGTGCGTTCGAAAAGCGCTCGGGCAGCGGGGCTAGGGCGGGAAAAGCTCTTTTCAACCGGAAGCGAGAGGGAAAGCTGACCCTGTGCGGGAATACATTCGTCCTTGCAAACCAGCCATTTCACGGTCGCGGCCAGATTCACCTTGCTGCCGGGCTTAAAGCTGGCGGCAGCGTGCATCAGCACAGGCAGGAGCACGTCCCCTTGATATCCGTAATTGATTAGCGTGAAGGCCTTGATTCGCTCCGGAGCTGGCCATTCGATCTGCCCGGCGCGGAAGCCGCGTGGCAGATTCCATTGGACGGCAGGCGGCTCTCCGGAATCGCCCGGATTAACCCAGTAAATGTGCCACAATGGTTCGATCTTAAAGTGCAAGCCCACCCAGAACGAGCGCCCAGGAGCAATCGAACTGCTTTCGGAAACCAAGTCAACTTCGCTGTGCGGTCCCGCAGCGGCCCTCGCCAAGGCGTTCCCGGCCAAAAACGAAAACTGCAGGCAAGCGGCAATGAGAGCGTAGCGGCGTATGAAATGCAGGGCGTGAGCGTGCTCCCGCCTACGATTCGTCTGCACCTTCTGCCCGGCAGAACTTTCCTCTGTTATGGTGAAATTCACGGTTAATAACATATCACCATTTTCCGTGGGCTCGCCAGCGTTGGGTCGGCGCTCGGGCAACGCTTACTTGTGCCTTGTACTTCCGCGCCGCGCGGCTATAATACTCCGAACTCGACCCGGGGACCACGCCGGGCGGCACGACGAAGGATTGCAACTTATAGTGACGGCCTCTCTTGTAGCGCCGGTGTCCTCACCGGCGTCTTTCGGGCCGCTACAGCAGATTGTTGGCACTTTAATTTGCAACGTCCACTAAGGAGATCAATATGGCTGAATTTACAGTGAACCCCACGCGGTTCGATCCTTACAAGAATTTCAAGTTCCGGGTTAAATGGGACGGCCAATATGTGCCTGGCATCTCAAACATCAGCGCCTTGAGCCGGACTACGCAGGTAGTCGAGCACCGCGAAGGCGGCGACCCAAGCTTAAACCGGCGTTCACCGGGCTTAACATCGTTTGCTCCGATCGTGCTCCAGCGCGGCCGCACCCAGGACCCGGCATTTGAGAATTGGGTGAATACGGTGTGGAGGCTGGGCGCAGGCCTCGGCGGCGAGGTGGGTCTCAAGGACTTCCGCAAAGACATCATCATCGAGTTGCTGAACGAGGCGGGCCAGGTGGTGATGGCGTTCAAGATGCACCGTTGCTGGCCGTCTGAATACGTCGCGCTTGCCGATTTGAGCTCGGAAGCGAACGCTGTTGCTATCGAGTCGCTGACGCTGCAACACGAAGGTTGGGAGCGGGATATGTCCGTTACAGAGCCCGTTGAACCCAACTGAACCCTGAGAGATTTATTGGAAGCCACTGCGCTTGTAGCGCCTGACCGTGCCTGAACAGCCGCCTTTCGCAGCCGGCGTTCTTGGGCTATGTTTGCGGCGGCAGGTCGACCCGTTGAACGCACGGAGACAAAAATGGACTCGCGCCTTAACGCAGCAGATCGAGGGGCCAATGTGAGCGGCTATCGGAGCGGAACAGCCTACGCGCTGCGCATTGCCATTGCCGCCGCGGTCGGAGGCTTGCTATTTGGTTACGACACCAGCGTCATATCGGGCGGGATCCTGTTTGTTCGCAGGGTGTTTCACCTGACGTCCTTTGAGACCGAAGTGGCCGTGAGCGCCGTGCTTGCCGGGGCGGCGCTTGGAGCGGCCGCGGCCGGTTACTTTGCTGACCGTTTCGGCCGCAAACCCGTGCTGGTGGTGGATGCACTCATCTTCGGAGTCTTCGCGGTGGCAACGGGCATGTCCAACGGGTTCGTGGCGTTCGTGGCGGCGCGATTCCTGGTGGGTTTCGCCGTCGGTGTAGCCTCCATGATTACTCCGCTCTACATCGCGGAGCTTGCCCCGCCCAGAATCCGCGGCGCCTTCGTCACGCTCAACCAGCTCGCCATTGTCACCGGCATCGTCGTGGCCTACTTCGTGGATTATCTCTTTGCCGGGGCGGGGAACTGGCGCGCCATGTTTGCGAGCGCCGTGGTCCCGTCGCTTGTGCTGCTGGTGGCGCTGATCTTTTTGCCTGAAAGCCCGCGCTGGCTCGCCTCGCGCAACCGTCACGATGACGCCTTCCGGATTCTCTGCCGTATTGAAAACGCCCTGGATGCCCGGCGGCATCTCGCCGAGCTTCAGGAGATCGCCGAAGCAGGCCGGCTAAAGCTGCGCCATCTTTTTGCTCCACGCTTTCGCAAGGCCCTTGTGGCGGGCGTTGGGCTCGCCGTATTCCAGCAGATTACCGGCATCAACGCGATCATCTACTACACGCCAATTATTCTCCAAATGGCGGGCTTCCACCGAGTCTCCACTGCGATTCTAGCCACCGTGTTGGTGGGTGCGGTAAACCTCGTTGCCACGGTAGTTTCGCTCCTCTTGCTCGACCGCATAGGGCGCAGGCCGCTGCTGCTGGCAGGCATTGCTGGAATGGCGCTGAGCCTTGCCTTCATGGGTTACCTCTTTGGCGTAAAGCATGTTTCGCGGGACGCCATTCTGATTGATGTGCTCGTTTACCTTGCTTCGTTCGCCATCGGACTCGGGCCGATCGTCTGGCTGCTGATTTCCGAAATTTACCCGACCACCATACGCGGCCAGGCGATGTCGGTTGTCTCGGTCATCCTGTGGATTTCCGATCTGCTGGTTACTCTTACCTTCCTCAGCCTTGTCGCGAGCCTCGGAGCGCGGCGTTGCTTCTGGCTTTACGCCCTCTTGTGCGTCGCCGCTTTTTATTTCTGCGCCCGAAAAGTCCCTGAAACGAAAGGACGTACTCTCGAGGAGATCGAGGCTTCCTGGTAACGGCTACCACCGTGGTCGAATTATCTTCGTCGGGTGACGCTTCAGCTTGATATGAGTGCGTGATGTTTTCGTTTAATCTTTTTACTAGCGTAGAAAAATACGCTATTTCGATCGCGTCAATAGGAAGGGTGATGCGTCTGCGTGACGACGGGGGCTTTTGTGCCGCGGCGCTCTCCGGGCACCGAAGTAATTACAAATCTTAGACCGGCCAGAGACCGCGACGACTACAGTTATCATAAAAACCCTCCAGTCCGGCGTCACGTCAGCGGCGTAATTTACATCCGTTTCAATTGGCACGCCGGGGCTTGGTGATGCAGCCTGTCCATTGCTAGCCGCTAAGACCAGAAGTGCAACAATTTTCTTGCAGACCATGGATTGCGTCGTCTAAAATCGGGGATGCTGGAAGAGTTGGGTGACTGGCGCTCAGCGAAGCTGGACAACGCATGAGACCGGGTCCCCGTAGTTTGAAGACAACTAGAATGCAAGTTCAGTCCTGCGCCGGAGGAGGCTTTTATTCCAAAGTCGTTGACTCCAGGAGGTCCCAAGCCGGTCTCGCTCTTAAGACTCATTCCCAACATCCTTCAAGATCAGAAGAAAATCTGGCTATTTCCTGCGAAGCTCGCGCGCGGCCAATACTGGAAGCCCGCCGTCATTTTCGTGGTGATCACTGGGGCCTTGTTCATGGTGGACCCGTACGATCCCTCCTATTTCCGTCATGCTCATCAGTTTTACTACCTTGATGTAATCGTTAGCGGCCACAATGCTATGTTGGCGATGTGGCTGGTGATGCTGGGTGCGATGGCAATTGGCCTGGTCCTAAGTGATTCCTACATGAAAAACACGGTGTTATACGCCTGCCAAGCCCTGATTGATTCGGAGCTGCTCACGCAGGTGTTAAAGGGTATTGACCGGCGTCTTCGTCCCCAGGACGTGATGACCTACCGCCACTTCCTGGATTCCTGGTTTCGGGATAAGGGGCCTTGGTATGCGGGGCCAGGAAGCTTTCCGTCGGGGCATGAGATTGCCGCAATCTCAATCGCCACCGTTTTCGCGGTTCGGTACCGGCATCATTTTTGGGCTCCATGGACGGCTTACGGCATGGCTGGAATCATCGGGATTTCGCGTATTACTTTGCTCTCCCATTTTCCGTCGGATGTCTTCGCCGGCGCCTTCCTGGGCTATGTCATAGCTCGGCATGTCGTTCTTGCGGAACCTCATCTCGCCGTCGCTGCTGAGGAGGAAGTTTCCCAGCAGGAAGAGGTCGTCCGCGCCAGCGCAGCCGGCTGACGTTAACCTGGAAATAGCCTCTGAGCCCTTTTCCTTGCATAAGCCGCGGTTGCGGCCACCGTACCTTGATAACCACAATCCTCAACAAAGCCTTTGCGGGAATACTCGCCTACCAGCAATTCACCGATGAGCTTTTGCGCGCCGGTTCTCCGGGGCGCTGGCGTACGGCTAGGCTGCGCCACCTCAAATTCCAAAACAGCACTCGATCCGCCGGCGCGGTTAGTTCGCGTGGGCTGACTTTGCCGTGTTGGCTGATTGCAATTGTTCCTTGTAGACTTCTTGCCATTCGGCCCGCTTGGCCTGAACGTACTTCTTGGCTTCAGCAAGCGATTTGAAATCCCGCGTTCCTTTGATCCTGTTGCAAGGCTGGCAAGCTGTTACCTGATTGCTTGCTTTGCGAGATCCGCCCTTTGCATAGGCGTGAATGTGATCGATGGTCATTATCATCCAATTATGGAAGCTTGCAAGACCATCCAAGCCGCAATACTGGCACTGGAAATGGTCGCGCTTGAATATTTTCATCGCTTCCTCACGAGGTACCTGGGGAATGCTGCCGAAAAAGAATCGATGAAGCGTGTCGAGTGGCATGGCTTCCTCCTTATGCGGTCACTGCCCGATTTATGCGGGGAACGAGGCGAGGAATCTGCGGGATGCTGAGGCCCTGCGCCTGCTTCACCCGCAATGCGCCCCCATGATACCTCTGGGCGCCGCGTTTGGCTAGCGGATGTACTCGTCCAGTAGATTAGTGGCTCCTCTCCCAAAAGTGTGTAGGGGTTGAGAACTTGAAAATGCAATAAGTTGCAGATCGGTGCGTAGAAGGGAGCACCCCGAATCGGCTACCTT
>NFUN01000008.1 GCA_002197525.1 Acidobacteria subdivision 13 bacterium RH2 MAG17b | reverse complement strand
GGAGGATTGCCGGGTGCCGGAAAGGCGAAGCCTTTCCGCACAGCAAGCGGCGGAGCCGCAGAACACTTCGCCAAAGGCAGACCGTAATTTGGACAAGCTTGGTCTGTGACCGCCGGTCTTTATTTTTCAAGTGCTTCGGCGCTCATAGAGCGCCGCACCAACTCAAAAACGGCAGTTGTCTCTGAAGGTCGGCGCTACGACAAACTGAGTCACTACCCTCGCTTCAACTCCCGGCGAGCTGCGTGCCCGCGAGCATCTCCGATAGCTTGGCGAGTGCAGTATGATCCTGCCCAGGCCCGAGCGCCATCGCCGCAGAGGCCCAGATTTCCCGGCACAGCGCCGCAAAAGGCGCGCTGGAGATGGCGCGCTCGTCGCGCGCCAGCTCCAGCGCGATCGTCAAGTCCTTAACCATGAGGTCAAGCCCAAAGCCAGAGTCAAAACTCCGCGAGATCACAAACTGCTTGAATTTTTTCTGGGTGCTGTTGTTCATGCCCGTTGAAGCGTTCAGCACGTCCACCATGACTTCGGGATCGAGCCCGAACTTCTTGCCGATGAGCAACGCCTCGACGCCGATCAGGAAGCCGCCGGCCGAAACCAGGTTGTTGAGCGCTTTCATCGCCTGGCCGGCGCCCAGTGCGCCGGTGCGCATGATCGTCGTGCCCATAGATCGCAGCACAGGCTCGCAACGGTCGATGACGGCAGCGTCGCCGCCCACCATAATGGCAAGCTCGCCCGTCACCGCCCGCTTGACGCCGCCAGATACAGGAGCGTCGATCATTCCGATACCCCGCGCTCGAAACCGCTCAGCAAACTCCACCGTCCGGCTAGGCACGCCCGAACTCATCTCGATGACCACAGAACCGGAGCGGAGGCCGGGCGCTTCGCCATCCGCCGCGCCGAACAGGACCGCGCCAACCGCGCCACTGTCGGGAAGCATCGTGATGACGACGTCCGCTGCCGCGCCGAGTTCCTTCATCGACCGCGCGGCGTGGCCGCCTATCTCTTTTGCAAAGGCTGCAGCCCGCTCGGGCCGGCTATCCAAGACATAGACGGGATAGCCGGCCCCAACCAGGCGAGCCGCCATCGGCCATCCCATGTTTCCCACGCCGACAAAGCCAATCGTTTGCTTGCCGTCCATCAAACCTCTCCCTTGCCCTAGCCTCGTTCCACGAGCTTCGCGGCCATCGCGGCGCCGCTGCTGTGCCGCGACCTTCGTCTTGAGCTTTCGGCCGGATTGCCGCTGTCACCACGCTTGCTAAATTCGCCGCAAGGTTGGGTCACTTGGCCGCAGGCTTGGCAGGAGCGTCTGAGACGGCCCCAGCGCTCTTCAGCGCCTCATTCGCTGCCTTGAAGGCTTCGAGACCTGCCGGAATGCCGCAGTAGACCGTTGCGTGGACCAAAATCTCCTTGATTTCATCCACCGTGACGCCGTTCGCGAGCGCGCCGCGTACGTGCAGCTTCAGCTCGTGCGGCTTGCCGAGCGCCGTCAGCATGGCAACATTCAGCATGGAGCGCGTACGCCGGTCAAGGCCGGGCCGCGTCCACGCATAGCCCCAGCACCACTCGGTGGTAATTTCCTGGAAAGCCATCATGAAGTCGTTAGCAGCCTTCAATGATCCGTCGGTGTACTCGGCTCCGAGGACCTCGCGCCGGATTGCCAAGCCGCGCTCGAATAAGCTCTGCGATGAGTTGACTGGGTTATTAGGCATCGGTTACTCCTGAAAAATTGAATGGGTTCATTTCGCACCTTCGGTAGTTTGCCGCAAAAAGCCCGCGGTGGGAAGCTGTTCCTTGCGGCGGCCTCTGGCCTGTCCAGACTCCCCTCCTTGGTTGAGGAGGGGTAAGGGGTGGTGGCGTTTGGAAATCAAAGCGCGGAGTTTCCGGCCTTTGGAAACTCCGAGGTCTGCACTTGAAGAGGCAAACGAGCGTTTCCGCGCGGCGCCGCCCCACGCCAGCAAGCCCAACCCCTGCCCACCGCCAAGAGTCAAACAACAAGTCCGCTTCACCCTGTTACCTGCTGTATACTCCGGTGTTATGACTCCGTTTGCAGAATACCTTGCAGCCATCCGGAAGAAGCTTGCCCAGGGTAACGCCACCGAAGAAACTCATCGCGGCGCGCTCGAACATCTACTGGAAGCGGTGGGCAAGGGCGTCACGGCCACCAACGAACCCAAACGCATTGCCTGCGGCGCTCCCGATTTCAACATCACCCGCAACAGAGTTCCTCTTGGCCACATTGAAACCAAAGCCATCGGAATAAACCTCGATGATATGGAACGGGGCAAGGGGCCAAACGGCGAGCAGTTCAAGCGTTACCGCGACGCGCTGCCGAACTGGATTCTCACCGATTACCTGGAGTTTCGCTGGTTCGTAGCCGGAGAAAAGCGCGTTACCGCCCGGCTTGCGGAGCTTGATGGCCATGGCAAAGTCCGCGCCCTTCCGCAAGGCGAGCAGCAACTAGCCCAGCTTCTTGAATCTTTTTTCGCTCAACCAGCCCTTACCGTCGGAACCGCGAAGGAACTCGCGCAGCGCATGGCAGGTATGACGCGCAACATCCGTGACCTGATTATCGCGACCTTCGCGCATGGCGCGGCGGCAGAAAAGAACTGGCTTGAGAATTGGCTCACGGCGTTTCGTGAAGTGCTGATTCCTGACTTGGACGAGCCTCAGTTTGCCGATATGTTCGCGCAGACGCTGTCATACGGGCTCTTTGCCGCGAAGATACACAGTGGCTCAGGAAAAGATTTCTCGCGGGATACCGCGGCCCGTTATCTGCCGAAGACCAATCCCTTCCTGCGTAAGCTTTTCGAGGAATTCAGAGGCGTCAGCATGCCCGAGACGTTTGATTGGGCTGTGGACGATATTGTCGAATTGCTCAAACATGCGGCTATGAGCGAAGTCCTGAAAGACTTCGGAAAAGGCAAAGGGAAAGAAGACCCCGTCGTCCATTTCTACGAGACCTTCCTCACGGCCTATGACCCCAAGACTCGCGAGTTGCGCGGCGTCTATTACACCCCGGAGCCGGTGGTGAGCTACATTGTCCGCTCCATCGACCACTTGCTCAAGACGCGCTTCGACCGCCCCCAAGGACTCGCTGACGAAAACACCCTGATTCTCGACCCGGCCACCGGCACGGCGACTTTTCTCTATTTCGTCATCCGGCAGATTTATGAGCAATTCGCCAGCCAGAAAGGCGCGTGGGATAGCTACGTCGCGCAGCATCTTTTAAACCGGCTTTTTGGCTTTGAGCTATTGATGGCTCCTTACGCCGTCGCTCACCTCAAACTCGGCATGGAGTTGCAGGAAACCGGCTACAAGTTCGGCTCAGACCAGCGCTTGGGTATTTATCTCACCAACACCTTGGAGGAGGCCGCCAAGAAAAGCGAAAAGCTTATCGCACAGTGGATTTCCGACGAAGCGAATGAAGCTGCCGAGATAAAAAGGGACCGTCCCATCCTCGTCGTGCTGGGCAATCCACCCTACTCAGGTCACTCTGCAAACCGAAGCGAGGTGCTGAGGCAACTTAGTCCTGGTGATTCGTATAAGGTCATATCCGGAGGACCGCTGCGGCAGAACAAGGTTACCAAAGTGCTCAAGACCAACACAGCCAAGACGGTCAGGGAAAAAACTTTCATAGGTGATTTGATCGACGATTACAAGGTCGTAGACGGTGCACCCCTGGGAGAGAAAAACCCGAAGTGGCTTCAGGATGATTACGTTAAGTTCATTCGGTTCGCACAGTGGAGGATTGATAGAACCGGTTACGGCATCCTCGGCTTTATCACCAACCACGGCTATCTCGATAACCCTACCTTCCGTGGCATGCGGCAGAGCCTCATGCAAAGCTTCAGCGAAATTTATGTATACGACCTGCACGGCAATTCAAAGAAGAAAGAAAAGGCCCCGGACGGCGGAAAAGATGAAAACGTCTTCGATATTCAGCAAGGCGTGGCGATCGGGATTTTCATCAAGGAGCCCGGCAAGCAAGGCTGTGCGGAGGTCCACCACTCGGATTTGTGGGGAGCAAGGAAAACCGGGGACGGAGAGGCGGGCAAATATCCTTGGCTTTTTGCTCATGATCTTGCTAAGACCGAGTGGAGCAAGGCCGTCCCCCGACCGCCTTTCTACCTTTTCGTCCCGGAAGATACAGGCTGTCGCGCGGAGTATGATCGGGGGTGGAAGATAACTGAGGCAATGCCGCTCAACGTGCTGGGATTCCAGACGCATCGAGACCACTTCGCGATTGACTTCGGCGAAAAACTCCTCCGCGAGCGCATCGAATCTCTTCGAGAAACAAAACAAACAGACGAGGAACTCCGCCAAGCCTACCGAATACCTGACAATCGCGATTGGCAGCTCTCCGCCGCACGGAAGCAACTTCGTGACGACCCTGAATGGACAGAACACTTCATGCGATGCCTCTACCGCCCATTTGACTGGCGACCATGCTACTTCAGCACGGTCGCGATGGATTTCCCCGGCGCGAATTGCTTGACCACGTAGCAGGCAGGACGAACTTGTGCATGAACGCGGTGCGTCAGACCAAGATGCTATCTTGGACGCACGCCGTCGTTTCGAATACACCCACGCCCGCAGTTTATGTGGAGCTGAAAGACGGCTCTAACGTTTTTCCGCTGTACCTGTATCCAACCAAGCCAGTAGCCGCCCTGCAACGCGTGTTGGGGATTGCCAATTCGGTCGGAGAACCTAACGAGCGGCGGCCCAATCTCAATCCAGTTTTTGTCGCCGAACTTGAGAAGCGACTGGAACTGACATTTGTGCCCGACGGCCGCGGCGATCTGGGTTTAACGAACGTAGCGCCGGGCTTCAGCCCGGCACGTGCCGACCCGAAGGTCGGCGCTACTTTCGGCCCCGAGGATGTGTTCGACTATATGTACGCGGTGTTCCACTCGCCCGCCTATCGCAAACGCTACGCGGAGTTTCTGAAGAGCGATTTCCCTCGACTGCCGCTCACAAGCAACCGTGGACTTTTTGCTGCGCTCGTTGAAAAAGGTTCGGAACTGGTGGCGCTGCACCTGATGGAGTCGCCGAAGCTGGCTGAGTTGATCACCACGTTTCCCGAGAAGGGAAGCAAGGTGGTCGAAAAGGTCCGTTATACTGACGCCAATCGGCGCGTCTGGATCAATGGTGTTCAGTACTTCGAGGGCGCGCCGCGTGAAATATGGGAGTTCCACATCGGCGGCTACCAGGTGCTTGAAAAGTGGCTCAAGGACCGCAAGGGACGCGAACTCAGTTGGGATGACTTGCAGCATTACCAGAAAATCGTAGTCGCCTTGAAGGAAACTCTTCGCCTCATGGATGAGATCGACGCCGTGATCGGCGCGCACGGCGGCTTCCCGCTCCAGTAGGTTTACCGCCGCTGCAACCAGCTTTTGCCTCCGTCTCAGTTTGCCGTAGCGCCGACCTTCAGGTCGGCATTTTGAAGGCTGTGCCGGGCTGAAGCCCAGCGCTACAAAACCAAAATGAGTCACTACCCGCAACGCCCTTGACTTCGGAGCACGCAACAAGTATTCTAGCCTATCATCCCTCTCGCTCCGGCGGCCAGCATGGCCCCTCGCCTTTCCTCCTCGCAGGCAGCGAATAAAACCTCATGGATTTGACGCCGTTGACAGTTACACAGAGCGTCATAAGTCGGCGACGCTGCAAACCTGTAGCGCCGGTCTGCGACCGGCGTATCTCGCCGCTCATAGAGCGGCGCTACAGCAAATGGCCATCGCCGACTTATGTCGTTATGTATAAACGCGCGCTGATTAAACGTAACGGCGGGCGTCTCTGCCATATGGAGCCTCGCAATTTATCAAGCACGCTTCAGTGTCTTGCGGCCGGTGATGGCGCAAGGCCGAGCCTGCTCGCAGAAAAAACAAAAGATGTTATTTGGGGGGAGGGTCAACGGGGAAGTGATTGAAAATAAAAGGGCGGAAAAATACGAACCGGAAACGAAACGGAGAATAGCGGTTCAAGGGGCAGATCTCAAAGCACTAAGCCATTGATAATAAGTTGCTTAACTGTAATTATTAGAAAGCGGAAACGAAACGGAGCAACCGGCAACCTATTGAAAACACAAGCTCGCCGCTGGCGGCGCTCGCAAGGAGGCCCAGAGGCTGCAATTGGGCAGCGTCAGCACCGCGGCTGAAATCCGTCCGCCACCCGAGACTGACTAGTCTGCTAGCGGGCTAGGGCTTTTTCATGAAATCTTCGCGGAGAGGAGTGAACACGTCGAAGGCCACCGTATCCTCCAGCGCCTCCAGCTTGTGGGGCGCGTCCGAAGGCACGCAGGATACGCCGTCTGCCTCAAGGTCGGTTTCCGTGCCGCCAGCCCACAGCCTCACGCGGCCCGTTTGAATCCAGGTGATCTGCTCGTGCACGTGCTGGTGGAGAGGGATCACGGCGCCCTTTTTCATCTCATGGCGGACGATCATCAGCCGGTCCCCGGCGATCACCTTCCGTCCGATCACAGGGTTCACCGTTTCTGACTCGACCTCGTTCCAATGCAGGCATTTGAACATATCGAATCTCCTTGGCGTTCTTTGGTTTTGTAGCGCCGGGCTTCAGCCCGGCACAGCATTCAAAATGCCGGCCTGAAGGCCGGCGCCACGACAAACTGAGTCACTACCGATCGCAATGCACTAACGCGTTGGTTTTCACCGCGCACCCGAAGGATAAATCCGGCTGGCGTTGCCGTGAAGATAAGCATGGGCGATTCGCATGGCCGTCAGGATAGCGCGTCTTTTTCGTATGGTCAGCCAGTTCAACGGATTCAAGTCCTTGTTGCGCGATGCGTCCCCTCACCGTTATTGGCCGGGCGACGGCTGTAGTTTCCGGAGGATCGCCTGCCGGTCCGGCGCGAACATCAGACCGAGGGATTTCTCACGCGGGCAGCGCCACCGCACAGGAAAATAAAAGGTAGAGCAGACGAAACGAAAATTCAACAGCGATCGAAGTGAATATAGTGTCTCGTTTGTCTCGCCCCTCTCCATTGTCTCACGCCGCGCCGGTAGGATCAGAACTGCGCTGCATTCGTGCGTCGCGCCGCGATGACGCGGCAAGTTCGCGGCGCGACGCAAATAATTTTTATGACAGCAACCAACATTTTTTGTTTGCATCCAACCAAGTGTAGTGGATAATATAGCCACTACAGGAGATGTCACGTGCCTTTTGGGTTTGTGACAACGGAACTTAACGAGGTTCCCGGCCTGGGCAAGAGAATTCGTCAGGCAAGCTTCATGGCTTTTATTCGGAAGCGCGGCAACGCGTATTACCTTGTTCACAACGTTCGTAAGGACGGCCGGGTCCGGCAATTGCACTTGGCCTGCCTCGGCCGGAGACCAAGAATCGATCAAGCGGTTATAGCCGGAGTGGCGGCGAGGCACCCATTCGTGAGGGTGAACTGGGATGACGTGAGAGAAAGAACTTCGCGCGAGTGGATGAGGCCCGTGGAAGAGAATGCGGAATACCTCCGCAACCTTTTATCGCAGACCCGGGACTTTCACTTGAGCATCGCTGATTTGCAGCGGCCCATGTTGGAGATGGCGCAGGATCGTGACTTACAGGCGCAGTTGCTCACAGAGTTGAGGTTGTTGCGAGGAACCCTCGACGTGAAGTTAAACCCTTCTCGCAAGAGCGGACTTTTGAACTTGCGAGCAAAGATTTAGCGAGGTTCAGCTATGAGCGAGAGCCACACCATCCTGGATCCTACGGTACGCAGCCCGGAGGTCCGGGATTTCGAGACCGCCCTGCGCAAAAGAATTGTGGGACAGGATCGCGCAATCCGGCAATTGGCGCGCGTCTACCAGGTCCATCTGGCGGGGCTTGGGGCGCCGGGCCGGCCCGTTGTGAACCTGCTGTTGTTGGGGCCGACAGGATCGGGCAAGACGCGGCTGGTGGAGGCGAGCGCTGAGGTGTTGTTCGAGACGCCCAACGCAGTGCTGAAAATCGATTGCGGGGAGTTCCAGCACAGCCACGAAATCGCAAAGCTGATTGGGTCTCCTCCGGGATATCTGGGCCACCGGGAGACGCAGCCGCTGATCACGCAGGAAATCTTGGAGGAGCATTACACGGACAAGCTGAAGCTGTCCCTCGTGCTTTTTGACGAGATTGAAAAGGCGAGTGATGCGGTGTGGCAGCTCTTGCTGGGCATTCTGGATAAGGCCACTCTGACCCTGGGGGATAACCGCCGGGTCGATTTTTCACGCGCGATGATCTTCATGACATCTAACCTTGGCTCCCTGGAAATGACCAAACTCATGACCCGGGGCATGGGATTCTCAGCCGGCATCGGGGATGACGATTCGGATTTGGACCAGAAGATTTACCGGGCCGCAACCGACGCTGCGCGCCGCAAGTTTTCTCCGGAGTTCATGAACCGGATCGACCGCGTCATAGTTTTCCGCGCCCTCCAACCCTCTCACCTGCAGCAGATTCTGGATATCGAGCTGGCTAGGGTGCAGGAGCGCATCATGGCCACAACCGGAGAAAAACAGTTCGTCTTCAAGTGTACGGAACCGGCCCGTGATTTTCTGCTGCGCGAAGGAACGGATGCAAAGTCCGGCGCGCGCCACCTGAAGCGTGCGATCGAACGGCATCTGGTTTTCCCACTCTCCAATCTCATCGCGACCGGACAAATCACTTTGGGAGACTTCATCACCGTCGACCACACCCCCGAACTCGACCGCTTGACCTTTCTCAAACAGGAACAAGGAGCTTTGGTCATTTCGCCGGAAGAGACCGGCCCTGGAATGGCCCTTGTGCCTGTTTCCCTCGAAAGGGCCGCGTCGACCACCGCGCTGGCGCGCCGCGCATCGAGCGAATAGCTCCACCACTAGCAAGGAAAAAGCAAACGTTCTTGGGAGATCGGTTTCTGGGCCGTGCAGATGTGAGCCTACGCGCGGAACAGCGCGTCGAATTTTTTCTTAACGTCGTCTCGCGCCAATGTAGGTTTTGCGCCGCCAGCCGCCGCCCCCAGGCGCGGGCGGAAGTAGTCGCAATAGTTCGCGGCTTCCTTGTCGCGAATCCATTCCGCCTGGGTCTCTGCGCACTGGTTGTTTTTGGAAGGATCGTAGAACTGGCAGTTGCGGCAGGAATGAAGACCGGCGCCGCACTTCGAACATTCATCGCGGCTGCCGATCCGCTGGCCCGACGGGATTTCTAGAGATTCACCACATTTCCAACAGTGAAAAGTCATTGCTGCCTGTGTATGTCCGCCGCCAGTTGTCACTCGCCCTGCCAGGAAGCCGGCTTCCGGATTCGCACTCGTGACAACGGACAACGGACACCAAGCGGCAGATGGCCTTGTTACTGGGTGCTGGCCTGGTCTTCATCCGAAAGCTCACCGGCCACTTCGGGCGCCGGCGGCATTTCGGCTTCGAGCACGGCTTCCGCCTCCGCTGCGGGGACCTCAGGCTGCCGTGGCCCCACTTCGGTGAGCAGGCGGAAGCTGCGATAATGCTCCAAACCGGTTCCCGCAGGAATCAGTCGGCCCATAATCACGTTTTCCTTCAGGCCGCGCAGTTGATCGACCGCGCCGCGAATCGCCGCCTCCGTAAGGACGCGAGTGGTTTCCTGGAACGAGGCTGCCGAAATGAAGGAATCGGTGGAAAGCGAAGCCTTCGTAATTCCCAGCAGCAGCGGCCGGCCGGTGGCAGGCTTGCCGCCGTTGGCGGTGACGCGTTCGTTTTCCTCCCGGAAGCGGAACTTGTCCACATGCTCGTCGAGCAGGAATTCCGTGTCGCCCACGTCTTCAATTTTGACCCACCGCATCATCTGGCGGACAATTACTTCAATGTGCTTGTCGTTGATGTTGACGCCCTGCAACCTGTAAACTTCCTGAATCTCATTCACCAGGTACTTCTGCAGCTCCTTTTCACCGAGTACGGCGAGAATATCGTGGGGATTGCGCGGGCCATCCATGAGCGGTTCGCCCGCCTTTACGTGTTCACTCTCTTGGACAGAAATGTGAACGCCGCGCGGCAGCAAATACTCTTTCGGCTCGCCCTTGGACGGAACCACCACAATCTTCCGCTGCCCCTTTAAGACCTCGCCGTACTTCACGACGCCGTCGATCTCAGAAATAACGGCCGTTTCGTGCGGCCGCCGCGCCTCGAAAAGCTCGACCACGCGCGGCAAACCACCCGTAATATCCTTGGTTTTGGTCGTCTCGCGAGGAATTTTGGCGAGCACGTCGCCAGGGCTTACCTCGTCGCCTTCCTGCACCATCAGGTGCGCGCGGGAGGGCAGTAAGTACTTCTTCGATGAGGTTTTCGAACCGGTGCTGGATTTGACCAGCAACTGGGGCTGCAGTTTTTCGTCAGGTGCATCTGTGACCACCCACCGCGACAACCCCGTGACCTCGTCAACTTCCTCACGCAGCGTTACGCCTTGTTCGAGGTCCTTGAATTGAGCAGTTCCGCCCACTTCCGTCAGGATCGAGAAGGTATAAGGATCCCACTCTACAATAATGTCTCCCGGCTTCACCGGCGAGCCATCCGCAGCCCTGATCTTCGCGCCGTAAACCACCGAATGGCGCTCCCGCTCGCGGCCCCGGTCGTCGACAACCGCCACGGAGCCATTGCGGTTCATGACCACGAAGTGGCCGTCACGGTTCTTGACCACCTGGAGGCCCAAAAACTTAGCAAAGCCGCTGTTGCGAACTTCGAGCGAGGATTGTTCGCTGACGCGGCTCGCGGTGCCGCCGATGTGAAACGTGCGCATAGTGAGCTGCGTGCCCGGTTCGCCGATAGACTGGGCGGCAATCACGCCGACCGCCTCACCGATTTCAGCCAGTTTGCCGGAGGCAAGGTTGCGCCCGTAACATCGCACGCACACGCCGCGCCGGGATTCACAAGTCAGCACCGAACGGATTTTCACGCGCTCGATGCCAGCCGCCTGAATAGCCGCCGCCAAGTCTTCATTGATCTCCTGGTTGACGTCGACGATGACGTTGCCCTCATAGTCCTTAATCTGCTCCAACGAAACGCGGCCCACGATCCGGTCGCGCAGAGGCTCTACCACCTCTCCGGCTTCCACGATGGGCTCGACGAAAATTCCGTCCACCGTTCCGCAGTCAAACTCCGAAATGATGACGTCCTGTGCAACGTCCACCAGGCGGCGAGTCAAGTAACCGGAATCAGCCGTCTTCAGCGCGGTGTCAGCCAAGCCCTTGCGCGCGCCGTGCGTCGAGATGAAGTATTGCAGCACGTTCAATCCTTCGCGGAAGTTCGCGGTGATGGGGGTCTCAATAATTTCACCTGAAGGTTTGGCCATCAGGCCTCGCATTCCGGAAAGCTGACGGATCTGCTGCTTGGAACCGCGGGCGCCGGAGTTCGCCATGACGTAAATCGGGTTCATCTCGCCAGACTTATCCTGCGCTTCGAGCGTCTGGAACATTTCATCCGCCACCCGGTCCGTCACGTTCGACCAAATCGCGATGACCTTGTTGTAGCGCTCGCCGTGGGTGATGGCGCCGTCTTGGTATTGCTTTTCAACCTCGATGACTTCCTTTTCGGCCTCCCCGACCAGGCGCGCCTTACTCGAAGGCACCACGAGGTCGTCAATCCCGATCGAGAGCCCAGCCTTCGTGGCGTACAAAAAGCCAAGGTCCTTGATTTCGTCGAGCATCTGGACCGTGGTGTCCAGGCCAAAGCGCAGGTAGCAGTAATTCACCAACGCTCCGAGGCCTTTCTTGCGCAGCAAGCCGTTGACAAAAGGCATCTCCTTCGGCAGGTGATCGTTCAGAATCACCCGTCCGACGGTCGTCTCAATAAACTGGCTCTTCACCGTAATGGGTTCGGTGTGAAGCACGTCTTGATCGTCGTATGCATTCTCCAAGTCAATGACACGTCCGGTGTACCGCAAGCGTATGCGGCTTAGTGTTTCCACCTCACGAGCCTCGAGGGCGAGCAGCGCATCCTCGCCGCTTGCAAACGCGCGACCCTCGCCGCGGCTCCCTTTGACGCCCTTGGTGAGGTAGTAGACTCCGAGGACCACGTCCTGTGTTGGGATGGCCAAAGGCTGGCCGCTCGCCGGCGACAGAATGTTCCGCGAGGAGAGCATCAGCACGGAAGCTTCGATTTGAGCTTCGGGCGAGAGCGGGATATGCACCGCCATCTGGTCGCCGTCAAAATCGGCGTTAAACGCGGTACAAACCAGCGGATGAATCTTGATCGCTTTGCCCTCCACGAGAACCGGCTCAAACGCCTGAATTCCCAGGCGGTGTAGCGTAGGCGCGCGGTTCAGAAGCACTGGATGATCCCGGATGACTTCCTCAAGGATGTCCCACACCACCGGCTCCTGGCGCTCCACCATTTCTTTGGCCGCCTTGATGGTGGCGCATTGCCCAGTCTGTTCAAGGCGATGGTAGATAAAGGGTTTGAAGAGTTCGAGGGCCATCTTCTTCGGCAGGCCGCACTGGTGAAGCTTCAGCTCAGGCCCGACAACAATGACCGACCTTCCGGAGTAGTCAACGCGCTTGCCGAGGAGGTTCTGGCGGAATCGTCCCTGCTTGCCTTTCAGCGTAT
>NFUN01000079.1 GCA_002197525.1 Acidobacteria subdivision 13 bacterium RH2 MAG17b | reverse complement strand
GTGACTCAGTTTGCCGTAGCGCCGACCTTCAGGTCGGCATTTTGAAGGCTGTGCCGGGCTGAAGCCCGGCGCTACAAAACCAAAATGAGTCACTACCCAACTTTTAGGTCGCCGGAACCATCTGGTAGGAGTAGGATAGATATCAGAACGTGATGCCGCCCCTTGCCGGTCTCGGAGGAAGGAGGACTTCCATGAAAGGGAGATTCGGGAGCCTCAGTTTACTTCTGGTATTTGCGCTGCTCGCGGGAACGGGCGCGCTTAGAGCGCAACAAACTCAGCAGGCGGGATACTCGCATGTCCGCATCGTCCGGCTGAGTTTCGTGGACGGAACAGTGCTTGTGAAACGTCCCGGAGCCGCTGAATGGGCCAAGGCTTCGGTGAACACGCCCATCGAGCAGGGCTTCTCAGTTTCAACCTCGGAGAACAGCTTCGCCGAAGTGCAGTTTGAAAACGGGTCCACCGCCCGCATCGGGCAGCTTTCCAGGCTAAACTTCACCGAACTGGCGTTGAACCCCAAGGGAGACAAGATCAATCGCCTAACCTTCGCTCAGGGTTACGGCACTTTCCACCTGACTCCTCAACACGGCGACGTCTATGCGGTCGCGGCAGCAAACTCCGTCATCACTCCGCACGGCAAGGCCGAGTTTCGCGCCGACCTCGATCAAGGCCGGCTGCGCGTCCAGGTGTTTAGCGGCGCGGTGGAAGTGAAGGACCCCAAGCAGACCGCGAAGCTCACCAAGGATAAGTCACTCGAATATAACACTCAAACCCTTACGGCGTTTGATATCAATCATGGTATCGAAAAGGACGCCTGGGACAACTGGGTTCAGAAGCGCGATTCGCAGGCAGCATTAGCCTACAACGATAGCCCGGTTGGCACAAGCTCCGCGCTCTCTGGATGGAATGACCTCGACGAATACGGAGAATGGGGTTTCTTCCCAGGTTACGGCTACGGATGGGCTCCGTTTGCACAGATGGGCTGGACGCCATTTTCGATGGGGCAGTGGAGCTGGTATCCCACCTTTGGCTACACGTGGATCTCTTCGGAGCCGTGGGGATGGCTTCCCTACCACTATGGGGCCTGGAATTACAACCCAGGCTTCGGCTACTTCTGGACGCCGGGCAACATGTCCGTGTGGAATCCCGCCTTGGTCGCGTGGTATGGCGGAGCCGGATACGTAGGCTGGGCGGCGCTCGGACCCAACGGCACACCGGTGTGTTCGACCACGGCCTGCGTGACCGCGGTCAGGGCGGGAACGCTTCAGAACGGCATTCCGGTAGACACCAATACAAGAGTTCATTTGAATCAGGCGCAATTGACCCACGTACTCGCTCCCAACCTTGCTCCACGCGCGCTTGCGATGCTACCCGGCGTTCCGGTGAACCGGAACACGATTATTCCGGGCGCATCCGGCGCTCTACGGGTGCTAGCCGCAAACACGATCCGGCCCGCAACCAGGCCGGCTGCGACCTCTTTCGTAAAAGCTAACGCGGCCCCTGCCACCGCGATGAGCGCGCGGAATACCGCAGCGCCGAGAATGGCAACGTCCAGCGCAGTTCGCGCGGTCGCCGCGCCGAAGATCGTCCTGATGGGCCAGTCGCCCAAACAAACCGCAGCGCAGATGAGAGCTCCGGTCCATCAATCGTTCTTCAGCCGGGCGTTTGGAAGCGGCAACTCTTCCAGACCTATGCGCGCGCGGCTCGGCAATACTCTGGGTGGCCATTACTCGGCGTTCACGCGCACAGGAACCTCGGCATTTCACGCCGTGACGGCTCCCGTGCAGTTAGGCAGAGAGGGTGGAGTTAACACTCGCCTCTCTGCTGGCTCTTCCATCATGCGCAGCAATCCCGTCTTTCTTGGACATCGCGGCGGATCATTCTCACAGCCCGCGTTCAGACTTGAAGGCGGATCCATTCATGCAGTAAGCAGAGGGAGCGTCGCGGCACCGGGCGGTTTCGGAGGAGTTGGCGGCGCCCCGAGCGGGATGAGCGCGGTTGGCCCGGCAAGTGCACCTGCTTCCAGCCCCGCCCCAATGGGCGGCGGGATGGGCCACGCGGGAGGCGGTGCTGGTCACGCAGCAGCGGGAGGCGGGCATCGGTGATGCTTCGCAGACCTGGAACGCCGGCTTTGCCCTGAGCCGCTGGCAACGGCGCACTCAGAAAAGCGTGCCTGCGCCGGGGCGGTAGAATGGCAACGCGGTGACTTCCGCCGTGGAGCCTGAAGCGAGATCAAGTTTCGTTCCGGGTTCGGCCACTTCCCTGCGAGCATACGCCAACGCAATCGTCCGGCCAAGCGTGGGCGCAGCACATGCGCTGGTGATTTCGCCAACCTCTTTCCCTTTGCTCAACAGCTTTTCGCCCGGCGCTAGCGGATCAGCCGCCTCGGTGAAAAGCCCCACCAACTTCCAATTTACATGGCCGCGGCTGCGAGCGCGCTCCACAATTTCCTGCCCGATGTAGCAGCCCTTCGTGAAGCTCAGCGCGTTCAAAAGGCCGGCCTCGAGCGGCAACACATCCTCCGCCAGCTCCGCGCCGTATCTGGGAATTCCAGCCTCAATGCGCAGCGTCTCAAGGGACTTCACGCCGCAGGGAACCAGCCCGTGTCCGCCGCCCAGGGCAAGCAGCGCGCTCCAAAGCTCCGGTAAGGCCGTAGGCGCGATCCAAAAGGCGTACCCTTCCTCGCCCGTGATCGACCAACGAACCACGCGCAGCGGTTGACCGGCGAAGCTGGCTTCGGCGTGGCGAAACTCCTCTGGGCCGGGCGGCTCGGTTTGCAGAAGCTCCTTCACGATCAGTCCGGATTTTGGCCCCTGCAGGAACAAAGCCGTTACGTCGAGCCTTTCGAGCGGCGTTCGCCCGCCGATGTTGTAGTGATTCAGCGCCTGGAGCGCCTTATCCACGAGGTTGGCGTCCGTGTCGATCACGAAGCGGTCCGCGGTGCAGCAGACGACGAGATCGGCCAGGATGTGCCCGCGCACGTCGAGCACCGTGGCGTAAGTTCCCTGCCCCGGCGCAAGACCCCGAATGTCATTCGACACCATTCCGTGCAGGAAGCGGACGCGGTCGCTCCCGGTAGCTGTGAACCTGGCTCGAAACGAACCGTCGAACAGGCCTGCCGCCGTCCGCACCGCGTGGTGCTCCGCGAGCGGTTCAGAATAACGCTCAGGCAGTAGCGCGCCGTGATACTCGACAAGCGGGCCGGACTCACGCGACGCAATCAGCGGACTTCGTAGAGGAGCAGACATAAGGATGTTGGATGAACCTCCGATTCCTCACCCCCATCCCCTCTCCCGCTGGGCGGGAGAGGGGGGACCGAGGAGCGGTGGGTAAGGGGCAGTGCTTTTTGGCGGGGTTAAAGAGTCCGTGTGAAAACTGCCCGTTTGAGTTGGTGCGGCGCTCGGAGCCTGCCCCGACGCTGTCGGGGAGCGCCGAGGCTATTAAAAAACAAAGACCGGCGGTCACAGACCGCCGCTACAGCCGCGGTTTTCACACAGACTCTAAAAACCCCCGCTCAGACCGTGCGCCACATCAGGACTTTCCTCTCTGTCATGTCCTCGATGGCGTAGCGCAATCCCTCGCGCCCAAGGCCGGACTCTTTCACTCCTCCATAGGGCATGGAATCCACGCGGTATGTGGGCGCTTCATTCACCATCACGCCGCCTACTTCGAGCTGCTCGTAGGCTTGGAAGATGAGCCGCGAGTCATGAGTGAAGATTCCTGCCTGCAGGCCGTAAGGCGAGTTGTTCACCTGGCCGAGCGCCTCCGAAAAGTCATCATACGGTTTAACCGTCACCACCGGCGCGAAAACCTCCTCGCAATTCACGCGCATTTCGGGCCGGGTTCCGGTGAGGACCACCGGCTCCAGGAACGATCCCTTGCGCTGGCCGCCGCAAAGAATCCGCGCGCCTCTGCGCACAGCCTCATCCACCCACCCCGCAGCGCGTTCGGCATCCGCCTCGCGAATCATCGGCCCCACATCGGTCGATTCATCGAGCGGATCGCCCGATTTCAACCGCCGCACGCGGGCGACGAATGAATCGAGAAATTGGAAGTAAACGTCACGATGCACGAAGATGCGCTGCACAGAGATGCAGGTTTGTCCGGCGTAGGAATATCCGCCGGCCACCGAGCGCGCGGCCGCGTCATCTAGGTCCGCGTCGCGATGAACGACGACGCCGGAATTGCCGCCGAGTTCAAGCGTCACGCGCTTTTTCCCCGACTTGGCTTTCAAGGCCCATCCCACCCGCGCGCTGCCGGTGAAGGTGAGCATCTTTAGACGGTCATCCGTAATCAGCGGTTCGGCATCCGCGTTGGACAATGGGAGCACGTTCAAGCCTCCGTCGGGCCAGCCGGCTTCTTGAACCAATTCCGCAAGCCGCAAAGCTGTGAGTGGCGTCTGCGGAGCTGGCTTGAGAACCATCGTGCATCCGGCGGCAATAGCCGGCGCCAGTTTGTGCGCGATGAGATTCAGCGGGAAATTGAACGGAGTGATTGCAGCGATAGGACCCATCGGAAAACGCCGCACCATCGCCCAGCGGCCGTCCGAAGACGGGCTGAGATCCATGGGCAGCCACTCGCCGCTTATTCGCGTCGCCTCCTCCGCCGCTACTGAGAACGTGAGCGTCGCACGGGCCACTTCCGTGCGCGCCGCCTTGAGCGGCTTGCCAGCCTCAAGCGCCATGGTGCGGGCAAGCTCTTCACCGTGCCGCTCAATGAGGCTCGCGATCTGCCGCAGCACGCGCTGGCGTTCGTGCGAGGGCAAAGCGCGCGTCGCGATGAAGGCTCTGGCGGCGGCTTCAATCGCCTCCTCCACGTGCCCGGAGTGCGCACGGGAGACGACACCCACCAGCCTCTGGTCATAAGGGGAATGAATCTCCTCTGCGTCCCCGTCCGAGCGCCACTTGCCATCCACCAGGAAACCGTGAGTCTTAAGTGAGACCACTGTGCCGCTGTCCATTACGTCCTCCTTGACGGTGTGCGCCCCTGGCTTCCATTCTACAGCCTCCCGGCGACCGATTGCAGCAAACCCCTGCGGGAGAGGGTGGCGCGGAGCGCCGGGTGAGGGGAAATACGTAACCGTAATTCCGAACAGCAGCACTGAGCACGCTGACGTGAGACAAAGGAGACAGATGAGACAGTTTGAGATGGCCGTTTGACGAAATATCAGCGTAGAAGTGGTCGGTGGTGCATCGCCTCTTAATGTATGCCAATGTTCAGATGGTTGTAACACGGCCGTCCCGGCCATAAATTCTCGCCGTGTGCTAGCACGGGCGGGACGCCCGTGCCACGTGGATGGGCCTGAGTTGGCGGAGATTCTGCACGTGGAATCCAGTTAACTGGTCGCATACATGCCTAACCCGGCATGAATACGCCGCCCTCCGTATTATAGTGTTCCACCTCCCATAAGCCGCATGGCGTGCACTGTGCAACCAAGGGGCCGGTATCAGCGTGAGGCCGCTTCCTTCTTCACCTGTGCCGCTTTTAATTCAGCAACCTGATGCATCGTTGTCCGCCACTTCTTAGCATTTTCTTTAGTTGCGATTGGGCCACTTGGGTTTCCGTAAAAGGCGAGAATATTTTGCCGCAGCCTCGGCGTCACGCTCCGGAAATGACGCTTCGCGAGCTTGCTGAGCAGCTTCGCGTAGGTCTTGTCCGCAAGCTCGTAGCGGCCCACGCGCATCCGCCCGCCTGTGTCTAAATTGGTGTCGGGCAAAGCCAGATTCTTAGCGCGGACTTTTGACAGATCGGATTCGTACTGGGCGACCGTGACGTCGAAGCTCCTGATAAACAGTTCCTGAACTTGAGGCGTAGGAGGCTCAAAGCTAAGTGTCTGCAGAGGGCCAACTTTCGGCAACACCTCAATGATCCACACCATAAGCCTGGCCAGCACCCCAACGTTTGCCTCTTCCACGGTAGTTTTCCAATGCCACTTCCATGGCCTCGGCAAGAACCTGCGCGTTCTGCGCCCCTTCCTCACCTGTCCCTCGTAATTTTCTCGCGCAAGTCTGTAAGCAAATTTCCTTTGCGCGACTTGCGGGTTAACCCTGATGATCTTCTTCCTTTCGTGTCTCCAGGCGATTTGAGTCAGGCTGGGAATAATTTCACTGGCGCTGACTGCGTATACTTTGACAGAAAAATCCTGGTACAAGAAAAATCTTCCGAATTTGAGACCATAGGTATCCCTAAACGCCCGCTTAAGCAGCGAATTCGGCACCCGGAATCCAATAAAGTTGTGATACGTTCTCGGCAAATAACCCGCGCCCGCAACCTGCGCCACGTCGAAGGAAAATTCCACCATCACGTGCGCCTTGGGGTCGTCCTCGAAAGTGACAAGTTTTCCGTATTTCCGCCGCAGCTTGGGATACATGTCTGAAACCGAGCGGTTCACCGCCAGGGAGTGTCCAGTATTGTCCGCGACATAGTGTGAGAGCGCGCCCAGCGCAAAGGCGTATTCATCAACATTTCGGGAGTCATTCAGCAGAGCTTTGATAAAGCCGCCGGTACGTACGTAATGGGTCAGATCGCTGAAGAAATGGTCTCCAAAAGGGTAATAGCCCAAATCTTGAATCACGCAGCCGCCGTAAGCGTAGGCGTGGGCTTCTCTCAGCTCTCCGGGTGTTGCGTTCGGATAGCGGGCAACCAGAAGCGGAACAATAACAGGATCCCACGCAGCATCAATCAGCGCTTCGTGGCTGAGTACCGAGTATCCATCCAGCGTGGACGGCGCACCCAACAAGACCGCCACAAAAACCGCCATCCACGAAACCTTGCCAAAAGCGATTCGCTTGACCATAGGTTATATAACATCACACGATGACAGACTTCATGCTTTTTAGCATACTAGCGTATCCCGCAATCCAAATGTAGCCGTGAAGGTATCGTTGCGCGATTTTATACATAGCGACATAAGTCAGCGACGGCCATTTGCTGGTGCGCCGCTCTATGAGCGGCGAAATCCGCCGGTCGCAGACCGGCGCGCCGGTTTTGGAGCGTCGTCGACTTATGTCGTTATGTATAGATTGCGCGATACGGAGCCTGGTCAGGATTCCCGCCATGTGGTTTAATAATAAAGGTTCGTCTCCCAAAAGTGTGATTAGCATTCCTCCGGTAGCGGAAGATGCGCGCAGCAATGATAGATGGCGGCCGTGAAG
>NFUN01000078.1 GCA_002197525.1 Acidobacteria subdivision 13 bacterium RH2 MAG17b | reverse complement strand
CCGGCAGAAGCGCAACAACGGCGTGTTGCCGATCAACGACAGCACGTCCTGCGGCCCCGCCAGCCCTCGGCCTTCCTTCACCACCCCCGCTCCTGCATTTACTCGCATCGGTTCATTACCTTCGCATTATCCCCCTCCCAGTGTCAACTTCACGGCTTGCGCCGCAAGTTCGTCTTTTCTTTACACATCTGGTACGTTCTTGCATACTGGTTTTTATGGAGATACCGCCGAAATTGTGGTTCAAAGTGCAGCGTTGGCGCGCCGAATTACGTTCCCTGTTCGGCCAAAAGGAACCAACCTACGAAGCCACGCTCCGCATGTGCCATTCGTGCCGGGCGCTGATTGACCGCAACGCCTCCGTGTGCCCGCTGTGCAGCGCGCGCGTGAGAGCGGCTCGCGCCCGCGGCAGCGTCAATACCGGCCGTGTGATGGGCGGACTGATCCCAATTCCCGGCGCCGCGAACACGATCATCGTCACCGTGACGATCATAATCTACGGGATCAGTTGGTACTTGACGCAAACGGCCGCCAGCGCAGCCCTGCAATCCGCGCCCGCACTCGGCGGCATTTCGACGAGCGTCCTCGTGCGCCTGGGCGCCAAGTGTCCGCTGATCTTTGCCGGGCAATGGTGGCGGCTGGTGACCGCTATTTTCCTCCATGCCGGGCTCATCCACATCGGCTTCAACCTCTGGTGCCTCATGGATATAGGTCCGATGGTGGAATCGCTCTTTTCAAGCTCAAAATTCGTGGTGATGTATCTGGTCACTGGAGTCTTCGGCTACATCGTCAGCCTATGGTGGACCCCGCTTGGCATCTCGATTGGCGCTTCGGGAGCCATTCTCGGCCTCATTGGCGTCCTGATTGGCGTCAGTTTTCATCACGGCTCGCACGGGCAGGATCTGCGGCGGCAGCTTTGGCGCTGGGTGATTTACATCTTCATCTTCGGCCTGCTGCCGATGTTCGCCGTCGATAACGCCGCGCACTTCGGCGGATTCATTTCCGGCCTGGCGCTCGGTTACCTGGTACCCGAAGGAGAACCGCACACGCGGATAGACGAAAATTTGTGGAGCGCCCTGGCGGTGGCCGCCGTCGTGATCATCGCCGGTTCATTCGCCATGATGGCGCTCGGCCTCTCGCGCCCCGGCGGCTAACCAGCGTCCCGGCAAACCGGGTTAAGACATGGGCAACGCCACGTTGACGGCCAAAGCGGAACCCGGCAGGACAGGGCGTTGGCGGAAACTTCTGCCCGACGTGTGGGAATTTCTCAAGCCGCGCCGCGGCCGCTTGGCGCTGGGCTTCGGGTTGATGGTGGTGAACCGCATCGCTGGGCTGGTGCTTCCCGCTTCCTCCAAGTTCCTCATTGACAATGTCCTGGTCCGGCGGCAGGCGCGCCTGCTTGAACCGATCGTCCTGGCCGTGGTGGGCGCGACGCTGATCCAAGGACTCAGTTCGTTCGGCCTCACCCAAGTTCTCTCCAAGGAAGCGCAGCGCCTGATCGCGGAGCTGCGCATGCGCGTTCAGGCCCACGTGGCCCGCCTGCCGCTTGCTTTCTACGATTCGAATAAGGCTGGCGCTCTGGTGGCGCGGATCATGACGGACGTCGAAGGGATTCGCAACCTTGTAGGCACCGGCATGGTGCAATTTGCCGGGGGCTTGATGACGGCGGTTTTCGCTCTGGTGGTGCTCCTCAAGATCAGTACGCTCATGACGCTCATCGCGCTGGGAATTCTCGTCGCATTCAGCCTGATCCTCAACAAGGCGTTTTCAGTGATCCGGCCAATTTTCCGCGAGCGCAGAAAAATCAACGCTGAGGTCACCGGACGCCTCACGGAATCGATCGGCGGCGTTCGCGTGGTGAAGGGCTATCACGCTGAAGACCGCGAGCAGATCGTGTTCGCCGAGGGCGTCAAACGGCTGCTTGACAACGTCTTGAAAACACTTACCGCTACCTCGGTGATGAGCCTTGCCGCAACCACGCTGCTCGGCGTGGTAAGCGCCCTCGTCATGGTCCTCGGCGCGCACCGGATTCTGGCCGGCACAATGACGCTCGGCACGTTTGTCACTTACAGCATTTTCCTCGGCCTGCTCGTGGCTCCGGCGGTGCAAGTGGTGGGCGTGGGCACGCAGTTGAGCGAGGCGATGGCGGGTCTTGAGCGCACGCGCGAGGTGCTCGAAGAACATCGTGAGGATGACGACCCCGCCCGCTCCATCGTTATCGGACCGCTTCGCGGTGAAGTGCGGTTCGAGGGAGTTTCATTCGCCTATGAAGATGGAAAGCCCGTGCTCGAAGGAGTGAGCTTCCAGGCCCTGCCCGGCACGGTCACTGCGCTCGTCGGCCCTTCGGGCGCGGGCAAGTCCACGCTGATCGGGCTGGTCTGCGCGTTCTACGCGTCAATGAAGGGAGTCATCACGATTGATGGCGTAGACCTGCGCCGGGTGCGCCTCGATTCCTATCGCACGCAACTCGGGGTGGTGTTGCAGGAGTCGTTTCTTTTCGATGGCGCGATCCGCGAAAACGTCGCCTTTTCGCGCCCCGGCGCCACCGAGCAGGAGATTCTCGAGGCCTGCCGGACCGCTCGTGTCGATGAGTTCGCGGAATCTTTCGAGCACGGCTACGACACGGTGGTGGGCGAGCGCGGTGTGAAGCTCTCCGGCGGCCAGAGGCAGCGGGTTTCAATTGCTCGCGCCATTCTTGCCGATCCGCGCATCCTGATTCTTGACGAAGCCACCTCCAGCCTCGACTCGGAATCCGAGGCCCAGATCCAAGAAGGCCTCGGCTACCTGATGAAGGGCCGCACGACTTTCGTTATTGCCCACCGGCTCTCCACCATCCGCCGTGCGGACCAAATTTTGGTTTTGGAGTTGGGCAGGATCGTCGAGCGCGGCACGCACGAAACCCTTTACGCGGCGCGGGGGCGCTACTTCGATCTTTACACGCGGCAGTACGGCCTGGAATCGAACCTGTTTCTCGCGCCCGGCGAAAGCGAGCCTGAAGCGGCTGCAGAAGTTCCCGAAACAGAGCAGGCGGCTTCGCCTGAAACAGAAGCCGCCGAGTCCGATCCGCTCCGCTGGATTCAGAGCCGCGACTCGTGATTCCTGTCTGCGTGGTGTATATCAACACGAACCGGATAAGGCGTGTGGCTGCATTAGGCCCTGATATAATGCGGGTTACTAAGGAGAGCAGTTAAATAGATGGTAGATCAGCAAACGGTTGTGATCGCCGGCGGCGGGTTGGCTGGCAGCGAAGCCGCGTGGCAGGCGGCCGGGCGCGGCCTGCCCGTGACGTTGTTTGAGATGCGGCCCGCTCGCGCAACCCCGGCGCACAAGACGGACCGCCTTGCAGAGCTCGTGTGCAGCAATTCGCTCAAGTCCAACACTCGCGGCGCTGCCTCGTGGCTATTGAAGGAAGAATTAAGGCGCGCGGGTTCCCTGCTTATCCGGCTCGCAGACGCCCACGCCGTTCCGGGCGGCTCGGCGCTGGCGGTTGATCGCGAGCGCTTTTCGCAGGCGGTGACGGAAGCGATTGAGAGCCACCCGCTGATCCGCCTGCGGCGCGAGGAAGTCACCGAAATCCCGGGGGCGGCCTGCGCGCTCATCGCAACCGGCCCACTCACCTCAGACAAGCTGGCTGCGAATTTGCAGAGCCTGACCGGCCCTCAAAACCTCGCCTTCTACGACTCCATCAGCCCGATCGTGGATGCCGAGACGCTCAATATGGAGCGCATCTTCCGCGCATCGCGATACGGTAAAGGCGGCGCAGATTACCTGAACTGTCCGATGAACGAGGAGGAATACCGTGCGTTTTACGAAGCGCTGCGGGCGGCCGAAGCTGTAGAAACACACTCCTTCGAAGACGTTCGCTACTTTGAAGCTTGTCTGCCGATTGAGGAGCTCGCCCGCCGGGGTTATGACACGCTGCGCTTCGGCCCCATGAAGCCCGTGGGCCTGATTGACCCGCGCACGGAAAAGCAGCCGTTCGCCGTGGTGCAACTGCGCGCAGAGAACCTGCGCTTCTCAAGTTACAACCTCGTAGGCTTCCAAAACCATTTGAGATTTGCGGAACAGAAGCGCATCCTGCGCCTGATTCCGGGGATCGAGCAGGCGGAATTTTTGCGCTTCGGCCAGATTCACCGCAATACCTACTTGAATGCGCCGAGACTGCTCTCTGAGAGCTTGAGCCTGCGTGCGCGGCCGGAGGTCTTTATCGCCGGGCAGCTTTCCGGAGTGGAAGGTTACGCGGAGTGCATCGCCACCGGATTCCTGGCGGGCCTTGCAATGGCGTGGCGGGCGGCAGGCAGCGGCTGGGAACCTCCTCCGCGAGCCACTGCGTTGGGGTCGCTCGTTCATTTCATCACCCACGCCGATCCGGAAAATTATCAACCCACGAACATTTCGTTCGATCTCCTGTCTCCGCTTGAGGACGCGCCGCGCAAGGTCCTGCGGGACCGCAGAGCGCGGCGTGAGCTTCAATGCGAGCGCGCCCTCGATCAGATTGATGCCTGGATCAACCGCACGGTTCAGCCGCTGCTCTCCGCCCGTGCGTCAGCCGGAAGCGAGGCTGGCGTTGCGAACCACCCGGAGCCGGCTGCCGCGGCGCGGTTCGCCGCTTCACAGGAGTGAGTAAAGGCACATTTTATGGACGAGCTTATCGAGCGCTATCTGGCGTCACTGCGGTACGAGCGCAACGCTTCGCCCCACACGATCAGGAACTACCACAGTGATCTCGAACAGTTCCGCGACTTTCTCAAGAAAGCCCAGCCTCACGATCCAGTAAAAGTGGAATTGCTGGACGTGGCGCAAATTCGCGGTTTTCTCTCCCACTTGTTCGAGCGCGACCAGGAGAAAAGCTCCGTCGCGCGCAAACTGGCAGCTATCCGGTCATTTTTCAAATTCCTTTGCCGGGAAGGAATTCTCGCCGAAGACCCCGCCGCCCAGGTGGCAACGCCCAAACGGCCTCAAAGACTGCCCAGGATCATGACCGAGGAAGAGACGAACAACTTCCTCGATCAGATGGCGCGCGATGCCGAGGCGGGTGACGCTGCGCTGGTACGCGATCGCGCGATCCTCGAGCTGCTATACGCTTCCGGCCTGCGCGTGAGTGAGTTGGTGGGGCTAGACCTGCGACGCGTGCAAATGGGCGAAGGCATGGTCCTGGTTCAAGGCAAGGGTAGAAAGGAACGAATCGTCCCCTTCGGCTCCAAGGCGCGTAACGCGCTGCTCAATTACCTTCCCGTTCGAGAAAAGGCGCTGTGCGAAAACCGGACAGCCAGTCATGCGCTCTTTTTGAACGCCAAGGGCGGACGCCTGACCACCCGGTCCGTGCACCGAATCGTCTTGAAATGTGTACGGCTGTTCGGCCCTAACGTGCGCGTTAGCCCTCACTCCTTGCGCCACGCCTTCGCCTCTCATCTACTGAGCGAAGGCGCGGACTTGCGCGCCATCCAGGAGATGCTCGGCCACGCGAGCCTTTCCACCACGCAAAAATACACGCAGGTCAGCATCGAGCGGCTTATGGAGGTTTACGATAAGACGCACCCAAAGGCGTGAACGCCTGGGTTGAGTCCGGGGCTCCCGCAAAGGCCGCCGCGCGGCGGGCTATGCTAACATCTATTGAGGATCGCAAACTAGTGTGACAACAAGCGGCTGGTGCAGCGGCCTCCGGCCGCCGGTCTTTCGGCGCTCAGAGAGCGCCGCACCAGAGAAAACTCGTCACACTATTTTGCGATCCTCAATAGGTTTGTCTCACTGCGCTCGAATGTCTAAGCTACGCGTCTCGGTGGTTCAATATCTGAATACGGTTCCCTTGATCTGGGGAATGCAGCATGGAGAGCAACAGGGAAAGTTCGATCTGAACTTCACCACGCCCGCCCAATGCGCGGACGCAGTCCGCTCCGGAAGTGCTGACGTAGGCATTATCCCCGCCATCGAAGTGCAACGGATCGAAAACCTCCAGGTGATTCCTGGTGTCTCCATCAGCTCACTGGAGCGGGTGAAGAGCGTGATCTTGCTCAGCAAGAAGCCCGTCCAGGAAATCACCAGCGTCGCCATGGATACCAGTTCGAGGACTTCTGCCGCGTTGGTCACCATTCTGCTGAGGAAGTTTTACAATCTTCGGCCCCAGATGGCTCCGGCCGGCCCTGATCCGGAAAAGATGCTGGCACGGGCGGATGCAGCCTTATTGATCGGGGATCCAGCTTTGGCTTTCAATGGAAGGCACGTGCGAATTTACGATCTCGCTGCCGAATGGAAGGCATTCACCGGCTCGCCCTTTGTTTTTGCGGTGTGGGCGGGGCCGCGGAAGGCGCGCCTGGCCGAATTCAGCCGCGATTTTCAGGAATCGCGGGATTATGGCCTCGCGCACATCGACGAAATCTCAGCCGAGTATGCGCCGCGCCACGGCATGACGCCTGAACAGGTCAAGATTTACCTCACCGAGAACATCAACTATAATTTGGAAGGCGAGCACCGCAAGGGGCTTGCCTTGTTTTACCGTCTGGCGCACGAGCAAGGACTGATTCCGGGCGTGACTGAGTTGAGTTTTGTATAGCCGGTCACGGGATGTGCGCGGCCCTGGCGTCATTTCGAGACTTTCGATCCCTAGGTTTTTTGTTCTTCAATGCGACTCTCTTCCGCTGAAGCGCTGAATATGCTCGGCTCCGGCGATCTTGTCGGACTTGGTATGGAGGCTGACGCCGTCCGGAGGCGTTTGCATCCTGGCGGCGTGATTACTTACCAGATCGACCGGAACATCAATTACACCAACTTCTGCACGGAATACTGCTCTTTTTGCGCTTTTTACCGCCCGGCAGGATCACTCGAAGGTTACGTTCAGCCGCTCGATTCGATTTTTCAGAAGATCGACGAAACGCTGGCGCTCGGCGGGACGGGGGTCTTGATGCAAGGAGGATTGCACCCCGATTTGAAGATGGATTATTACGTCAACCTGCTGTCGAACATCAAGAAGCGGTATCCCGCCCTGCACTTGCACTGCTTCTCCGCCCCGGAAATTCTGAATATTGCCGAGGTATGCGGGATGACCGTGCGCGACGTCATCGCGCGCCTGATGGACGCGGGCCTCGATTCCATTCCCGGCGCCGGCGCAGAGATTTTAGATGATGAAGTCCGCCACCGCATCGCCCGGCTCAAATGCAGCACGGATGAATGGCTTTCCGTGCATCGCACGGCGCACCAGTTGGGCCTTCGCACGACTGCCACCATGATGTTCGGTGTGGGAGAATCGCTTCGCCACCGCGTGAACCACTTCGAACGGGTGCGCCAACTTCAGGATGAGACAGGCGGATTCACAGCTTTTATCCCCTGGTTTTTCCAGCGCGAAAACACTTCGCTTGGGCGATTCGTAAAGGAGGAGGCGACGGCAGCCGACTACCTGAAAACGCTTGCCGTGTCGCGAATATATCTCGACAACATCCTGAACGTTCAGGCCTCCTGGCTCACGCCCGGCCATAAGATTTGCCAAATTGCCCTGTGCTTCGGTGGAAACGACGTGGGTAGCATCTTAATCGAAGAAAACGTGGTGAACGCCGCGGGCTGCCGCAACACCTCGACCGAGCAGGAGCTGCGAAACCTCATTTCAGACGCGGGTTTCCGGCCTGTCAAACGCGATACCCTCTACCGGATGTATTTCCTGAACTGAAACCATCGAGGATCGCACGGTTTCAGGTTCTGAGCTTTGCCGCGTCTTTGCGCCACGCCGCGAAGAACCAATCGGCTTTCTTGACTTAACGGCCTTTGGGGACATAAATTACCCTATCGAAGCTTTAGCGCCGGGCGGTCTATCAATTCTGGCTTTCCTGGCACATCCCCTATATGCCGCCAAAAACAGTGCGCGCCGCGTTTTTTGTCACTTGTCTTGCGGACCAGTTCTTTCCCGACGTGGCCGAGTGCGCCGTCAAGGTGTTGCGTCGTCAAGGCGTGGAGGTCATTTTCAATCCCGCGCAGACGTGCTGCGGCCAGCCGGCCTTTAACACCGGGTACCGGGGCGAGGCGCGCGAGGTCGCGCGGCGGGTTCTGGATCTTTTTGACGGCGCTGATTACGTGGTCTCTCCCTCCGGCTCCTGCTCCACCATGGTGCGCGTGTTTTACCCGGAGCTCTTTTCAGGCGACCCCGGCCTGCTCGAAAAATGCCGGAATCTGCGCGGCCGCTTCTACGAATTTTCCGAGTTTCTGGTTAAGGTGCTGAAAGTTGAGGACGTCGGGGCGCGCTTTCCGCACCGCGTCACCTATCACGATTCCTGCCACCTGTTGCGGGAGCTTGGTGTTTCCGAAGAGCCGCGGGCGCTGCTGCGCGCCGTCCGAGGCCTCGAACTGGTTGAGATGAAGGATGACAAGCTTTGCTGTGGGTTCGGCGGCACTTTTTCGGTGAAATTTCCCGAGGTTTCCGTGGCTATGGGCGAAGACAAGGTTCAGGCTGCAGCCGCAGCAGGCGCAGAATATCTGGTAGCCAACGATTCCGGCTGCTTGATGCACTTGGCAGGCCTCATTCACCGCAAGGGGCTGGCTTTGAAAACCCTGCATTTGGCGCAGTTGCTGGCAGAGCAGTAGCAGCGGCGGCCGCCGCGAGTTGCGTTCTTAGAGCAGAACGCATAGCATTCGGGCTTTCCCCAATGAGTGAAACGGGAGTACAAAGCGCGCACATTCACGAGCGGGCGGAAAAAACGCTCAGGGATGCCCATCTTCAAGAGGCCTATCGTTCCTCAGCCCTCCGGCTTTATAACCACCGTCTCGAAGCCTTCAGTCAAGTTCCGGGATTTGAGCGCTTGCGGGACCGCGCGCGCGCCCTCAAGCGAGAGGTCATCGAGCACCTGGATGAATACCTGGAAGGATTCGCCGGAAACGCCGAAAAGCACGACGTTCACGTGCACTGGGCGGTCACAGGCCAGGAGGTTTGCGAGATCGTGCTCGGCATTGCCCAGCGGGCGGGGGCGCGCGAAATCGTGAAGGGCAAGAGCATGGTAGGTGAAGAAGTGGAGCTGAACCATGCGCTCGAAGCTGCGGGCATTCGCAGCATCGAAACGGATCTCGGCGAGCTCATCATCCAACTGGCGGGAGAACGGCCCGCACACATCGTCGCCCCGGCTATCCACAAGACCCGCGAGGATGTTTCCGATCTGTTCGTAAAGCACCTGCACTCAGAGCGCACGACGGAGCCGGAGCGCCTAACGGCAATCGCCCGCCACGCCCTGCGCCAGTCCTTTGCCCGGGCGCAAATGGGAATCAGCGGCGCGAATTTCGCGGTAGCCGAAACCGGCGCTATTGTCCTTATTGAAAATGAGGGCAACATCCGCTTGTGCACCACCGCGCCACGCATTCATGTGGCCCTGGTGGGCATTGAAAAGATCATTCCTCGCTTTGAAGATCTCGCCGTGTTTTTGCGGCTTCTAGCCCGCTCCGGAACCGGGCAGAAATTGACGGCCTACACATCGATCCTCACCGGGCCGCGCCGTCCGGGCGAAGATGGTCCCGAGGAAATGCACATCATTTTGATCGATAACGGCCGCACGGCGGCGCTGGCCGATGAAGCGATGCGCGAGGCGCTATACTGCATCCGCTGCGGCGCCTGCTTGAACGCCTGCCCCGTTTACCGCAAGATCGGCGGGCACGCTTACGGCTGGGTCTATAGCGGACCCATCGGCGCTCTGATCACGCCGCAGTTTAACGGCATCGAAAACGCGCGCGAATTACCTTTTGCCTCTTCGCTATGCGGAGCCTGCCGGGAAGTTTGCCCGGTGAAAATAAACATTCCCGGCCTGCTGCTCCACTTGCGCGCCGAAGCGCAGAAGCAGCCTGCGGCCAAACAAGCTCCTACGGGCGAGGCCACGTCGATGCGCCTTTGGGCATGGGCCATGAAGCATCCGCGCGTTTATTCGCTCGGCTCTGGGCTCGCCCGCTTCGCGCAGCGATTCTACGCGCGGCAGGGCTGGATTCAACGACTCCCTATGTTTCCGATGTCGAACTGGACCGCTGGGCGCAACTTCCCTGCCCTCGCACCGCAAAGCTTTCGCGAGCGCTGGAAGAAGATTAAGAACTAACGACGCTTCGCCGCAGACCGGCGAAGCGTGACTCCTCACCCGTGCCGCCACGCGGGCCACACTCTCCCCCGATTGGAGGAGAGGAGATGGTGGTGAGGAGAGCACGGCGCTTGGCCAATATGAGAACCGGTTTTTGCGGTTTTGCTTTACCGCGGCAGCATGTGGCGAAAATTTCATCTTTTCTTAAACTCTCATCTGCGGTAATCTGCGCAGTTGGGTTGTGGCACGGGGATTCCCAAACACTTCACTGTTAGCGAACTAGTCCAGCAGTGGAGGCGCTTTGTGGAGCGCCTTACGCGGAGTGCCGCCGCCACACTGAGAGAGGGATAATAAGTGCGATGGCTAATCAATTAGTAGCTGTAAAGAGCGCCAGCTTCGGTCAGACCATGCGGCGCGATTTGTGGTGGGTGCAGCCGTTGGTCGTTTTTCTGGGGCTTTCGACCTTCATCGTGTATGCCACATGGGCGGCTTTTCAAGGTGACTTCTACCGCTTTGGACCGTATCTTTCGCCGTTTTACTCGCCGGAGCTTTTCGGTAGCGCACAGGCATGGTTGGGGGGAAAACCGGAGTGGTGGCCAACATGGTTGATCTTCTCGCCTGCCTTCTTCATTCTTTGGGGGCCCGGCGGCTTCCGCGTGAGCTGTTACTATTACCGCGGCGCGTATTACAAGGCTTTCTGGGCGGACCCGCCGTCGTGCACCGTGGGCGAACCTCGCAAAGGCTATCGCGGCGAGCGCCGCTTTCCGCTGATCATCCAGAACATTCACCGCTATTTCTTTTATGTGGCTCTCTTTTTCATAGGAGATCTCGCCTACGATGCGTGGAATGGTTTCTGGTTTAACGGCCATCTTGGAATGGGCGTTGGATCGCTGGTCCTGCTGATCAACGTCATCCTGCTAAGCTGCTACACATTCGGCTGCCACTCCTTCCGGCATCTTATCGGAGGCATTTTTGATAGAATTTCCGGCCACCCTCTGCGCGGGCGAATCTACGACTGCGCGAGCTGCCTTAATTCGCGGCACATGATGTGGGCGTGGTTTAGTCTCACTTGGGTTGGCTTTACAGATCTTTACGTCAGAATGTGCGCGATGGGCATCTGGCATGACTGGAGGATTTTCTAATGCCGGAGTATCAAACCCACCAGCACGACGTACTCATAATCGGCGCCGGAGGAGCGGGCCTGCGGGCGGCTATTGAAGCTTCCGCCGCCGGCGTTTCTGTCGGTGTCGTGACCAAGTCCCTGCTCGGCAAAGCTCATACTGTAATGGCGGAAGGCGGCGCTGCGGCGGCGATGGGCAACGTGGACGACCGCGATAACTGGAAGGTCCATTTTGCCGATACCATGCGCGGCGGGCAATACCTGAACAACGCGCGCATGGCGCAGTTGCACGCCCAGGAGGCTCCAGCTCGCGTTCGCGAGCTTGAAGCCTGGGGAGCGATGTTTGACCGCACGCCGGATGGGCGCATTCTGCAGCGCAATTTCGGTGGACACAAATATCCCCGCCTCGCCCACGTAGGAGACCGCACGGGGCTCGAAATGATCCGGACGCTCCAAGACCACGGCATCCATCAGGGTATCGACGTGCACATGGAGTGCACCATCCTCACGCTGCTCAAGGATGGCGGCCGTGTGGTGGGCGCTTTCGGTTACGACCGCGAGCGGGGCCGGTTCAAACTGTTTCAAGCCAAGGCCGTCGTACTGGCCACGGGTGGCATCGGCCGCGCCTTTAAGATCACGAGCAACAGTTGGGAATACACGGGCGACGGCCACGCGCTGGCTTATGACGCGGGCGCCACACTCCTGGATATGGAATTCGTTCAATTCCATCCCACGGGCATGGTCTGGCCGCCGAGCGTCCGTGGCCTTCTGGTGACCGAAGGCGTGCGCGGCGAAGGCGGCATCCTGAAGAACAAAGATGGCCGCCGCTTCATGTTCGACGATATTCCGCCGCTGTATAAGAGCCAGACGGCCGACAATCCCGAAGAAGGATGGCGCTATACCCAAGGGGACAAAAATGCGCGCCGTCCGCCGGAGCTTCTAACCAGGGACCACGTCGCTCGCTGCATTATGCGCGAGGTTCGCGAAGGGCGCGGCAGCCCGCACGGCGGCGTCTATCTCGATATTGCCTGGATTAAAGAGAAATTGCCCAACGCCGCCGAGCACATCAAGAAGAAGCTTCCGAGCATGTATCACCAGTTCAAACAACTGGCGGAAATTGACATCACGGAAGAACCGATGGAAGTTGGCCCAACCACCCATTACATGATGGGCGGAGTGCGTGTTGATGGGGACACTCAAATGTCTGACGTGGCCGGACTCTTTGCAGCAGGCGAGTGCGCGGCCGGCCTTCACGGAGCGAACCGGTTGGGCGGAAATTCGCTCTCCGATCTGCTCGTTTTCGGGAAACGGGCCGGCGAACACGCCGCCGCTTTCGCCAAAAGCACCAGCGCAGGAGGAATCAATCCCGATCAGGTCGACTTCGCCGCTCGCCAGGCGCTGGAGCCCTTCGAGCGCGAATCGGGAGAAGGACCGTTTGCGGTCCAGCACGATTTGCAGGACATGATGCAAAATCTGGTGGGAATCGTCCGCCGGGAGGAAGAGCTGCACAAAGCGTTGGTCGAGATTGCGGCGTTGCGAGAGCGCGCCCGTAAAGTCCGGGTGTCCGGCAACCGCGAGTACAACAATGGCTGGCACACGACGCTCGATCTTCCGAATTTGCTAACCGTTTCGGAGGCAATAGCCCGCGCCGCCATCGAGCGAAAGGAAAGCCGGGGCGCTCACTTCAGAGACGACTATCCGGCAAAGGATGAGACCTTTGCCCAGTTCAATCATGCGGTTCGCAAGGGTCCGGACGGGGAGATGCGCATCAGCCGTGAACCACTGACGGAAATGACTGCCGAATTGAAGCAGATTATCGAGGAGAATAAGTGATGGCCACTGCAACGTTTCGAATCTGGCGCGGAGACGCAAACGGAGGCAAGTTCCAGGATTACTCCACCGAGGCCGCACCGGGCATGGTGGTGCTGGACGCGGTTCACGACATTCAGGCCAAGCAGGCCAACGATCTAGCCGTGCGCTGGAATTGCAAGGCCGGAAAGTGCGGCTCCTGCTCGGCGGAAATCAACGGCATGCCCAAGCTCATGTGCATGACGCGGCTCACGCAGCTCCCGCTCGATAAGCCCGTCACCATCGAACCCATGCACACCTTTCCGGTCATCAAGGATCTGGTCACAGACGTTTCCTGGAATTTCCGCGCCAAGAAACAGATCAAACCCTTTAAGCCACGCAAGCCGGACGCCCCGGATGGGACCTGGCGCATGGATCAAAGAGACGTAGACCGCGTTCAGGAATTCCGCAAGTGTATCGAATGCTTTCTGTGCCAGGACGTTTGCCACGTGCTTCGCGAACATCATTTGCATGACAAGTTCTTTGGGCCGCGCCTGTACGTTTACACGGCAGCCTTGGAAATGCACCCCTTGGATACCGAAGACAGGCGGGAGCAACTCAAGGAAGCCGGAGGGATCGGTTACTGCAACATCACCAAATGCTGCACGAAGGTCTGCCCGGAAAGCATCACGATCACCGACAACGCCATCATTCCCCTCAAGGAGCGGGTTGTGGACCGGTATTTCGATCCGCTCGGCAAGCTTTTCAGAATATTCAGCGCATAGCTGATTTTCACAAAACGTAGTGACGGCAAGCGCTTTAGCGGCGATCATAGATCGAGCTTGTCCAAATTACGGTCTGCCTTTGGCGAAGTGTTCTGCGGCTTCGCCGCTTGCTGTGCGGAAAGGCTTCGCCTTTCCGGCACCCGGCAATCCTCCCAGCCCGGTTTTCCTTTGGCGCGAAGGCTGAGCCTTCGCGCCCAAAGAGAATCGTAAGAACGTGCGGCCATGGCCGGAAAGCCATAGGCATTCCGCACAGCGGGGCGGCGCAGCCGCTTCCCACACCGGAATGTGCGGCTAATATTGAGGCTTACAAATTATAGTGACAACATCTGCTGGTGCGGCGCTGTCCTCAGCGCCGAAATACGCCGGTGGGGACACCGGCGCACCAGAGTGGCGTCACATCAACAAATGCGTTTGTATTAGTAATCCGTCTGCTACCAGGGAAGGTTGTCCGTCTGACGTTCATAGATGAGCTTACGCTTGATTTTCGCTATCAAAGGTTGCTCTTTCCGCATAAGAGCGTTGCGAACCTGGTTCAGCGTCACCAGTGTCTGCAAATAGTCTCTCCAACCGGGGTAAATTTCAAAGACACGCGGATCGAGCGGCTCATCCAGAGACTGCGCGCGCGACCGTAAGTACCTATAAAGATTTTTTTGCTCCTCTGTTACTTCCGGCGCCGAGAAGAAGGCCCCGTCGCTCGCATTCGATCTCAGATTTGGATTCACGGCTCCGAGCATGGACTCAACCCTTTGGCTGGGGGGCTGTGCATCATCGGCTCCGCAATGCTCATCAAGAAAACCGCAGAGCCTCCTGCACTCCTCAACCGGCTCGGAAAGAATCCGTTCGTACTGAACGAAAATCCGCTCTGCGCGTGTTTCCGTGTGTTTTGAGGATGGCGGTCATGTAACGTTGCCACAGCAAATATGCAGCCGTCATGGGCAAGTTGTCTCTCTTCTTTAAAGACAAAGCCGTATCCAAAGGTTCTCGAACCGTAACCACGTAAACCACGTCATCCCATATCTTTTGCCAGAATGGCAGCATCACCGCAGGAGCGGCCAATCGGAACCGCCTATTCCGCAGCGCATGGTTATGTATCCCTCGGAAACACTCAGCGCAGTGACCTTCTTGCGAGATAGTCTTGATACTCATAGAAGGCCCGATATACTTTTGCAGGCAAGGAGATCTGCGAGTCGAGGATAAAGCTCAGCGGCATGATGAGCGGCATGAAAGCGCGAAGGAGTAGCATCTTGCGCTGATATGACCGGGAGCTTATCCGCTCAGCCCAGCGACGCGTGCGCTCGATTCCAAACTCTGTGGCTGCGGCGATCTCTCGCGCCGCCTGGATTACCCTGAGCCGGCGGCGAGCATCGGCGAAGGTAATATGCCTCCAGTGGTATCCCACAGCGCCGGGATTGTAGAGGAGACGCATGCCATTCTTGAAGAGCCGGTAACCAAACTCGTTGTCCTCCATTCCATAGCCGTGGAACCTCTCATCGAAGAATCCGGTTCTCCTGAGGAACGCCAGCTTGAGGCTCACGTTGCAGGTGTAGAAGTTGCCGACGGTCGCTTCTCCGCCCGGGCTCAGATAACCGTAACCGAAGTAGGGTCCGGCGTGGCTGAGCCATCGCATAAATGGCGTAGGATTCATCTCGGGGGCCCAGTCCACATAACCCAAAACGGCAAAGTTCGGGTCAGGGTGCTTCTTGTGCCACGCAAGGTGTTCCTCCACCATATCGGGCGCGGGAACAACATCGTCATCGGCGAAAAGAACGATCTCGCCGCGGGCTTCGCGAATTCCAAGATTACGGGCTGCCGCTGCTCCCTTGTTTTCTTGGCATAGGCAACGCAGCGGGATCGGAGACGCCGGGGCGCATTCGGAAACGAGCTCTGCCGTTCCGTCTGTCGAGCCGTCGTCAACGACCAATACATCGAGGATTTCCTGCCGGGCGGTCTGCCGTCCATAAGCCTCGATTGCCTTCTGCAAGATCGCCTTGCGGTTGTGCGTCGCAATAACAAGACTTAGTTTCGCTGAGGGCATCAACTCCGCCTTTTATACGGGAGGCAGCCACCGTTACAAGTGACCACGGAATCCCTGCAAGCTCGCGACGGTGTTCATTAGTTCGGCAAGCTCGCTCCGTTCTTGCTGGACAGGCACAAACGTGCGACGGCCATCCCGACGAGCGTGTCAACGTCCGCCTCTCCCTCGCTCCGCCGTATGGCTCGTAGCAGCCGGATAACGTTTCTAGCTCTCTTCATCTAGCAGTTTGTTGAAAAACCCGGACACCCTGTCATTCTGAGGAGCCGAAGGCGACGAAGAATCTCGTATGTTGCTGATTCAAAATGAAAGCAGATCCTT
>NFUN01000077.1 GCA_002197525.1 Acidobacteria subdivision 13 bacterium RH2 MAG17b | reverse complement strand
TCACGAGCTACTCGCTCGCTGTTCCCCGTTTGAAGCCGCCTAGCGCTTAGGTCCCGTTCAGAAATAACTGTTCCATCTTCCAACCGGCACCCCTCACCCGCCGCTTCGCGTCACCCTCTCCCCGTTTGCGGGGAGAGGGCAGGGGTGAGGGGGTGTATTTGATCCGAAATGGAACAGTTATTATCTGACAGCCCCTTACCTCAGGACTTTTAGGCGATGAGAGGAACGTCATGATCTATTTTACCGAGCTTGAAAACCTGCCCGTCTTTGATGTCCGCGGGGATTACGTGGGCCACCTCGCTGACCTGCTCGTGAATCCCAGCCAGAACGCCTTGCGCGTCGCTGCCTATCACGTCCGGACGCCGAAGAAGCGGATGCTCTGCATCACCCACGAACAGGTGCAGTCCGTCTCGGTTCGCGCCGTGCAGACCACCGTCACTTTGGAGGAAATTCATGCTTATGCGGTGGATGAAAGCCTCATTTCGGTGAACAAAGATATTCTGGACCAGCAGGTGATCGACGTGAATCACCGCAAGGTGGAGCGGGTGAACGACGTGGATTTTGACATCCAGCCCACGAACGGCCACACGGAATTGCGCATCGTGGCCGTGAACGTGGGCCTGGCGGCGGCGGCGCGGCGGCTGCTGCAAGGAGTGGTTTCCAAGCACCGGATTCGCTCTGTGACCAGTTTGCTGCCCTCGCGCATTATTCCTTGGGAGTTCATCAATCTGATCGAGCCGGACCCGGCGCGCCGCGTGAAGCTGAAGATCTCCTACGACCGTCTCGCGGCGCTTCACCCTGCCGACATCGCCGACATTCTGGAAGACCTGAGCCGCGATGAACAAAAGGCAGTCATCGAATCATTGGATGATGAGACGGCAGCCCACGCAATTTCCGAGATTCCCACGCGCATGCAGGCGGCGCTGCTCGAAAGCATTCCGGCGGAAAAGGCCGCTGACATCGTGGAGGAAATGCCGCCCGATGAAGCGGCTGACGTGTTGCAGGAAATGGAGCCGAAAGCCTCCGCGGAGCTGCTGGCAGGCATGGAGCGCGATGAAGCCAAGGAGGTGCGCGGCCTGCTGGGCTTTGAGGAAAACACTGCCGGCGCTTTGATGACCACCGAATACATCGCGGTGGATGAATCGTCCACTCTGGAAGAGGCCGTCAACGCCCTCAAAGCTTTCGAGGGGCCGCTTGAATCCGTCCACCAGATTTATCTAGTGAACGCGGAGGGAGCGCTGACAGGATCTGTGCCGCTCGCGCGCATTTTGCTGGCGCACGCGAGCACGCCCCTTAGGCAGATTTCGGCGGACCCGGTGATCTCCGTGAAATCCCACGGCGACGCCCGTGAGGTGGTAAACCTTTTTCACAAATACAACCTGGTCGCCCTGCCCGTAGTGGACGACGAAGGCCACCTGCTCGGCGTGGTGACCGCCGACGACGTTCTCGAGCTCGTTGTAAAACGGCGTTAACACTTCGCGATGCATAATGTGGCTGGAGTCGAAGGGGTGGCACCTCACCCCCCCAGCCCCTCTCCCCGCTTGCGGGGAGAGGGGGGACCGCGTAGCGGTGGGTGAGGGCTTTAACGGCACGATTGAAACCGCGCTCCTGACCGGACTTTTGCAGTGAATTTAGGAGACACAACGCAAGACCATGGGATTCTCAGCAAAACCCGGTTCATCTTCTTCCCCCGAGTCCCCTCGCCCCACGGGCGTTCTTGAGGCTCTGCGTCCAAAGGGCGGCCTGCTCAACCAGAAGCGCTTTCGCAATCTGCGCCGGAACGTGCTGATTTTCCTTGCCGTCGTCGGTCCCGGCATCATTACCGCGAACGTGGATAACGACGCCGGCGGCATCCTCACGTATTCGCAGGCGGGGGCCGCTTACGGCTACTCGCTGCTGTGGACGCTGATTCCGATCACCATCGCGCTCATTGTGGTGCAGGAGATGGTAGCGCGCATGGGGGTCGTCTCGGGGAAGGGGCTCGCGGACTTGATCCGCGAAGAATATGGCTTCCGCACCACGTTCTTCCTGATGCTGCTGTTGCTTACCGCCGATCTCGGTAACACGATTTCAGAGTTTGCAGGCCTCGCGTCGGGCATGGGAGTGCTGGGCGTCAGCCGTTACATCGCGGTCCCGCTCGGCGCGCTGGTAGTCTGGTTGCTGGTAGTAAAGGGCACCTACCGCATGGTGGAAAAGGTTTTTCTCGTTGCCTGCCTCTTCTACATCGCCTATCCGATTTCCTGCTTCCTCGCGCGCCCGGACTGGTCATTGGCGATAAAGGCTACGCTCATACCCAGCTTCCAGTTCAACACCACTTACCTCTATATGACGATTGGGTTGGTGGGGACGACGATCGCACCATGGATGCAATTCTATTTGCAGTCAGCGGTGGTGGGAAAAGGCATCGAGGTGAAAAACTACAAACAGTCGCAATGGGATGTGATCGCGGGCTGCATCATGACGGACGTGGTAGCGTTCTTCATCATCGCTGCCTGCGCGGCCACACTCTACGTCAGCGGCCATAGAAATATCACAGACGCCGGCCAGGCAGCCGTGGCCTTGCGGCCTTTGGCCGGCCGCGCCGCTACATTGTTATTCGCGTTCGGGTTGTGCAACGCGTCGCTGTTCTCGGCTTCCATTTTACCCTTGGCGACAGCCTATTACGTCTGCGAGGGACTGGGCCTGGAAGCCGGCATCAACAAGCGGCCGCGCGAGGCCCCGGCCTTTTATGCGCTCTATACCGGGCTGATCCTCTTCGGCGCACTCGCGGTGATTGTGCTGAGCGAGCAAAAGCAAGTTCCGGTCATCCTGCTCTCGCAGGTCATCAACGGCATCCTGCTGCCCTTCGTACTCATCTTCATGTTGCGGCTTGTGAACCGCAAGGATTTGATGGGTGACTACTGCAATTCGCGGCTGTTCAACATCATCGCCTGGACTACTTGCGTCGTGATGATCGGCTTGACGCTGGTATTGGTAGCGAGCTCGTTGCTTCCGGCGCACCTCACAACAGGTTGAGCATGAGTCATCCGAATACCAGTCTGTGTGAAAACTGATGTTGGTGCGGCGGTCTATGACCGCCGGCCTTTACTTTCGATAATTCCGGCGCTCATAGAGCGCCGCTACAGGCTCTCTGCCTCGCTCATTTGCGCCGGGTTTTCACTTTTTCCGCTACCGAGAACAGGAGCTTGTTACCCGTACGATCAATCCGGTCCAGGCGCACCGTGATCCGGTCGCCCAACCGGAAAGCGCGCCCGGAATCGCGGTGCACCAAGGCGCGGAGCTTTTCGCGATACACCCAGAACGGATCCTCGAAACTTTCAACAGGCACGAATCCCTCGATAAAGAGGTCGATAAGCTCCACGAAGAACCCGCGCGACGTGAGTCCGATGATCAGCGCGTCGAACTCATCGCCCAAGCGGCCAGACATGAACACAACCTTCTTCCATTCCATCAGCTCGCGCTCCGCGTCCGCCGCGCGGCGTTCGGATTCAGAGGTTTCAAGCCCCAGCGCGTGCAACTCCTCGCGGTCGATGAAAGAACCGCCATCGACGCCGTTCGAATGCGCCGTTTCCGCGGGAGCAGCCGGCTTCACTGCTCTATGCGGACTTCCGGCCTGCCGCTCAGTGGCGCCGGCTTCGGGAACAAAGCGCGCCGCTCCGCCTTCCTGCTTAAGCGCCGCCTTCAAGATGCGGTGCACGGTCAGGTCAGGGTAGCGCCGGATGGGGGAGGTGAAATGCGTGTAGGTGGGGGCAGCCAGGGCGAAGTGACCCGCGTTCTCTTCGGAGTAGCGGGCCTGCTTGAGCGATCTGAGCATGAGATAGGAGAGGATGCGCTCCTCGGGCTTCCCCGCCAGGCGCTGCGTGAGGCGCTGGTAGTGGCGGGAGGTCACTTTCAATCGCTCCGGGAGCGCCGCTTCATGAAAACGCGGGTAGCGCTCCCCGTCATCGCGCGCCCGCACGCGAACGCGGTGCGAGGCCGGGAACTCAACGCCGAGCGAATATCCGAAGCGGGCGGCGATCTCATCGAACTCAATCACCTTCTTCGCATCCGGCTTTTCGTGGATGCGGTAGAGCGATGGAATAGCGCGCCGCTCAAGATAGAGGGCGACCGTTTCGTTGGCCGCGAGCATGAATTCTTCGATGATGCGGTGAGCCATGTTGCGCTCGGCGCGCGTGACGCCGGTCATCTGGCCCTGCTCGTCAAACTCAATCTCGGCTTCGGGAAGATCGAAGTCGATAGAGCCCCTCGCCTCGCGCCGCTTATTCAGTATCTTCGCGAGCTCCTCCATGAGCAGAAACTCCTCGACCAGGGCGCTGTAGCGGCGGCGGGCCGTTTCATCGCCATCGAGGACCGCTTGCACGGCGGTGTAGGTCATGCGCTCCGCGCTGTGAATGATGCCGGGCGCCAGTTGCGCCCCGCACAGCCGTCCCGCTCCGTCGATCTCCATGATCGCGGACATCACGAGCCGGTCCGCGTGGGGATTCAAGCTGCAGATGCCATTCGAAAGATCAAGCGGCAGCATGGGGACCGCCCGGTCTGGAAAGTACACGGAAGTGCCGCGCAGGCGCGCTTCGCGGTCAAGAGCGGTTCCGCGGCGGACGTAGTGCGCGACGTCGGCAATGTGAACCTGAAGACGGTAGCGTCCGCCGGGAAGCCGCTCCACATAAACGGCGTCGTCAAAGTCCTTCGCTGTCTCTCCGTCGATGGTGACGACTGGAAGGGGGCGAAAATCCTCGCGGCCCGCTCGCTCAAGTTCCGAAACATGCGGCGGAGCGGCCTCGGCCGCAGCCAGCACTTCGGCCGGAAACCGATGCGGCAGATGATATTTGCGAATCATAATTTCCACGTCCACGCCGAAGTCTTCGCGCCGGCCGAGTATTTCGATAACGCGGCCTCGGGCAGGCGACATGCGGCTGGGGAAGCGGGTGATCTCCACGTCCACCATCACGCCCTCGAGGTCCTGGACGGAGCGGCCCGGCCGCGCGGCGCCCGAGGATTCCCCGCCGAACTGGCGGTTGGGATTGCGAGCCTCCCCGGCTCCCTCGGGGTGCTCTTCGCCTCGCGGAATCACGATTTCTCCGGATATCCTGTGGTCAAAAGGCTGGATGGTGTTGGTGCGCGACCCGTAATGGAATTCACCAACGACGGTCTGCTGCGCACGCTCGATCACCCGCAAAATCACGCCTTCGATGCGCGGGCGGTTGGGCGCGTCGCGGCGAGGCTTGGAGCGGAAAATCTGCACTTCCACGCGGTCGCCGTGCATGGCGTCTTTCATGGCAGGAGCGGGGATGAAGATGTCCCGGTCAGTTTCCGCGAGTGGTTTGTCCGGCACGACGAAGCCAAAGCCTTCGCGATGTCCAATCAGCTTTCCGGTCACGGACCGATCTCGCCGGCCAGCCACGCGCGAAGCTGCGACAGGCTTACCCGGCCGGGCGGGTTCGGCAAGGCGGCGGCTTGGGGCCAGGGCAAAGTGGTCTTTTTTCGAATCGAGCCTTCTGCGTTTGGACAGCTCTTTCAGCGCAGACTTCAGTTCCCGGGCCTGACTGCTGCGCAAGCCGAGGGCTTGCGCGAGTTCGCGCAGGCGGAAGAGCTTCTGTGGTTGGGCCTCGAAAACCGCGAGGATTTCTTGTGAGGTGGGAAACGACCGCATATGCCCCTCAGTGTATCATCCGGGCCTCGGCAGAGTTGGACGAGTTCAGCTTTTCAAGTTTAGCTCGGCGTCGGTGCGGCGGACGTAGTACGCAGAAAGGTCCGTAACGGACGGAGCGCGCCCGTGCTGAACCGCTCGAAGCGCGAGACGGGCGATAGCTGGCACGAGAAAACCGCTCACTTTCCGCCAGCGGCAGGATGAGGGAGCGAACGGCTCCAACGCACCGGCGGCAGCATCCTCTTCGCGCACGATGCACGTCACCTCTTCTCCTTCCGGAACATGGGAGGCGAGTATCGGCCGCAGATGGGCAGGCTTCAAAATGCGGCCGTCGCCTTGCGCCTCAAACTGATTTTGCAGACCGGCGCCGGAAGGCGCAGAACGCCGGAACAGACCCGCGTAAAACTCGCCGCGGCGCGCATCCAGCAACGCGATGGTCCAATTCGTTTCGGTCGCTGATTCCTCGACCATGGCTTCAAAAACGGAGACGCCGCGCCAGGGTTTCTCGAAAGCGTGCGACCAGCCTTGCGCGGCGGCCAGTCCGACCCGTATCCCTGTAAACGAGCCTGGGCCGCTGGCGGCTGCGAACAGGTCAATCTCACGCAACTCGACGCCTGCCTGGTCCGCGAGGCCGTTCACGACTTCAAACAGAGAAATGGAGTAGTTGGATGGGCCTTCGTGGCGCGCTTGCGCAAGGCGCTGCTCACCGTTGAAGATGGCTGCGCCGCCCCATTCGCTCGTCGTGTCAAAGGCCAGGATCAGCATGCTCTGAGATTATAAGGCGAACCGCTCCTGATCTGCAGCATCGCATTCGAGCGCTGCGCAGGGCTGGCAGTTATAACAGCGAACCTCTGCCGCCACATTGCGGCGCGATGCCGTCTCTCGATCCAGCCAGGATGCGGTGATGGGTAGTGACTCAGTTTGCTGGAGCTTCAGCCCGGTACAGCCTTAAAAATGCCGACCTGAAGGTCGGCGCTACGACAAACTGACCCACTACCCGGTGATGACGTTTCAAGGCATTCGGGAAGGTGTATGTTAAAATAGACAAGATTGCCTGGATCCTCCGGATGATTGCCAAGGCCCGGCGAACGCTGATATGATCGCGCGCTCAGGCTCACAGCCAGCCAGAATCCGGGAAGAGACTTCCCCGGACCGCACCTTTTATACGCATTGAGACATTGTGATGGACGAGACGGTCAAAACTCCTTCGAAGCCGCTGGAGCTTACGGAACTGCTCAGCCTGCTGCTGCAGGTCGGAGAGCGGCTGAACAGCACGCTTGACCTCGATGAGCTCATGACGCGTATCGCGGAGTCGGTGAAAAGCGTCATCGACTATGAGATTTTCGCCATCCTGTTGCTCAACGAAAAGAGGCAGGATCTCCTTGTCCGCTTCAGCGTCGGCCACCCCGAGGAAGCCGTGCGCAACCTTCGCATTAAAGTGGCGGAAGGCATTGTGGGCCGCGCGGTGCGGGAGCGGCGCTCCGTACTGGTGAACGACGTCAGGAAAGAACCCTCCTACATCCAATCCCTGCCAGCCGTCCGGTCAGAGCTGGCCGTGCCGTTGATTTCCAAGAACCGCGTCATCGGAGTGATGGATCTTGAAGCTCCCTGGCCGGACTTTTTCACCGAACAGCACCAGAATCTGCTGGAGCTGCTTGCGGGGCGCATTGCCGTGGCGATAGAGAACGCCCGGCTGTATCGCCGTACCGAGCGGCAAGCGCGCACGCTGCAACTCCTGAATGAGATCAGCCGCGAGTTCACCTCCGTGCTCGTGCTGAATGAGCTTTTGCGCAAAATTGCCACGCTCACCAAGCGTTTGATCAATTATGACCGATTCGCCCTCCTGCTGGCGGACGAAACCTCGCGGACGTTCAACTCCGTCATTTCCGTGAAGCAGAATCAAAGCCCTCCGGAAAAATTCACAATTCGTTACGAGCAGGGGATTGTGGGCGCCGCGGCTTCGTCCCGGCAGCCCGTGATCGTGCCCGACGTGGCGCGTGATTCGCGCGCCGTCTTCGTGGATGCGGGAATGCGGTCGGAGCTGGCCGTGCCGCTCATCTACCGCGACCGCGTGACCGGGGTGGTGGACATGGTAAGCGGACAGAAGGGATACTTCACCGAGGAGCACGTCCGCATTTTTTCCACGCTCGCGCCACAGATCGCCATTGCCATTGAAAACGCCCGGCTCTATGAGCGCGTGGCGCGCAGCGAGGCTCGTATGGAGCGTGACCTGGAGCGAGCCGGGGAAATCCAGATGCACCTTATGCCTACGCCCAACCCGTCCATTCCAGGATTGGAGGTGGGTGTTCGCTTTCGTCCCGCCCGCGAGTTGGGAGGAGACCTTTACGACTTTATCAACTCCGGCAAAGACCGTCACGTGCTGGCCATCGGAGACGTGAGCGGCAAGGGAGCGCCCGCCGCTCTTTACGGCGCGCTCGCCATGGGCACGCTCAGAAGTTTGGCGCCGCAGCGGCTGGATCCCGGCAGCATGATGAAGAAACTCAATACGCTCCTGCTTGAACGCCAGATTGACGGCCATTTTATTACGCTTACCTACTGCATCTGGGAGCCCAAATCGCGCCTGATGCGGATTGCAAACGCCGGCATGCCGCTGCCCGTTCTGGTGCGAGGTAAGCGAGTTCACGCGATCCACGCCGAGGGAATACCGCTCGGGCTGCTGGATCACGCTGAGTACGAGGAAACCAGCCTGACGATCCAAAAAGGCGATGTGCTGGCGATGTTCTCCGATGGCCTGAGTGAGGCCACGGATCCCCAACGGGAAGAATTCGGTAATCGCCGCATGGAAAATCTGCTTCGCGAGAATTCCCACCGTGATGTCCCGGAAATCGTGCAGCGAGTGTTCTCAGCAATCGGCTCCTACGAGCAGGGCCGACCCGTGCGTGACGATCAGACACTGCTCGTGATCAAAGGACGCTGAGCAAAGGCGGCGGCATAACCGCTTCCGCTGTCCTTGAAGCCCTGCTTTTCAAGGCGGCATCTTGCCGGCGCTGGATCCCATATTCACTTGGCATCTTATGCATAACTCTCAGCCTATGACGCTTCTCTCGAACCCGCATCTTGACTACCGCGCCGGAACCATGTTTTGCGAGGGCGTTTCGCTGGCCTCGCTTGCGGAACGCTATGGCACTCCGCTTTACGTTTACAGCCGGCAAACCATTTTGGAAAATTACCGCGCTCTGGCGGCCCGTCTGGTTCGCATTCCTTCGCTCGTCTGCTATTCCGTGAAAGCCAACTCCAATCTGGCCATTCTTAGCCTGCTGCGCAACGAGGGCGCCGGTTTCGATATCGTCTCGGGCGGCGAGCTTGCCCGCGTTCTGAAAGCTGGAGCCGAACCTGGGCGCATTGTCTTTTCGGGTGTCGGCAAGACGCGGGAAGAAATCGACGTGGCTTTGCAGGCTGGCATTCTTATGTTCAACGTCGAATCGGCCGGCGAGATGGATCTAATCGCAAGCCGCGCTCGCGAACAGCGCCGCCGCGCGCCGGTCTCCATTCGCGTCAACCCGGAGGTCGAGGCGGAAACTCATCCTTATATCTCGACCGGGCGGACGATCCACAAGTTCGGCGTTCCCAAGGACGAAGCGCTCTCGCTTTACCGCAAGGCAGCCGGGTCGCAGGATTTGGAGGTTGTGGGCGTCGCATGTCACATCGGCTCGCAAATCCTCGACGTGGAACCGTTCCTCAAGGCTTTCGAGGAAATCAAAACCTTGGCGGATACGCTGCGCTCTGAAGGAGCGAATCTCCGCTACCTGGACCTGGGCGGAGGATTCGGCATTCGATACGCGGATGAAGCGCCGCTCGCCCTCGAAAGCCTCGTGAAAGAACTCGGGGCGCGGCTCTCCGGCACAGCCTACCGGCTGGCGCTTGAACCCGGACGGTCCATCGCCGGCAACGCCGGCCTGCTTCTCACCCGCGTGCTCTACGTCAAACGCAACCCTGCCAAGAACTTTATTGTCGTCGATTCCGGCATGAGCGATCTCATGCGGCCTGCACTGTACGGATCGTTCCATCAGATCGCGCCTGTCGCGGGGCCGCCCGAAAACTGCGCATTCCGCGCGGACGTCGTCGGCCCCATCTGCGAAACCGGAGACTTCCTCGCTCAAAACCGCGAACTGCCGGAAGCTCAACCCGGCGATCTGCTCGCCGTCCTCACCACAGGCGCCTACGGCTACGTCCTGGCGTCGAATTACAACACGCGGCCGCGGCCCGCGGAGGTCTTGATCGAAGGCAGCCAGGCGAGGGTCATCCGCCAGCGTGAAACCCTTGACGACTTGATGGCTCGCGAAGCGCTTTGAGGGGAATCCGGCCCATTTTCTCTTCCTATCCAGCCCGGCCAGCGCTCGGTAGTGGGTCAATTTGATCTTTGTAGCGGCGGTCTGCGACCGCAGACCCGGCGCTAATGGAGCGCCGCTACAGCAAACCAGTACTCAGCGCTACGCGCGCTTGGTGGGCGCAAAGACTGCATGGTAGACTCGTAATTTTAGAAAGGCGCACTTCATGGCTCTCTATCTGATCACGGGTGGAAGCGGCTTTATCGGTTCGCATACGGCGGACGAAATTTTGCGCCGCGGCGGCGAGGTTCGAGTGCTCGATAATCTCTCGACCGGACGCAGAGAAAATCTGGCGCACATCAGTAACCGGATCGAGTTTTTCGAGCTGGACATCCGCGAACTGGACGCCATCCGTCCGGCCTTCGAAGGCGTGGATTACGTCGTTCATCTTGCGGCGTTGCCTTCCGTGCCGCGCTCGGTGGCTGACCCCATCACGTCGAATGCCATCAACATCACCGGCACCTTGAACGTGCTCGTCGCGGCGCGCGACGCCAAAGTGAAACGGCTGGTCTTTTCCGCCTCGTCCTCGGCTTACGGAGACAATCCCGAATTTCCCCGCCGCGAAACCCAAATGCCGCGGCCGCTCTCTCCCTACGCGCTCGGCAAACTGGCCGGGGAATATTACTGCCAACTTTTTACGCAACTGTACGGGCTGGAAACCGTCGCGCTGCGCTACTTCAACATTTTCGGGCCGCGCCAGAACCACCACTCGCCTTACACCGGCGTGTTGTCCATCTTCATCACCGCCTTCCTGAAAGGCGAGACGCCCACCATCTTCGGGGACGGCGAGCAATCCCGCGATTTCACTTATGTGGCCAACGCCGTGAAGGCCACGCTGCTCGCGAGCACGGCGCCCGGCGCGGCCGGAAAGACGATTAACGTCGGCGTGGGCGAGCAGTTCACGCTGAACCGCACCGTCGCCATGCTCAACGAGATCATGGAGCTCAACGTCAAACCGGAATACGGGCTGCCCCGCGCCGGTGACGTTCGCGACTCGCTCGCGGACATCACGCTCGCCCGCCAGGCGCTCGGATATGAACCCGATTTTCTGTACGAAGAAGGGTTGCGGAAGACCGTCGAGTGGTATCGCCAGGATCTGGCCGCCGGAAGATAACGCAGCAAAACTCCGGAGGCGCGGTGCATGCGGTGAACAGAAATCATGAGCTGGTCTGTGGTTTACGTCCTTGTGTTGATTGTGGCCTGGGTCGTGGCGCTTCTGTTTTATGGCTGTTCCGTGCCCAGCTCGCAGCTTTTGGGACCGTCTCTCGTGCGCGGGCGGGCAGGACAAAAGCGCGTCGCGCTCACCTTCGATGACGGCCCAACGCCTCCGTGCACGGATCAGATCCTCGACGTTCTCAAGAGGTACGGAGTGCCGGCGACGTTCTTCGTCAACGGGAAGCTCGTGGACCGCTTTCCTGAAAGCCTGCAGCGCATCAAACGCGAAAACCACGCCATCGGGAATCACACGTACACGCATCTATTCCTTTACCTAAAGACCCGCAAGACGATCGCGCGCGAAATCGACCGCACGCAGGAGGCGATCGCGCGCGCCGTGGGATTGCGGCCCAGGATTTTCCGCTCGCCTTACGGCGTCCGGTGGTTCGGCCTGTTTCCGGTGTTGCGCCGCCGGGGCATGTGGTCCATCCAGTGGTCTGACACGGGCTTCGATTGGATCGAAAAGAACACGGCTGAGGACATCGCCCGCAAAGCTTTGAAGGGCCTACGTGACGGTTCGGTGATTCTGCTCCACGACGGCTGCGGCAGGCGCGAGCCCGGGGAGGTGAATCATTCGAAGACGGTCGCAGCGCTGCCAGCAATCATCGAAGAGGTCCATCGAAGAGGTTTCAACTTCGTTTCGGTGCTCGACTTTCTTCCCGGCGCAGCGGCCTGATTTGCCCCGGCCTGTGCGCCGTTGCGGCACGCCTCCAACCTGAAGGCCGCCTCTCATTTCCATGCCCAAGATCCTGATTCTCACCACTTCCCACGGAGCCGCCCACCGGCGGGCGTCTGAAGCCTTGCGCAAGGCCTTTGTCGAACTCAATCCAGGACTCGAGGTCGCGGTGATGGACGCGATCGAGCGCTGCGCCTCATGGTTCCGCGCCTACTACGATTCCTATGAGATTCCCCTGCGACTCTGGCCGGGCCTGTGGAGGCGCATCGAGCGCTATCAGCACCAGCAGGCGTCAACGAGCCCGCTCTGGCTCTACCGGCTGGGCGGGCGGCCGCTCTTCAAGGCGATTCGCGCGTTTGATCCCGATATTGTCATTGCCACCGAGGTGGGCGTCTGCGAACTTTCCGCCTTGCACAAGCGCCAGGCCCGCGCCCGGTACTTCCTGGCGGGGCTGGAACTGATGGATTTCAATCAAGCCTGGATTCAGCCGGAAGTCGATCTCTATCTCACTGTTCATCCGGACTTGGCAGCCGAACTCCAAGCGGCGGGCGCTCCGGCATCGAAGGTCATTATGTCCGGCACGCCCATCGACCCCGTGTTTACGAGTCTTCCGGATCGTAAGACTGCACGGCAGCGGCTGGGGGTGCGAAGCGATTTGCCGCTCGTGCTTGTGCTCTTCGGGGGCACTGGCTTCGGCAAGCCGCGCCGCATCGTGGCGGAACTCGAAAAAACCCGGCAGCCATTCCAGGCGGTGTTCATCGCTGGCAAAAATCACGCCTTGCGAGCTGAGCTTGAAAATCTCTGCAGCGGCGTTCCCGGCTGGAGCGCGCTCGGATGGGTTGACAACGTGCATGAGTGGATGGCAGCGGCCGATCTGCTGCTAAGCAAGCCGGGTGGCGCAACCCTGATGGAAGCGTGCGCGTGCGGACTTCCGCTGCTGGCCTTTGATCCGCTGCCGGGTAACGAAGAGCGCACTTGCCGCTGGATCGAGAAGTGGGGCGCGGGGGTGTGGATGCAGTCGGCGGCGGAAATCGCCTCCACCGTCGAGCGGCTTTTGAGCGATGAGCAGGAGCGCGCCTCGCTCCAGGAACGCGCCCGCGCCGTGGCGCGGCCCGATGCTGCCCGCGACGCAGCCCGCGCGATTCTCGCCGCCGCAGGACGCTCCGCCCGCTGCTAGAGAGCTAGCCTGCCTTCCGGCCGCGGCGCCGCCTCAAGGGATGGGAGTTTCAAACCGGATCGAAGCGGCCAGCTTTGCGCAGCTTGCTCATTCTACAAGACATAAGCGGAGAACGACCTATCTTGTTTCTATTCAACTCGTTCCTCCGCTTCGCCCCGGTTTGCTCCGCCGGTTTGTTCCGGTTTGCTCGTCTAATGTTCCTTTGTTTTCAATAAGATTCCGGTTTGCTAGGTTAAACATTCTCTTT